>CAIZQW010000291.1 GCA_903935195.1 uncultured bacterium
AAGAGCATCAATTACCGAAAGAAGGAGAAATTAACCTGCTTTAGTTGCAGTGATGCCAGTTATCTCTATATGCGCAGCTTCTTTATCAAAGATGCGCCACCTGAGGAAGAGATCATCAATACGCTCGTCGCCTGGGCCAAGCTGGACAACCAGTGGACCAAGCTTTCGCGTTACTCTCGTGCTCAGGCCGCCATCGCCTTTAATCGCTTTGGCGAGGTTGAGTTGGCCAAGCTGATCATGAAGTCGGTACGCGAGAATGCCGTGGAGGACGAAGAGATGGGCATGAGTTGGCGGATGCCGCGTTCCTGGTGGTGGTATGATGCACCGCTCGAGACACAGGCACTGACGATCGAGGCCTTCAAGGAAGTGACCAAGGAGCAGGATGCTGTTGACGCCTGCGCGCTCTGGCTGTTGCAGCAGAAGCGCACCTCCCGGTGGACTACGACGGTATCGACCGCGGATGCGATCTATGCGCTGATGCTGGGTAACAACACGATGCTGTCGCCCAAGGCGGAGGTCGAAGTGAGGCTGGGCGGCGCCCTGATCAAGCCGGAGGCCTCGGAAGCGGGCAGCGGTTATTTCTCCAAGCGTTATCAGCCTGCGGAGATCAAGCCTGAGATGGCAAAGATCGAGGTCAAGAATCCGAATAACGCCATTACCTTCGGTGCGTTGCACTGGCAGTATCTCGAAGATATCGACAAGGTGACCAAGAGCGAAGATAAGATGCCCATCGTGATTGACCGCAAGTTGTTCGTCAAAGAGTACACCACAAAGGGGCCGGTCCTGAAGCCGATCAAGACGGTCAAGATCGGGGATACGATTGTGACGCGCATCGAACTGCGTGTCGAGCGCGAGATGGAGTTTGTCCACATGAAGGATACCCGCGCAGCGAGCATCGAGCCGGTGGATGTGCTCTCCAGCTACCGCTGGCAGGACGGGACGGGATACTTCCAGAGTACGCGCGACACGGCCACGCACTTCTTCTTTGACCGGTTGCAGCGTGGCACCTATATCTTTGAATACGAGTGCCGCGTCTTCCAGAATGGCAAGTGCAAGGCAGGCATGACCGAGATTCAATGCATGTACGCCCCGGAGTTCAACTCGCATTCCGCTGGCATGATGCTGGAGTCGAAGTAGGAGGATTAAGATGAAAAAAGAGTTACTTTTAGCTGCGATGGGGATTTCATCCCTGACACCGGGTTGTGTGCCAACTGGCACCGAAGATCCGACGCCTGCTGATCCTCAACCCACTGGGCAACTTGCTTCAAAAAAAATTGATGTGGACCGGTTGCTGAAGCGAGTGGCTGAACAACCCATCCCGGAAAGTTAAATCCTGGTGCCATGTGCTATGCGATGGTGGCTGCCGCGAAGCTGCGCATGTGGCAAATGGTTCCCCAGAAGCGGTCGACCCTGTTTTCAGAGGCGCTTCGCCTAGACAACATTTTTACAATTCCTTGACGTCCTCATGACAATTTTACAGCGGAAAGCTGTTAAGATGGCCCTGTTTTCAAGGATGATAAGCGTTTTGCGGATGCTCCGAGCGGATTATTTTCGGTAAAATCATTTTTTTACAAATAAACCCTCTCCGAGATTCGTATAACTGATAGATTAACACGCAAGTGGTTTAGGTTTTGAAAGGTAGGAAAGTTATGAAAAAACTAATGATGCTGGTGTGTGCGATGTGGGCAGGGCTGAACGGATTTGCCCAGGAGATCGATGCTCTGACGCTTGATGGAAAGATAGCGGGTGAATATCTGACCATGGAGATGAAGTTTTCGGTCAAGGGGTTAAAGGCTGATCAGCCATTTCGGGTCTTGAGTGGTAATTTTGCACTCTTGGAAGAAAAGTTGCCAACAGGCGTGAGCTTGGAAGTTGATGGCGAGAACTATTCCTTACGATATAAAAAGGCTTTTTGGCAAAATGAGACCAGTGGTGATGTCCTTCTGCGCTTTGCTCCCACCCAACGTGCGGAGGGTGAGAAGCAGAGTGTCAGCTTCAATATTCCTGTCATTGCAACGCGCAAGCTCGCGGTCACGTGTGATCGTCCGGGTTTGGCTGTCGAACTGCCCATGGCTCATAATATTCAACGCGAAAAGGATACGCTGGGCAATGACAAGGTCTCTGGTAATCTTGGCTTCTTGCCTGAAGTAAAAATATCGTGGAAGGCTGCTGTCCGCAAGCTGGAAGCTGAACTGATTGCGACCTGCGACTCCATGACCTCTGTTACGGTTATTCCAGGAACCATGCGGGTGAAGACCGTTTTGACCTATCGCATTGCGCAAGGCGAATTGAACGGTATGACCTTGGATGTCTCCAACATGAATGTGATTCAGGTGAAGGGATTGGATTTGCGGGACTGGAGTGTGGACAAGACGAATGCGGTAAAACCGCTCTTGAAAATCACGTTGGGACGTCCCCAGCGCGAAACCTATCGTCTGGAAATCGAGAGTGAACGTTCCATCGCAGCCTTCCCCTGCGAGTTTACCGTTGATTCGATTCAGCCCCTCGGTGTGATTCGTGCGGCTGGTATGTTGCTGGTGGGCACTGACAGCGCTCTGCGTATTCAAGTCTCGGCCTTAAATGGCTTGACCCAGACTGATCCCTCCGTTTTTCCGCGCAAGACTTTTGGTGCCGCGCCACTACGCAGTGTCTATACCTACCAATATGCTGCTGTTCCTTATTCTGTCGCGTTGAAAGTTGATGATATTGTGACCTCCATGACTGCTGAAACAGGAGTTCTCTGTAAGATGGAGGAGGGTATCTTAACGGTAGAGGCCAATATCCAGCTTGATGTCAGGGACGCTCCGGCACGTGAAGTTCGGTTGCTGACCGACGCTGATGCCTCCTGGACGGTTGCTTCGGTGAGCGGACAGTTTGTCTCTGAAAGTGATGTGGATGTACGGATGACGCCGAAGGGCAGGGAGATTGTCATTCCTTTCCGTAAGCCGGTTGAGGGTATTGCCCTGATGACCCTGCGGTTGGAGAAGACCTTGACGCCTGGTAGTGTTGGTTTTGTTGTCCCGGCGCTCAGTATTCCTGACGCCCGTTCACAACGCGGCTATGTGGTGGTCTCCTCGGCACGTGGAATTCGCCTCACAGCAAAAACGATTGAGAATTTGACGGAGGTGCATACTGCATCAACACCGATCCGGACCGAGGGCGTTCAGCTTGCCTATCGCTTCCGTGAATCTGGCTGGAAGCTTGATTTGAACATTGATCGCGCGAAGTCCTCGATCCATGCGGAACTCTTTCATTTAATCTCCTTGGGAGAGGGCGTGGTTTATGTCTCCACGGCTGTCACTTGTCATATCAGTGGCGCACCGGTGCAGAGTTTGAAGTTCCGTGTTCCGGAACAGATCACCCTGTTTGATGTCACAGGTGCTAACATTGACACCTGGACCCGTGAGAAGGATATTTGCACGGTTAAGCTCATCAATCGGGTCATTGGTGACTATACGCTTCTAATCACCTATGACCGTCCCTTGAACTACAAGGGTGGCGATCTTCAGGTTGGCGAGATCGAGATGGTTGATACCGAAAGTGAGATCGGTTATATGGCGATTGCCACAGCAGCGAGTTTGAAGCTCGATGATTCAAAAAATTTCCCGGCCACCCTTATTCGTATTGGTCGTGATGAGATTCCCGCAGGCTATGCCGCAACCGTGACAGCTCCTGTGATTGGTGCGTATAAGTACGTTCGCCGTCCGCATGGCGCGACAATACAGGTGATACCCTATGCGACGGAGGGGCTAATCGGGCAAGTCGCTGATTACCTGACCCTGACGACCCGTATTGCGCGTGATTGCGAAAATGTGACCAAGGCTGTTTACTCCTTGAAGAACGCGACACGTCAATATCTGACCTTGAAGCTTCCGGAGGGTTGCGTGTTGTGGTCCGTGCGCCAGATTCAGGATGACAGTCCGGATAAGGTGAAAGAGCTCTCGGCTCAGCAGTCTGATGGCGTCTTGCTGATTCCCGTGGAACGTCCGCGTGATCCTAATCGCGCGGTGACCATTGAAGTGGTTTATGCAAATGTCGCCAAGAAAGGTTCCTGGTCAACAACGGTGAAAGCGCCTGTGTTGACGGATGCGCCAGTCACTTTTGCAAGCTGGGAACTGCACTCAGATGAGAAGATCAGCTTTAGCCAGGTAGAAGGTAATATGACGCCTGAAGTTGTGAAGACTGAGAAAAAATGGCCTATTTATGATGCAGGAGCAGCCCGTTACCGGCGTTTCTATCGTACGGCGAATCTGGCGAAAGAGGAGCCTTTGCAGATTAGGGTGAGCATTGTGCCCTCATGGCTCGGCGGTGGTTCCCTCTGGGTCCTTGGCGGTGGTCTGCTGGCTGGTTTGGTCGGATTCATCCTCTTTGCGGTAAGACGTACAAGGATTTGGCTGGCCCTTGCGTTGACCGCGTTGTGCGCTGCGCTGGTGCAGACAAAGTATGGGCTTCCAGTTGTCGTAGTTACTGGCCTCGTCCTCTTCCCCCTGTTGCTAGTGGCGGGGCTGATACGCCTTCTGGTGCGTTGGGGACGCCACATGGCAGTACGTCGGCAGGAGGCTCAAAATAAGGCTCCAGCTACTCCAGAACCCCTTCCTGTAATGCCTGACTTCCCTTTGCCGTTGGAAGAGGAGAGCGCTTCCACAGCTGAGGAACCTCTCGAGCAGGCTGATGTCCCGCGGAACCCGGAGAATAAGGGCTTTACCCGCGTTGGTTTCCTGGTACTGCTGGCGCTTCTCCTTTCTGTCGGCAGCGTGACTGTCGCACAAGCAGTCGAAAAGATCCGGCCTGTCCTTTCGCAAGTCGCAGTGCAAAGAGGGGATCCTCTCTTCGCTGATACCTCATCCGGCATGCTTGTAAAGTCAGAGGAGACGCTTGTGAAGGTCTCTGAGCGGAATCTGACAGGGGACTATGTCTCCACGGTTCTGCGCACGATCCGTTTCTCAGCAAAGGAGACCGGGCGTTATCGTTTGCTCTCCCTCACGGAAGTGGGACAGTTGGCCCTCATATCCTTCAAGGATCATCCCCAGGCATCGATCAGTGTAGATGATCAAGGACCTCTCCTGACCATCCAGAAGCCCGGAACCTATACGCTGGTGCTGGAAACCAGCGAGACCATCCATGAGAACGAGAAGGGACCGACCACCTTTGTCTGGTCGAGTTATGGAAGCGTGAAGAGCAAGGTTGCGATTGTCCTTCCGTCTGCGGAGTTGGCGGTAACCGGGCTGGGCATCGTGCAATGTCTCACAGTTCCCGCTGAAGGCAAGACAACGGTTTCAGGGATCTTGTCGACAGGAACCCGGCGCTTTGGCGTCACCTTCAGTCCGCGTGTCCGCGATGTTCGCAAGGAGACGGCAGTTGTCTATTGCGATGTTTCAACACTTGCCTATCTCCGTTCGGGCGTGGTGGACATCACAGCGCAGGCAAGCTATACCGTGGCGCAGGGCGAAGCCCGCGAATTGCATCTCAGGATTCCGGCAGGCATGGGGGTCACCTCTGTGAATGCCGCTGGGGTTGCGAACTGGAGCCTTGATCCGGCGACGCGCCTCTTGACCGTACTCTTTGAAAAGCCTCAGACCGGCAGCTTCACCGTGGTCATCGGCTTGCAGAGTGCAAGCGGCGGGTTGCCCTATTCGCTGACGCTGGGTGTTCCTTCGGTTGAAGGCGTGCAACGCCAGCGTGGCTTCCTCGCGCTTGCAGCCGCAGAATCGGTGCTCATCAAGATTGAGAAGGATCAGGGGGTGAATGCCATCAATGTGGCGGACTATCCGCTCTCGGCTGACCTTCAGCAATTGAATCGAGAAGAGCCGATCCGCAGGACCTACCGCTATGATGATGCAGGGAAGGCCTCAGTGACCTTCCGTGCGGAGGCTGTGCAGTCTGAGATTCGTGTTCAAGAGACCGGCGCCTTCAGTATCGCGGATGAGCGTTCTGTCTTGAGTACCCGGTTGGATGTGACCATCTCCAAGGCAGGACTCTTCTCCTTGAAGCTGGATCCGCCAAAGGGGTACGAGATCGAGACCCTGACCGGTGCGAATGTCAGTCACTGGGATGACACCCGTAAGACTGGTGGAAGCGTGGAAATTTTCTTCAACACGCGCTTGCTGGGCGCCTCCACCATCAATATGGTGCTTGCCCGCCAGCAGAAGGGTATTGAGGAGAAAATTATCGTACCGCGTATCTCCGTCACGAATGCCGTACGTCATACAGGACGCATGGCGGTCACAGCCGAGCGCGGAGTCCGCCTCGTTCCAGAGTCTCAGCAAGGTGTCTCGTTGGTCCGTGATGATGCGGTCCGGACTCAGACAGGCGCGGTGATTTTTGATATTCTGCGTCCGGCATGGCAAGTGGAGCTCAAGACACAGGTTCTCTTGCCCGTGTTGAGGCCCGAACTGCTCCATCGTGTTGATTTGTCGGAGGGTATGTTGCAACATCGCATCTATGCGCGTTACAAGATTGAGAATGCGGGTGTCAAGTTCTTCCGGGTCAGTGTGCCTGTCAAGGATGCGACATTGACCGTCTCCGGACGCAATATCGCCCGTGTCTATCCGGAGACAGACGGCGCTCCAAAAGATACGGTTGCTGCAAAGGATGGAACCGTTGGACGGGTATGGGTCATTGAACTGCATGGCAAGGTGGAGGACACCTACAGCTTCACAGCCCTCTATCAAGAGCCGTACGATCCGAAGGCAGGCGGTGTGACGGTGAGACCCTTTGGTACGCCTGGGAGTGCCCGTCAGAATGCGTGGCTGGCCATCACAGGGGGTGGCCGCGTTCAAGTCGAGACGCGCAACGAAGTCATTGGTCTGCGCGTGGAAGACGCACGTAGCCTTCCTGAATACTTTGGCGCCGGGGATCTTTCGGGTGCCATCCGCTGCTATCGCGTGCTCCAGTCAGATTACTCACTGGACCTCTCGGTGGTCCGCCACGAAGCAGCAAAGGTGCTCTTGGCCGGCGTGGAGAGTACGCAATTCACCACCGTGCTCTCAGCAAGCGGCAAGATGTTGACCCAAGCCTCCATTATTTTGCGCACTGGACGGCTGAGATTCCTGAGGGTCGGACTGCCGGCCAACAGTCAGCTCTGGGCTGCCCAGGTGAATGGGACAGAGGTTGCGATCGCACGGGATAAAGAGAATTATTTAAACATTCCGCTGGAGTTGCTGACATCTGAAAAGCAGACCACGATTGACCTAGTCTACGCAGACAGTCTTAATGGGTCCGCACAGGGTACCCTAGCGATATCGGCAATCCGTTTCCCGGATTTACCCTTGCAGAATATCACTTGGAATGTCTACGTACCGCCAGGGTCACGTTATCACCTCGTCAATCAGGACTTTGATGAGCTGGATGATTTGCTGAACCTTGAAAAGGGACAGAATGTTAAGAGCTTTGGTCGTACAGAATATCTGGCGATCAACAGTTCGCTGGGAACCAAAAATCTCAAGGAAGCCAAAGGGAAGCTCGGCTCGATTGGCGCCATGCTTGAAAAGGGCGATCGTATTCAAGCCCAGAGGGCCTTGCAACAGGCGGTCAGCCTCTCCCAGGCGGAGCAGACCTTGAATGAGGACGCCCGTGTGCAGTTCCGTAATGTGGTTCGCGAACAGGTTAAGATCGGCTTGGTCAATCGCCGTGAGGCACTCAGAAATGATAATAATATCTTTGATGAACGTGCACCTCAGACGCAGGGCGGGTACAATGAGGGTAACTTCAGTCAGGAATTTGCCAACCGTGTTGAAGAGCAACTCACCGCTCAGGACAGGGACTCCCTTGATCGTGTGGCTGTGAAGATTGTCGAACAGCAGGCTGCCGCCGCCGGACAGGGGACCGCGATCAGCATCGCCATGCCCCAACATGGACGTCTCCTGCACTTCGGCCGTCTGTTACAGAACGAATGTGGCGGTAAGCTGGAGCTCTCCTTGAAGGTGTCAACCGACTACTCCTCGATGCAGCTTGTGAAGTGGTGGCCGGTGCTTCCGCTCTTCCTGGGGCTCTGGTTGATGCTCCGGCTCGCCTTGGGATCCGCTAAGAAGTAACAGAAAGAGGCGTAGCGGGGAGCTGTTGCATCCTGTTGTCGATCCCCCCGGCCTTGTGCCGGGGGTGAAGAAAGTTATGAGGAGGGGGCATTGCATTTCACGACCAGCGTTTGCCTCCACCGAGGCAAGGTCGGTGGGCGGCCAGAGATTAATGGATCTCAAACACAAAACGCGAAACGGATCATTGGTCCCCCGATTCTGCTTGCGTTCATACCTTTATTTTGCGACAATATGCCCATTACGTGTATACACTACTTTTTGGAAATGAAGTGGATACGCTAAAAAACGGTTCATTTTGTATACTTTTTGTTTGTATGCGAAATGACGAAAGAACATAGCCGCTAGGTATTGAGTAGGTTTAAAATCTACCGCCAGCAGTAGTGCAACGGGTTTAAAACCCTCTCCTGCACTATAAAAGAGTCAGGTGTAAATGGTCCAGATGGAATTTTTGCGCATGGCTCTAGAAAATTAAGTCATGCACAACGAACGATCCTTTGAACGGCGCGATCGCCGTCCTCGCCCACCCTTCCGTCGCCAGAATCGCCACCCTGGCCTCGCAGAACGCGATTTTAGTCCACGTGAAATGCCCAAACCCAAGGGAGAAATCCCAGAAGCTTTTGCCTCAAACGTGTTTGGTCAGATTAATCCACTCATTCAACATGCAGTCTCCGAAGAGGGATATGCCACGCCAACGCCTATTCAGGAGCAGTCCATACCGCCTCTGCTTGAGGGAAAAGATCTGTTGGGTTGCGCTCAGACGGGCACGGGTAAGACCGCGGCCTTCCTGTTGCCGATCCTCCATCGTTTGTTGGCTCAGCCGACCCCGACGGTTCCAGGCAAACCACGCGCCTTGATTTTGGCGCCGACCCGCGAACTGGCTGCGCAGATTGCGGAGAGTGTTGCAACCTATGGACGCTACACCGGGCTTCCCTTTGCAGTCGTTTTCGGGGGTGTCAGCCAATATCCGCAAGTACAGGCTCTTCGCCGTGGCGCGGTTTTGGTTGTTGCCACACCTGGACGCCTGCTCGACTTGATGGAACAACGTCATTTGACGCTTGATTCGATCGAGGAGCTTGTCCTCGACGAGGCAGATCGCATGTTGGACATGGGCTTCCTGCCAGACATCAAGAAGATTCTGGCGAAGTTGCCCACCAAGCGCCACTCTCAGTTTTTCTCGGCGACGCTCTCCTCGGATGTTCTCAAGCTGGCCCACCAGATGGTGGCCAACCCAGTCCAGGTGACGATCGAACCTGATAAACCCACGGTGGACAAGATCCACCAACGGATCATGTTTGTTGACAAACCCAACAAGGTTGCACTCCTCTCCCATTTGTTCACGATTCGTCCTGAGATGACTCGCGTCATTGTCTTCTCGCGTACCCGTCATGGTGCGGATAAGATTGTGCGTAAGCTCGTGGATGATGGCATCCCAGCGGATGCTATTCATAGCGACAAGACGCAGCGGGCGCGCACGGATGCCTTAAACGCCTTCAAGGCGGGGCGTGTTCGTGCTTTGGTGGCAACCGATATTGCATCGCGCGGTATTGACGTGGATGATGTCTCTCATGTGGTCAACTTTGATTTGCCGGAAGAGACCGAATCGTATGTTCATCGTATTGGGCGTACCGCTCGTGCGGGAGCATCGGGTTCAGCCATCTCGCTGGTCAGCGCTGAAGAGCGGGGGTTGCTGCGCGCGGTTGAACGGATGATTAAGAAGTCCATCGAAGTTGATCGCGTTGACGAGTTTTACTCGGAACGGGCCGAGAAGGCCGCAGGCCGAGGCGTTCCAGACAGCTTGCCACGTCCAGACTGGGCTGGAAAGAAGCGGACCTTTGGTAACCGTGATGAACGTCGTGCAAGGCCAGCCAGAAATGATCGTCCTCCAAGCCATCAGGGACGCCGTCAGGATGATTTTCGGCGTGGGGGTGATGAGGGTGCGGCACGTCCACCTCGGCGTGAAGGCGAAGGCGCTCCGACAGAGGGTTTGCCGGCTAGAGACCCGAAACGTCACGAGAAGCGTCCCCCTGTAACCGCTGAAGGTGCGGGTGGAGAGAAGCCCGTGCATAAGCCAGGACCTCGTCCTGCAACACGGGAGGGTGCTGAACGTCCCCGTCGCGACGAAGATCGAAAAGGGGTTCATCGCGGACAGGAAAAGCGCACGCCGGTTGCTCCAAAGGAAAAAAAGAATGAAGAATCCTCTGAAGAGCCTAAGAAAAAATCTCCTTTTTCAAAGTTCTTCCGCAACAAATAGGTGAGCCTTTTTTGAGGCTCGGAAGCTCTTTAAAGGCTTCGTAAAATGGATGTGTTTGACCTCGTGTCATACACATCCATTTTTGTTATTTCTGAGCTTTTCACTCTTGATTGTATCCAGTGCATGACGTATTATAACTTTTTGTAAGTTTAAACCACTTTGCGGGAAAGTAAAGGGGTCTCTAGGAAAGGCGTTTTTGGATGGAAAAGTTACGGGGGAAAGTGTTCCTCTCGCTCTTTTTGGCGCACGGCTGTGTCTGGTCGGTTTTTGCCCAGTACAATATGGCCGAAACCATCAGCAAGGCGCAGGATAATCCAAAGATTCCTGAAGGGAAAGCGTTGAGTTGGGACGCGGGGGGCGACATCCGTCTTCGTCATGAGATGTGGGATAATATGCCCCGCGTGCTTTCGACCGGCCCCGTCCAGTCCCACAATGAGTCCTATTTTCGTCTGCGGTCACGTCTGTGGGGTAAGGTTGAGAATGAGGATTTCACACTTTACGGACGTCTGGTTGATGAATTCCGCGAATATGTGACTGCGGGCCCTCGCACAGCGACGTGGAATCCGAAGAATTATATGCATACGCCAGGCGAGGTGATCCTTGATAATCTCTATGTGGAGCTACGAGACCTGTTGTGGGAGCGGGTAGATTTGCGCGTGGGACGTCAAGACTTGGCGTATGGTTCCGGGCGTGTGATCTTCGAAGGTACGCCGATGGATGGTTCCCGCACCTATTTCTTTGATGCAGTTAAAGCGGTTGTGAAGGTCACCGAGCAGAACACGGTTGATGTTCTTGGCTTTTACAACAGTCCGACGACTTTCGGAGCTGGGGACCCAAACCCCAATGGCGGCGAGGAAATGCCATTGAACAGTATCGAATCGTTCAGCAGGGGAATGTCGGAATGGGGCAGTGCGCTCTATTTCAAATCAAAGGAACTGAAACAATTACCCTTTGAGGCTTATACCATCTATGCTGACAGGAGCAACTACGAACTGGTAAACGGGACGGACATGCAAGGCCGCTGGATTAATACCGTGGGGTTACGGCTGATGCCTAAAATCACAGACGAGTGGTCGGCGGAGTTTGAAGGTGCGGCTCAGTACGGACAGAAGGAGAGCGGCGCAGATGTCGGCGGCCACATGGCGTATGGTGGGCTGACCTATTCGCCAACGTTGGAATTTCTCGGCACGGGCAAGCCATACGCTACGCTTTCAACGCTCTATCTTTCCGGAGACCCAGACAAGGATAGAGGCACGTATCAGATGAATGATCGAGAGGATGACCGCTCCTGGGATCCACTCTGGAGCCGTTATACCTGTTATCTCAGCGAGATGTATTCGTACCAGAGCTACTATGGTGTCAACTATTGGTCGAATTTGATTTACCCTGCGCTCGAAGTGGGGTGCAAGTGGGAGAACAAGCATGGCTTCTTCACCTCGTTTGGACCGATGTATGCAGCAGTACAGGATGATCGGGGCGGTGGAGGCGGTTCGCTCTACGGCTATTTTTGGAGGGGACGCTATGATTTTCCTTTGTGGAGAAAGATCTTCGGGAAACGCGGCGACCTGATGGGACACGTGACCCTCGAGCTTTTGGAGCCGGGTGATTACAGCGCGACGGATCAATTGGCATACTTTGCCCGTTGGGAAGTCAGTTTTGCTTACTAGTATCTCAAGGAGTCAACAGGATGTTTACGTTAAATGATTTAGAGTCTTACAAAGTGATCCCTGTCATCGCGATTGATGATGTGGCACATGCCCTGCCATTGGCGGATGCGCTGATCGCTGGAGGCTTGCCTGTGGCGGAGATAACCTTTAGATCCTCCGTTGCCGCAGAGGTGATTCGGATCATGACCCGTGAACGTCCAGAGATGATTGTGGGCGCAGGCACGGTGCTCTCCCCGGAGATTGCTGACCAGGCAATGGCCTGTGGTGCGCGCTTTGGTGTAGCGCCAGGACTGAATCCACGTGTGGTTAGGCATGCCATGGAATCTGGTTTCCCCTTTATTCCCGGCATATCCAACGCGACAGACATTGAGGCTGCTCTTGAACTCGGATGCAAGGTCTTGAAATTCTTTCCCGCAGAAGTTGCCGGTGGAGCGAAGATGGTTTCGGCATTGTCCGCTCCCTATCAGCAGACAGGTGTGAAGTTCATGCCAACAGGGGGATTGACGCTTGAAAAGCTGACTGACTATTTCAAGATCAAGACCGTGATGGTCTGCGGTGGCACGTGGATTGCCAAAAAAGAGGATATGGTTGCGGGAAGATGGGATCTCATTACCGCGAATTGCAAGGCAGTGTTGGATTGCCTAAACCTAAAACGATAGTCACACAGGAGTTTTGTCATGGCGAAATTAACCATCAAGGAAGCAGGAAGTTGCTTATATGACGAGGTCTCCCTAGGCGAAGTGATGCTCCGTTTGGATCCAGGCGATGGACGGATACGCACCACACGTGAATTTAAAGTCTGGGAAGGTGGCGGCGAGTACAATGTCGCACGCGGTTTGCGGCGTTGCTTCGGGCTCAAAACAGCTGTGGTGACCGCCTTTCCTGAGAACGAGGTGGGGCGGTTGGCTGAAGATTTCATTCTGCAAGGCGGTGTAGATACGACGCTGATCAAGTGGTTCCCCTTTGATGGTACAGGCGCTGCCACACGTGTTGGACTTAATTTTACCGAACGTGGCTTTGGTGTTCGTGGCGCTCTGGGGGTGAGCGATAGAGGCCACTCCGCAGCATCTCAGTTGACTCCTGGCGATATCGACTGGGAGTATCTCTTCGCGGATCTGGGGGTCCGTTGGTTTCATACCGGCGGCATTTTTGCCGCGCTCTCCGCGACGACTCCCTTGGTCGTCGAAGAGGCGATGCTGATCGCCAAGCAGAATGGGGTAGTTATCTCTTACGACCTCAACTACCGGCCCTCGCTCTGGAAGTCCAATGGCGGACTCAAGGCGTGCCAAGAGGTCAACCGGCGCTTGGCTCAGTATGTGGATGTGATGATTGGTAATGAGGAAGATTTTACAGCTTGCCTCGGACTCGAAATCGAGGGCGCGGATCACCAGTTGAATGCTTTGCCGTTGGACGGCTTTAAGAAGATGATCAACCGCGCGGTATCGGAATTCCCGAATTTCAAGGTGTGTGCCACGACGCTTCGGACTGTCAAGAGCGCGACATTTAATGACTGGAGCGCAATCTGTTGGCATGACGGAGAGTTCTATCAGTCGATGGAGATGAAGGATCTGATGATCTATGATCGTGTAGGGGGTGGTGATAGCTTTGCCTCCGGACTCGTCTATGGGTTCCTGACCTTTAATGATGCGCAGAAGGCTGTCAACTTTGGTTGCGCTCATGGTGCCTTGGCCATGACAACCCCCGGCGACACCTCGATGGCAACCAAGGCAGAGGTCGAGAATATCGTTAAAGGCGCAGGTGCACGTGTGATTCGGTAGAAAGAGGAGAGCAGTAGCAGTCGGCAGTAGCAGTTGGCAGTAAATCCCTGGGAACGCGGACACTCTTGTCCGCCAGAGCAAGTTCTTGGCCCATGGATAAAATGCAGGGATAGAGGTTAATGAAAAAGTCTGCGGTTTGACAAAGTGTCGTGCAGGTATGGTAGGTTGGCGGACAGGAGTGTCCGCGGCCCCAGGATGAAGTTCTAGACAAAGGATAAAAGCGATGGAGACAGTTAAGGCGATATCCGGTATGGTAATGGTTTTGTTTCTCTCTGCCTGTGTCTCCGTGCAGGCTACTAAGACAGATCCGGGAGCTGAAAAGCAGGCGGCTCAAACACTGGCCACCATGTTGAAGGTTGCAGACTGGCAATTGGCGAATCCCTCCAAGCACCACCCGTTGGATTGGACGCACGGTGCGCTCTATCCCGGGTATATGGCGCTGGATGGAATCCAGGCAAACCCCAAGTATCGTGATGCGATCATGAAGATCGGCGCGGAAAACGGCTGGAAAAACTGGACACGCACCTATCATGCCGATGACTATGCGGTCTCCCAGGTTTACTCGGAGTTGTATCAGCTCACGCGCGACCCCATGATGATCAGACCCTCCATTGAACAGTTTGATGATATGCTGGCTAATCCGGCGACGTGCGAAGTAGGGGAGATCGTGCATGGTAAGCGGAGTAGTAAGGACACCGCCAATAACAAGATGCGCTGGTGGTGGTGCGATGCGCTCTTCATGGCTCCCGCCGCCTGGACAAAGATCTATGATCTGACAGACGATGCCAAGTACCTCGACTTTATGATCAAAGAGTGGAAGGCGACGAGTGAATTCCTCTATGACAAGGAGGAGCATCTCTTCTTCCGCGACAAGAGCTATTTCCCGGACAAGAAGAAAGAGAAGAACGGAAAAAAAGTCTTCTGGGGCCGAGGAAATGGTTGGGTGCTGGGCGGCTTGGTCCGTGTGCTGCAGGTCCTGCCGGACAACCATCCTGACCGCCCGTTCTTCGTCACCCAGTTCCAGGAGATCTGCAATAAGATGATCGCAATCCAGCCTGCAGATGGCGTCTGGCGCGCCAGCCTGCTGGATCCTGATAATTATCCGATTCAAGAGACGAGTTCGACGAGCTTCATTTCTTTTGCGTTGGCCTGGGGTGTTAATCAAGGACTCTTGCCCCGCGAGAAAGCAGAGCCAGCCCTGCGTAAGGCTTTGGGGGTGCTGACAACCTTTATCACACCCGAGGGCAAGCTCACCCATGTTCAGCCTATCGGAGCGGATCCTCAGCATTTTGATACGGATGGAACCGAGGTGTATGGTGTCGGGGCCTTCTTGCTCGCCTCATCCGAGCTTTATCGCATGGATGTGTTAAAGGCCAAGGAGCATGCGACAATCACGGTCAAGAATGACAGCAAGGTCTTTTGTCCGGAACGTACCGTCTCCATTGCCTGGACGGATGTGTTGAAGAAGCTTCCGATCGCAACCCCTGAGAACATCGCCGTGATGGAGGGTCTCTCTTCGCGGTGGGTCGTCTCTCAAGTCGTGAGCGAGAAGGGACAGCCCGCCGCATTACTCTTCCAGACAGATCTCCATGCGCAACAGACCAAGTCTTTTGTTTTGGTCGCAGGTGTTGATCGCTCAGCAGTACCAAAATCCGTGCGCAGCACCTTTGCACGTTTCGTGCCCGAACGCAAAGATGATTTCGCCTGGGAGAATGATCGCACAGCCTATCGTGCCTACGGACCCGCACTCTGGGATGGCGGTAATGGGAAGAAGGCAACCGTGGGCAGTGGCATTGATGCCTTTGGCAAGAATGACCGTCTCCCGGTCATCAACCGTATTTTCAAAGAGAAGAACTATCACTCGCCCACGCTCGGCTATGCGATTGATGCCTACAAGGTCGGTACAGGCCCTGGCTGCGGTGGTGCGGCAATCGTGAAGGATGGCACCTATGACCAGGCCATCACGTTTGAGAAGTGGACCCTCCTGGAGAATGGTCCCATCCGCACAGTTTTTGCCCTGATGTATGCCACAGCCCAAGTACGCTATTTCACGATTGATCTGGGCTCTGACTTTTATGAAGTAATCACGGTCTTCCCCTCTGCGGTGACCCCTGCGGCGGGTGTGACCTATCGTCCTGTGGATGAAAAAGCATTTTCAAGTGGCGAGGGGTTCATGGCCGGCTGGGAGGCTGGACAGGATAAGACACCCGTCAATATGGGTGTGGCATTGGTTGTCCCCGAAGGAGGCAAGCCTGTGATCAAGGATCAGGCAGCCTGGATTCATGCGCCCAAAGGCACACAATTTACCGCGTATGCAGGCAGCTGTTGGAACAAGGGCAAAGATTACCCAACCGCAGAGGCTTGGTTCAAAGCCGTCGATCTTTTCCGTCTACGCCTCAACGCAAAGGTGATCGTTGAATAAGGCACTAACGCACTAATGCACTAACGAACTAACGAACTTCTTCTTATGGACACAATCAATACAGCCGACCGGCAGGCCTATCGCCGGATGACTACAGATGAGCAACGCGCTCATTTTTTGAAGACTGGACTCTTTGAGGCCGGCAAGCTGAATGTCCTCTATTCGGATGTGGACCGTGCAGTCGTCGCAGCAGCCGTGCCGACTACGCACGCATTGGAGTTGACGGGCGGCAAGGAGATGGCCTGTACGTTCTTCCATGAGCGCCGCGAATCAGGCGTCATCAATCTCGGTGCCGAAGGGAAAATCACTGTTGATGGGACGGTCTATCAGGTAGGTCCACGTGAGTGCCTCTACATCGGCAAAGGCGCGAAGAACGTCTCTTTCGCAAGCATCTTGCCGACGGCTCCCGCGCAATTCTATCTCGTCTCGTATCCTGCACATGCGGCCTATCCGACAACGCATGCGACGGCGGAGCAGGCGAATCGCGTGGAAACAGGCTCTAAAAAGGATGCCAATCAGAGGACTATCAATCAGTTCATCCGTCCTGGAAAAATCCAAAGCTGTCAACTGGTCATGGGGTATACGCAATTGGCCGAAGGCTCGGTCTGGAATACCTATCCGCCCCACACGCATGATCGCCGCACAGAGGTCTATTGTTATTTCAATCTGCCGGAGAACGGACGCATCATCCATCTCTTTGGTGAACCCGATGAGACTCGTCATCTCGTCTTGCAGGAGAAGGATGTCGTCTTCTCGCCCGCGTGGTCCATTCACAGTGGCGTGGGAACAGGAGCCTATTGCTTTGTCTGGGCGATGGGCGGTGAAAACCAAGTGTTTGAAGATATGGATCCCGCGAAAATTCGGTAGGGGCTGGGAGTGGCAGTCGGCAGTAGCAGTTGGCAGTGAGCCCCCGGGAACAAATAAGAGGAGTAACGGGTATCAACGAATTAAACGAATGAAACGAATTTGAATTAGCGTAATTAGTTTAATTAGTTGAAAAAAATGAAGGTAAGAGCGTGATCTATCACGCCCGTGCGAAAGGAAAAATTATGATTCTGGACATGTTTAAGTTGGATGGCAAGATTGCAGTGGTGACCGGTGGCGCGCGTGGCATTGGCCAGAGCTATGCGATTGCCTTGGCTGAAGCTGGCGCAGATGTCGCTGTGATTGATGTGATTGATTGCGCAGAGACTGTTGAAAAGGTCAAGGCCTTGGGTCGCAAGTCCGCCTCGTTTACGGCTGACCTTGGCTCTGGTAAGGCGAGCGCGGAGCAGGTGATTAAAGAGGTCATTGACGTAATGGGCGGCATCGACATTCTTGTCAACAATGCCGGTATCATACGTCGCGAACCCTTTGTGGAACATTCAGAGAAGAACTGGGACGATGTGATCAGCATTAATCTGAGCGCCTCCTTCTTCCTGAGCCAGGTCGCAGCAGCCCAGATGATCAAGCAGGGACGGGGTGGCAAGATCATCAACATCGCCTCGATGCTCTCCTTCCAGGGCGGTGTCTTTGTGCCGGGCTATGCAGCCTCCAAGGGTGGCATCAAGAGCTTGACCATGTTGATGGCCAACGAACTTGGGAAGCATAACATCAGTTGTAACGCGATTGCCCCCGGCTATATCGCAACGGAGAACACCCGTCCGATCCGCGAGAACCCTGAACGGAACAAGGCGATCCTCGACCGTATCCCTGCAGGACGTTGGGGCGAAACCACGGACCTGATGGGCATTGTCGTCTTTCTCGCCTCTCCCGCCTCTGACTACATGAATGGCTTCACCGTCGCTGTTGACGGCGGCTGGCTGGCGCGATAGTTGCACTGGAATACTGGAATAGTGGAATAGTGGAATGTTGGAATGATGGGGTGATTCTGCATTTTAAGTCCTGAACCCCCTGGCACGGCCTAGCCTTAGCGAAGCCGGCTGCCCCCCTGAACCCTGAACCCCGAACCCTGAC
>CAIZQW010000292.1 GCA_903935195.1 uncultured bacterium
AGGCGCGCTCCGGCCCCTCCAGCTTCCAGGTCAGTTGCGCCGGATTCGGTGACAGATGAAAGGCCGCTTCCGCCTTGCCCAGCAACAACAAGGCCGCGCGCGTGATCCGCCCATTCTGGGTCAGGCGAGCACGATCCAGGAAAGTCCCCAGGGGCCAGTTCGCCACTTCATCCGGTTTCAAACGATTGGCATACTTCCGG
Source organism: uncultured bacterium (assembly GCA_903935195.1). Lineage (GTDB taxonomy): Bacteria > Verrucomicrobiota > Kiritimatiellia > RFP12 > UBA1067 > CAIZQW01. Next base: position 201 of record CAIZQW010000292.1, read on the forward strand.
GCATAGGAATCGCGCGCTCTGGTTAGGGCAGCGGTATCGAGGTCCGATAATGTCGCAGCGGGCACGACTTGGGCAGTCCAATCCTGCGCTAAGGTCTGGCCGCGGATTTCATCTTGCTTGTCCAGTCCCAGCGAAGTCAGGCTTTCGCCAGCGCGGGCGTAGTAATGTCCTTTCCACGCGATCGGGATGCCGCGTGGCGCGGAGGGAATTTCAAACAACACCACGCGGCCATCGACATGTTGAAGTTCGTGAATGTCGCGAAAAGTCATGCGGGGCTCGGCGTTTTCGGCGATCTGCATCTTCAATGATTGCAGGCGTTCGATCTGGGGACGGTAGTCGCACCGACCACGGAACGCGTCTTGTTGTGTACGCCGAAAACCAGCCAGGCGGATTCAACCCCACGCAGATTCGCTTCGTTTGCCAGCGCGGAAAAATACTTACCGATGTCGTCGGTGCTGTAATCGCTGCCCGCCTGCTTGAACTCGACCACTTCGTTTTCCCAAGTGGCGATCAATTCAGACAGCAGTTGGCTCAGCCTTGCCGGATCCATTCACGCCCCCTCAAATCGTCTTCACTTCGGTGGCGGGTGACAACAGCTTGAAAATCTGTTCGACATTGATCTTGACGGCACTGTCCCTGTACCCGGCATCGCGGAACACCACGCGCAGTGGCTGGTGCTTGGCCAGTTCCTTGACGAAGTCTTCATCGATACCACCGTGCCCGTCGAAACAGGCGGCCAGGGCGTTGCCATCGACGAAGTAAACGTCCTTGCCCTGGATGACTTGCTTGTCGATGGAAAGCGCCAGGTCGACGCCCCAGCCCTTTTAAGGTGTCATTTTTTGGCCGCCTGGGAAGCTGCAAGCAATTTGGCGGTGGAGACATGCGGTTGTCCTTTGAACTTGGTGCGGGGTGGGGGCGGTTTTTTCGGGCCGCGTGTGGCTTTGCGATAATGATGTAGGTTCGCGCGCTGTGCCAAAGAAAGCAGATACTCACAGAATTGTGCTGTGCGAGTCTGCGCGAAGATGCCCCAGTCCTGTTCCGGAACGGCGATATTCAGGCCATTCATTGTTGTGGCAATCTCACCGGCGAGATAGTATTCCGATACGGTGTGATCCGTCGCTTGTTCGGGATGCGCGGCGCGGAGCGCCGCCATGACGACCGCATAGAGATTGAAAGCGACTAGCGCGAGACAGAAGCCAAACAAGGCGGCCTGCGGGTAACCCAAGGTTTCAATTTCTGAATTGAGATGTTTTTCCAGTTTTTGAAACGCCGTTTCGATGCCCCAGCGCGTCCGATACACCTCAGCGACGGTCATTGCATCGGCTATGGCAACGGGTAGATTGGTCAAGATGACGAGCGTCTCATCACCATCACGGGTCTTTTTGTTGAGCTTCACCGTAATCCGGCGCAGGGTCCAGGTCTCGCCGTTCTCCGCGGTTAACTGCACTGTTTGTTCGAAGACTTTCCCAGACGCTGTTTTTCCAACAAACGTCATTTTCTCCAGTGGGTTAGTAATTAAGTTACCGTGTTCTCGAATAATAAAAAAGGCGTGTCGACCGTGAATCTCATACAAAAACCGCTTGACGCAAAAATTGCGATCAGCCACCCATACGTCGTCGGGCTCAACGGTCTCGATCACCGCTCCTAGCAGGGCGCGTTCTTGGGCGTGACCATCGGCACAGGGAAAGACATCAATGGCGATGCCCAATTGCGGATCGAAGGTGACGAGCGATTTACCGGGTAAAGCACCCGCTGCGGTGTCACGCAAAACATTCAGGCGGTGTTCACTGGCTTTTAGGCAATTGCCATCCAAGTATTTAATACGATACCCGGGAAGCCGCGAGGGATGGGCACCACCCATCTGTTCAATTAGGGCTTTGGTTTCGCCAGCGATATCGCGGACGAGCGCTTGAGAGGTCGTGAGTTCGATCCCCTTCAATTTCGCATAGACCGAGACGATGGAAGCCGCAATGTCGGAACGGCGATACGCCGCGTTGACGCTCGGGTGATTTCTGCACACCACCTGCAGAATCAATCCCACCAGCGACGAGAACAGAATGTCACGCGTATACTGCTTCCGACGCGTGAGTTCAAACCAACCGTCCAGCTTCTCAGGGTTGAGAATACGCTCCAGTAGGGCGCGAACCATCACGGTGACAGGACTATTCTCAGCAAACTTCTCGAGGATCTCGCCAAACATGGTCGACCGGGCTCTCGGGCAGATATAAATGACTATATTTTACAGTACGTTGAGATCACCTTAAAAGGGCTGGTCGTCAGGCGGGAGTGGTGGAGGCGCCGGAGTGTCGCGGGCGGCCTCATTGGCGTCGCGGTATTCCTCGTAGGCGGCGCGGGCGCGTTCGGCATCTGCTTCGGCACCCTTGCCGGTCTGGGCCTGACGGCGAAGCTTTTCCGCGCGTAGTTCCATGTAACGGGTGATCAGGTCGCCGATCTCGTGGCTGGTGCGGAGCGAAAAGGCATGAATCAGCCGCTCGATCTCGGCCTTGTCGTCGGACAGGGCGGTGACCTGATATTCCAGGCCGCGCAGGGTTAGGCGCAGATCGGCGATTTCCTGGTCTGTGGCGATGGTCAGGGCCGTGGCGCGCTGG
>CAIZQW010000293.1 GCA_903935195.1 uncultured bacterium
TATGATGGGCGTGATCTCCTACCTCGTGGCGGTCTCGCTCACCTTTTTGACGGTGCGGATGGGTCTCGTCCTTGCAGAGGAGGAGCTCGATAACATCGAGCTACGCGTTTCAAATGGCGAATAGGCTCATTGGAAAGGAATAATGGAACGATGGAATAGTGGAATAGCGAGAGACAAAACGTAGGCGTATTCGCAAAGGCGGAAGCTGATATTCCCCTGCATTCCAACATTCCACTATTCCAACATTCCAGCCTGCCCGCCGTCTCGTCCACCGTAGCCGTATCCGCGAAGGTGGAAGCCTTGGCGTAGGCGGGTGAGGCTACAGGTCCAGATCTTTGTCGTTAAACGTGGGGATGGCGGCGGCCTTAGGCTTGTGGACCTTGAGGAGCGCCCGACCCGCCATGGCTTGCGTCGTTTTCCACCCTGCGTAATTATCATCCTTATCGCTATGCGCTGCATAGCCGCCGCGGAGTTTCGTCACCTCGATATAATCGATCACACTGGCTAAAACCTCGGCAGCGATCGCACGTTCCGCCTCCGGCTTTTTCTCCATATTCTCAGCGGCATTAATGATGGCCACTGCCGCCATATCGGTATACCCGAGCTTCATGACCTCGTAGAGGGCTTTCACGGCACGGCCTGTATAGATCTTGCCAAGATAGGCGATCAGTTGCCCGTCGGGCTTGAGTTGCAGCATCGGCTCCGCGAAGTCCATGCGCTGCGTGTCAGTGACATCGCCTACCCCATGACGGCCCACCATGCGATACACGCTATGGGCTGACACCACATCCTTCAAATTCTTGTCCTGCTTGGCCAGCTGGATCAACACGCCATCGGCGGCGCGATCTGGCGAGAAGGCGAGCGCGAGGATCACCTCCCGCGCCTCAGCCGGACTCTGCGCGCTTAAGGCCGCCTTCTGCAAGGCTGCTATGTTCTCTGATCCGCCGAACTGACCCAGCACATAGGCGAGTGATCGGCGCTGTCCGGCACGGCTTGCGTCCAAGAGCGCTCGTGCCTGCTCGCTGGCACGCGTGACATGCTGAGGATCGTCGCGCCGGGAGAGCAGGGCCAGTTCGCAGCCCTCAAAATCTTCCGGCTCCGTGGCTTGACCCAAAAAGGCAAAGACGGTTTTGAGCTCAGCATCCCCGCCCAATGTAAAGACGGCTTGAATGGCAGCTCTGCGCACAACAGGATCCGCGTGCTTCAAGGCGGTCAGCGCGACAGGCTGTGCAGCCTTGCAATTCGCCTTGACCAAGGCGGCAAAAACGCCGGCTGCATGAAGATTTCCCTGCAGGCCGCTCTCCCCTGCAAGGGAACTCTTTAACAGCGCGATCACTGCCTCCCCGTTACCCTTCTTCACAAGATCAACCACCAGCTCTTCCGAGCGTTGCCGCAGACGCCAGTGCGAATGCCCAAGGAAGGGACTCACATCCGGAAGCGCCTTGATGCCCAAGGCGTTGACCAGGTGCGACATCGCAAACATCTTGCGGAAGTAGTTTTTCCGTGCGGGATTTTCAAGCTCCTTACGGCAAAGTTTCAACTGAGCCTCTGCATCCCCTGCACGCGCCAATTCGGTCTTAAACATCGCCTCCGCGTCCGGCTCGATGCTGGGAAGGGTCTTGTCTGATTTGTCGTTCTCGATGAGTTCGATCAGCTTGTTCAACGGTGTCAATATCGGTGGATTACCCTCGCCGCCACTCTCTGACAAAACCTTTACCGGCGACTCGTAGAGCCAGAGATGCAGATCATCAAGACGATCGCGATAGTAACCTGGGAATTTCTTCACTGAGCCCGGAGTCAGGAAAGCATCCTTGAACGTCACCTTCAACCGCATGTCACGCGGCAAGCGACTGCGTTTCGCGAGATTGGCAGCGTCGCCGTCATACGCCTCACGATAGCCATGTTTGCGAAGCAAGGCCTGCGCCATTTGCTTGCGCGCACCGCCGAACATCGCATCATTGATCTGCAGATCCTCCGCGGCAAAGACGATCGGTCCCGCCAGCTTGAGCAGAGTATCCTTGCTCCAGCTCGCTGGCACCGTACCCTGCGGATCCATGGTCACAATCTTTTCAAGGGCGGTCCTCACCAGCTCCTCATCGTAACCGGCCTTGAAGGGTTCTGTGCTCAACAAAGCAGGTTGCACCTTCTCGCCTTTTTTCGGGGCGGCAAAGAGCACATTCTTGACCACATTTCTGACATTGCCATGGTCCATGGTGATGCCTGGATAGTCTTCAGCAGCAGCTTGTAACAGGGCTAACTCTCGCTTGTTGTCACCCGGGGCTGTCGCGGTGCCGATGGTCTGAGCCGCAGTCATGCGCACAAACTCTTTTTCATCCTTGAGCATCGCCACAACCTGAGAGAGATTCTCGAGAACCGGATCCGTACCACACGCGGAAAGGGTCTGACAGGCACCATCGCGCACCCGCGCATCCGGGCTGGAGAGCAGCGGCAACATCTTTGCTAGAATCGCCTTCTCCCCGGCGACATAGCGTTTCCCCAGTTCCCTTGCGATACTTCTGCGCATGCCCGGATAGAAATGGCCCAGCAGGCTGACCAGCTCTTCTGAACTGCGTTCATTCCAGGTTTTACCGATCTTTTCGAGCAATGTTTTGTCAGTGACCTGACCGCGTGCGCTGACGAGGAGCTCATTCAACTCTTTATCGTTCATCCAGAACTTTTCATCGGCATCCTTGCCGGTGATGGTCAGTTGTTTGAGCGGCGCCGAGAGATGCAACGCCACGGTTGCGGTCGGATTGCGCATGCCATGGCCGCTGCCTGAGATGCCGGGTGCCTGCTCGCCTAGGAAGACGAAGGTGCCGTCATGGCGCCTGGAGAGCGTATAGAAGGGACGCATATTCCGCATGCTGGCTTGGGTCGCCCGTGGCCCGGCGATATTCGCGCTCAACGGCGTGTAATACCAGAGCGTCGGACTGCCATGGCCGCCGCGACGGCTGAATGCGGCATGGGCGGAACACATGGAGAAATACTGACCCTCATATTTGCGGCCCAACGTATAGAAGGCATACGCGACACCGTAGTTCTTGCCGTTGCTGTCATCCGAGGGCCAGGGCGAGTGGTCGCCATACGGGATACACCCCTTGTCAATGTAGGTACTGAAGAAACGCGAGGCCTTAAAGATGGCCGCATCCAATTCAGGATGCGTAATCCCGGCTTTACGCGCCAAGGTCATCAGGAAGAAACAACGAGAACCGGCATTGTTCATGCCGCCATAACCCGGGTTGACTCCATGCAGCATGCCGCCATTAAACTCCGGGAAGGCGAAGGTGTGTCCCCATGACCCGCCGCCGCTCTGGCCTAGCGCCACAAGAATTGCACGTTTACGGACCTCCGGGAGCACATACGGATCCTGTGTGGCATCATAGTAAATCGCGATCTCAAGGGCATCAAAGCCATGATGCCAGGACTGCATTCCCCGATAGGACAAATCATTAATCGTGACCCGCGAATTCATATTCGTCTCAAACCTCTGAGTATGAACCCACTCTTTGGCCAACTGAACATACTCGGGCCTTCCAGAGGCCACCAAAGCCAGAACGGTCGGCCAGTCGATGCCCCTCTTCTTTTTCTTGCCAGCCGCAGCCTCCGCCGCAAGCAATTTCAAAGCTTCTTCCCTCACTTTCTGTACAACCGGACAATCCCAGGGCGAGGTCTCGCTGTAGGTTCCCATCACGCGCAACTGAAGCGTAATATTCGTCATCACCCCGTCAATCGGGAACTTGTCAAACGACATTTTCGCGACGGAAGCCTTTTGCTCTTTTTCGCCCTGCCATTCATAAATCTCATTATTGGCTGTAGCGGCTTCTTTGAAGAGCTGATCCATGTCGACACCAAAGACATCTTTCGGCGCAGCGCGTTTCACCCAGTTCCTGTCACGCCAGAGATTGAGCGTGAGAATGCCCTTGCCGGCCTCCTCCTCAGCCTTGATGATGGCATCGCCGGCTATAACGTTGATATCGCCCCCGACCACAAACCGCTTGCCGGCAACACCCAGAAGCACATCGCCAGGGAAAATTTTGCCCTCGGCGGGCGAGCCCGGATAAATCGAGACGACCTGCACCTGGTCGCCTGCATTCCCGCCGTTCTTGATGCCGATGATTCCTGTGGCTCCCATATTCCATAAGCTTGGGCCGTCCTTGCCAGGTGGCGGCAAGGGATCACCCTTGGTCAAGTCCGGCATCTTGGCGGGCCGGACCGGCACATACGCACTACCTTCGGAATCCGTGGCATCGCTGACGGCCGCCTTCGCAGCACCATCCGTGTCACGCTCAGCAGACCAGGCAAACGTCGCGAGGACGAGTGCTGTCAAAGTAAGTAGTCGACTAAACATAGGGTTTTCTCCTTGTCAAAGAATTGCGTTATTGCCTTATTGTGTTATTACCGCTTCGCTTTCGGCTTTCGCCGAATGGTTTCCGCTTCGCTCCAACGAGCCTTATTTTTTAGACACTGCCAACTGCTACTGCCGACTGCCACAGCAGCGGAAGGGGTGACCCCTTACAGATCCAAATCTTTTTCGTTGAAGGTGGGGATGGGTGCGGTTTTAGGTTTATGGATCTTGAGGAGCGCCCGACCCGCCATCACTTGCGTCGTTTTCCACCCCGCATAATTATCCTCCTTATCGCTATGCGCTGCATAGCCGCCACGGAGTTTCGTCACCTCGATATATTCGATCACACTGGCTAAAGCCTCGGCGGCGATCGCACACTCGGCCGGAGGCTTATTTTCCATGCCGTCAGACGCTTTGATAATGACCGGCGCCGCCACTGCCGCGCTGCCATTCTTCATGACCTCATACAACAGCTGGATACTGCGGCCGGTGTGAACCTTCCCCAGATATGCGATCAGCCCGCCATCATGTTTCATTCTCAATATCGGCTCGGCAAAATCCAGGCGCTGAGAATCCGTCACATCACCAACCCCGTTGGGTCCGACCATGCGGCGCACACAATGGACCGTCACCGCATCAAGCAGGCGCTTGCGCTTATCCTGCTTCGCAAGATCAACCAACACTTTGTCCGCCGCCCGATCGGGAGAATAGGACAATGCTTCAATGATCGCGTCGAGATCCTTGTCATCCTTCGTCGTAGCCGCCGCACTCTGCAGGGCCGTCAGACTCTCTGCGCCGCCAAGCTGGCCCAGGACAAATGCCAGCGACCGCCTCTGCGCGACCGTCGCCTTTGGCATCATCGCGATGGCTCCATCACGCACCTGCTTGGCGAATGCCGCATCATCCTTGCGCGAGAGCAGTGCCAGCTCACAACCCCAGAGCTCCTGGACATCGGCGGCGCTGGCCATGAACGCCAGCACTTCCTGGACCGCCTTGTCACCGCCCGTGGCCATGACGGCCTGCACCGCCGCCTTGCGAACGATATCGTCCTTGTGCTTCAGCGCGGCCCGGGCGGTGGCCAGAGCCTCCTTCGCGCCGCTGTCGGCCAGCGCCGCGAGCAGCGCCGCGGCATTGGCACCCTCGGCCTTTGTAAATAACTCAACCAGCCTGCCGGAGGCTCCGCTCTTGGCTAGGTCCAGCATCCGCTTGGATGCATGCTCGCGCACCCGCCACTGGTGCACGGCCAGGTAAGGTGCTATATCACCTGCAGCCTCAGACCCAACCATTGCCGCCAATTGCGTCATCGCTGCCATCTGGCGGAAAAAGTCCTTCCGGCTGGTATCCTTCAAGATATCTCGGCAGAACTTTGTCTTTTCTGCTGTACCGCCTTTGGAGGCAAAATCCTTCTCGAACAACTTCACAGCCTCAGCCCCCAGTGATGGCAGTTCGTATGCTTTATTGTCCTCTTCAATCTGCCTGATCAGAATATCCAAGTCGGCGGCCAGAGGATCATCATGAAGCCACAGTTTCAAATGGGCCAAATATGGACGGTAAGCCCCCGGACGGGCCATGACTGAATCCGGAGTAATGCATCCATAAGTAGCGCGTCCATGCACGAATGTCACATCCCTGCGCATCCCCCTAGGCAAGGCGCTCCGCCTCAGCAGATTCACGACATCACATTCCGCGGCTTCGCGATAGCCGTTCTTAGCCAGAATCCCCCTTCCCGCAGCCAAGCGGGCTCCGCCGAACATCTTATCCATGATCTGCAATTCGTCGGAAATAAAGACAATAGGTCCTGCCAATTCGGCCATCGTCTCACGGGTCCAGGTCTGCATCGCTACGCCACCTGGGTCCATGGTGATAATCCTTTCGAGCCCCAGCCTGACCAACTCCTTATCGTATCCTGCAGAAAATGGATCAGTACATAATTTCGAACCTTTCGCGAAGAGGTTGTTTTTGACCGCAGTCCTCATGTTGGCAATGTCCGTTGACATCGCGGGATATTCCTCGCAGGCCTTCTTTAAGAGCATTTCCTCGCGGCTGCGATCTCCAGGCTGACTCGTACTTGCTATGGCATTGATGGCGCTCATCCGGACGAACTCGGCCGGATCATCCAGCAGACGCGTCAGCTTCGAA
>CAIZQW010000294.1 GCA_903935195.1 uncultured bacterium
AAGCAAGTTGCACCTTGAAAAATATACCCCAGTCGATGTATCAGGAAGAGATGCGTGTTGAAGCGCGGGTAAAAAAAGAAGCCGAGTACGGCATACAGGAAAACCCTTAAAACACTAGGAGAAGCCACGGTATGATTTCGATTTGTAGAATGTGGAACTACGACCCCTTTGCCTCCTTCATTTTCGTGTTTCAAATAGTTAATTTCGTGATTGACTATTTTGCCCCCCCCCTCATAATATGTGCCAATCATAGGTGCTGGAATGTTTCCGGCAAACCCTATGGGATGCTAGTGAGTCTATAAAGGAAACTTTATGAAGGGTATGCTCGCTTTTTCTTGTTTGGACTGGGTGATTATTGCTGGCTTTATCGTGTCTGTCATTCTCGTCGGCTCCGCCGCAGCTTGGCGCTCTAATAAAAATGCGGCGGACTTCTTCTTGTCCGGGCGTAGCATGCCGTGGTGGCTACTGGGGGTCTCCATGGTCGCGTGTACCTTCTCCTGTGACACGCCGAACCTGGTGACGGATATTGTCCGGCGACAGGGCGTTGCAGGGAATTGGTGCTGGTGGGCGTTTCTCCTGACCGGGATGTTGACCGTCTTCATCTATGCGAAGCTGTGGCGGCGTTCGGCACTGGATACGGATCTCGGGTTTTATGAGATCCGGTATAGCGGAAGGCCGGCTGCGGTGTTGCGAGGGTTTCGCGCACTCTATCTCGGGGTCTTTTTTAATATCATGATTATGGCGACCGTCTCTCTCGCGGCCATCAAGATCGGCCAGGTCATGTTTGGTCTCTCGCCCGTGGTCTCCCTCCTCGCGGCTTCATCAGGCGTGGCGATCTATGCGACGCTGGGTGGGTTGACCGGCTCCATCTGGGCGGACTTTTACCAATATGCCGTGGCCATGGTCGGCGCTTTTTTTGCAGCCTACTATGCGGTCGTGAGCCAGGATATCGGGGGGATTTCTTCGCTGGGGGAACTCTTTTCGCATCCGCAGGTGATAGATAAGATCAGCCTTTTCCCGAAAGCGGACAATGTCTCCTTGCTTATGACGCTCTTCATCCTCCCCATCGCCGTGCAGTGGTGGAATGTCTGGTATCCTGGCGCAGAGCCCGGGGGCGGCGGGTATATCGCACAGCGTATGCTCTCCGCGAAGAATGAGAAGCATGCCATCGGCGCAACCCTCTTGTTCAACTTCCTCCATTATGCGGTGCGCCCCTGGCCGTGGATCATCGTGGCGCTGGTCTCGCTGATCGTCTTCCCGCTCAGCACCCAGGAGCAGGTGGCGGCCGGCGAGGCCTACTTGAAGGCCAACCCGGCGCTCGTGCGCCAGTATGAGGATGGCAAGCTGGAGCGGTCCTCGCCCGTGTTCGCGGAGGTGCGGCTGATGAAGGCGCACGCGAATGGTGTGGGAGCCCTTGCCAAGGCCTACCCGACCGTGGACGATGCGTTCCTGAAGGACGATATCGCGTATCCCGGGATGATCGCCAAGATGCCGTCGGGGTGGCTGGGGTTGATTGTGGCCTCCTTGATCGCTGCGTATATGTCGACGATTGCGACGCATCTGAACTGGGGCTCCTCATACTTTGTTCAGGATTTCTATGTGCGGTTTGTGAATCCCGCCTGTGAACCTAAAAAGGTCGTCTTCGTGGGACGTCTCTGTATGTTGGCCTTGCTGGTTATCTCCGGTGTGATCGCCTTGCTGTTGACCAACGCCAAGAACTCGTTTGACATTTTACTCCAGATCGGTGCCGGTACGGGGCTCCTGTATATCCTGCGGTGGTTCTGGTGGCGGATCAACGCCTACTCGGAAATCGCCGCCATGCTGGCCTCATTTTCTATTGCCTGCGCCTTTCAGTGGCTCGCGCCGCTGTTCAATCTGGAAGCCCGTTTAGCAGAGGCCGGGCTCTTCAGGATCATGGATTACAGCTCCTGGAAATTGTTGTCGGGCATTCTGCTCACCACCCTGGTCTGGGTTGCTGTGACCTACATGACCCGGCCCGAGCCAGACGATGTGCTCATAGCCTTTTGCCGCAAAATACGGGCCGGAGGTCCAGGATGGCGCCGTTTTGAAGCGCATCTCGGAGGCGACGTGCCCCGGGGCGCCTGGGATGTCCCCTTGGGGATACTCTGCATGCTGCTGGGCTGTGTCGCCGTCTGGTCGGCGCTCTTTTCCATCGGCGAGCTTCTCTACGGCCAGAGGCTGCTGGGCAGCGGTCTGGGCCTCCTGGCGATCCTTGCAACCTGTGTGTTGATGAAATGTATCGGCAAGGTCAAATACGAATAACAAAGGCATACGATGACACGGAATACCTATACGCCTTCAACCGCGCCAAGGAGGTCCGTCCGGAAATTGCTTATTTTGAGGCGCGTGCAGAACGCTGCAAACGGCAGAGGGGGCGCTCTGGGATGAACAACCCCTCTGCCACTTAGCGGAGCTGGAGCGAGGAGCGGTATTTAGCGAGGGAGCGGCAATGCGCGAATTTGGATATGACCTATTTTCCTTCGAGCATCTCGGCATCTGCCAGATCTTTTGTCCTGCCAGATGCGCGCTTGTTGATGATAAGGTCAGCGATGGAGGGGATATGTATTTCGAGCCCCTCGATCTCAACCGGCACCGCATGGGCAAAAGCCTCTTCAAATGTTAAGCCGTCCACAGCGGTGATAATATCAATACGGCGTGGCGCTACCCCGATTTGGAAAATGACCCCTTCTGTTTGAAAATCAGCTTCCGTTAGATTCTGGAGTGGCGCGCCAAATCGTTTGAGAGCCTGCATCACAGCTTTCGCATTCTCGGTTGATGGCATGACCCAAAAATCAATATCCATCGTCGCGCGTGGATAACCATGGGCTGCTAAAGCATAAGCACCGACAAGAAGGAACTTAACCTTTTCGGCGCATAAAGCTTGTAACATTTCTTTGTAGTCTTCGTTCAGCATCGTATTTCTTGCTTAGTGAAACAACTTCACGCGTTAAGGGCCAGACAAAAGCTATACGCTGACTCAATGTTCCTGGCACGAAACTATCGTTTAAGCAGTCTGCTTTATGGCGTATAACAATTGTTTTTTGCATAGTTTTAATAGGTGATAAGTTTATCATTCCTTGGTCCTATTCTCAAGGCCAATTAGAGGAAATGCAGATTCGCCTTCCATGATCAACATGGTTCCGCAGGTGGAGCATAGCGGCAGAGGAGTCGTAGTTCCATATTCTACAGTTGAGATTGCTTTGGCCTGTCAAGACACTTACGATTAGATTTAAAGCAAGTTGCACCTTGAAAAATATACCCCAGTCGATGTATCAGGAAGAGATGCGTGTTGAAGCGCGGGTAAAAAAAGAAGCCGAGTACGGCATACAGGAAAACCCTTAAAACACTAGGAGAAGCCAAGGTATGAGTTCGATTTGTAGAATGTGGAACTACGACCCCTTTGTGTGTGGGATTGGGCGGAAAAGGCGGCGGGGGAAACAACACGGCCACCGTCGGGACGGACGGTCAGCCGAACACGGGCGGTGGCGGCGGCGGACCGCGCTCGCACGTAAGCTATGTCAGCGGCGCCGGCGGCTCGGGCATCGTGATCGTCAGGTATCCCTACACCCCTCCGCCACCGCGCGGCACGCTCATCTCGTTCTTTTAAGGTGCGGTTTCACTAATGCACTTCTCCCACACTTCTTCGTCATCTCTTATAGAAACAGGATCATGGTGGAAGGGGGCAGATCGCCCACGACGAGGGTGAACGATTTCTGGCCAGAGCCCACCTGCCCGGTGTAAACCGCTGTCTTCAGGTAAGCCTGCAAAGCGGTCAGATTCATCCCGCTCGGGAAGACGGTGCCCAGGCTGATGAGGACGTTGGCACCGGCAAGGGTCGCGTCGGTGTCGCCGATCACTTGGCTCGTGACGTTTTTCAAGCCGCCGCCGAAACTGCCGCTGGACGGGCCCATGTAATTGGCAGGCACGAAAGTGCCTGCGGCGTTCTCCAACTGGAAGGAGGTGACGATTCTGCCGGTTGCCTCGCGGGCATGGATCCAGACTTGGCCGTCGCTGGCCCGGTAGCGCAGGGTGGCGCCGGCGGTGCCGTTCGTCCACTGCCCGCCTGTTTTCGCCCCGGTGAAGGCTGCTGCCATGGCCGTGATGTCGGTAGCGTCCACATCGGTGTCGAAGTCGATATCTCCGTCGAGATAGAGCTTGCCGCTACCTGCGAACGAGCCGATCGCCTTGCCGATATCAGCGTTGTCCACGTCGTTCACGAGCGCGTCCTGGGCGATATCGCCGACGAGCCGGTCCATGACGTTGGTGATCATGTAGTAGGTGTCCGCGAGGGTCGAGTTGCCGTTGCCGTCGAAGTCGTACGTGTCAACGCCGGTCAAGCCGGGCATGGTCGCGGTGCCCGCCAACTGAACGTCGGTGAAGTCAACCTTGCCATTGGCGTTGAAGTCGCCCGGGCTCATCTTCTGGAGGAGAGACTCACTGGTGCCTGTCGGCACATAGGAAATCGTGTTCGCCCAGGTTCCCCCAGCGGTACTGTGCGAGCTGAGGACGTAGACCTTCGTCTTGTCGAGACTGTGGTTGTCCACGGCACCTTCCACCCCGCTGCTGCTGATGACGGACTTCCACACAAGGGTGCCGTCCGACGACTTGAACTTCCGCAGGGTAGCGTCACCGGTGGCATTGGCCTCGCTGCCGGAAACGTAGATGTTGCCGTCCTCGTCGAGCGACATGTCGCCGAAGATATCGGCAACGGTGGTCTGTGTCTGGTAGTCCCAGACCAGGGCGCCCGCGAAGTCGTACTTCTGGATGTAGCCGTCGTTCGTCCCGAGCGCCGGATTCAGCCCGCCGGCCTTCATGGTGCCCCTGGTCCTGCCGCAGATGACGAACCCGCCGTCGGGAGTCCCAATGATATCCTCGATGACGTCGCCACCGTTGGCGCTTTCCCAGACCACGGCCTGCAGGACGGCCCAAGTGCTGGCGTCGTAGACGACGGCAAATCCCTTTGCGCCTGCGACCGTGGTGCTGCCAGGTGTGGCCGTATTGAGGGCGAAGGGGGGGAAGGACCCCACCGGGCCGTCGGGGTCAAAGGAATCCATAGGCCCGCCGCCATTGCCACCCCAGCCGTACCCGGAGGCGTAGACCCTGCCGTTGGGACCGGCAGTCTCGTTGAGGTAGACGTCATTGAATAAGCTCCTGCCGTTGCAGGAAGGCTGGTGCGCCGGGCCGGACAGCGTGACGCCGTCATTGCCGACCCTGCCAATGGCGGGCTTGTAGCTCTTGAGGTACGGGCCGCTGAAGTCGCCGGCCGTGAAGATGTCGCCATCCTGGCATTGGGTGGCGATGATGTACGAGCCGTCGGAACCCATGGCCGCGTCCTGATTGGCACCGGGGCCCGCCGTGGTGAGGAAATTAAAGCTGAACTTGTCGGTGGGGTCGAGGCCCGCCGTGTTCTTGATGGGCAGGGTGGAGTTATCCGTGCCGTTAAAATTAACCGGTGTCGTGCCCGCAAGCGAGCTGATGGAGAACCCCCCCCTCAATGACGCGGCGGTGTCGGGCGGGCTGGCATCGGACCAGTTCGGTGGGGTGTCGAAGTTCAAGTTGAAATAAGCCTTCCCCGTGACGTCGCCCGGAGCGAACCTGATGTTAGGCGAGTACGCTATGTTGTAATTGACCAGGCCGGGCACGCAGCCTCCTATGTCGTTGCCCTGAAGGATCAACCCGTTGGGGGTGATCTGGCCGTATCCGGTTTGGCCTCCTCCACCGTAAGCGCTATCCGGGTTGCCCCACACTTCCTGCCCCTGTATGGCAGCGATCCAGACGGTTCCGTCGGGGCTCGCCGTGACAGTGTTGGGGGAATCGGTCGCTGCTGGATCGCCGATGATAAAGCTCCACTGGACGCCGTAAGGCAGGTCGTACGGCGAGGTCGCCCACGCGCTGCCGGCCAGAATCAGCAACGCCGCCAGCGCGATGCCTTTACTAAGTTTGTGTTCCGCCGCTCCGTGTGTGCCGGCGAACCCTTTTGATATTTCCGTCATCTTTGTAATGTTCATTCGCATACCTGGCCTACTTACCTAACTGTTATTTATACTTTATCACTAGCATCCCATAGATTACGCCAGAAACATTCCAGTTCCTGTAAAACGGCATGTAGTATCTCACGTTTCGCAAAAGTTGTCTTGTCGGCAAAACTACCGATACGGTGTAGGACAGAATAACCACCGACAGCCTATTTCCATTCTGGCAGAGGGGTAGCAGTTTGACATAAGCCCGCCGCCCGGGGCGGAGCAAAACTTTGTCGTGAGCTTTGTCGCGAGC
>CAIZQW010000295.1 GCA_903935195.1 uncultured bacterium
GCGCTGGTTATGCAACCGGCATGGTCGGGAAGTGGCATCTTGATCCAAACCACTCCGACAAAAACTTCCTTGAAAAGCACAACATCAAGGATGGAAAAATTCCTCCTGTCCTTAACAAACGTTTTCATCCCCAGTCGCGCGGGTTTCAGGAAACCTTCTGTGGCCAACTCAATAGTTACTCGGCCACCTTCGATCTCCAAGGGAAACGCTTCGAGAAGCCTACCGAGATTAAAACCACGGGCGACAGGCTCGATACCCAATCCGAGGCAGCCCTGCGCTTCATTGACCTCCATCATCAAAAACCCTTCTTCCTCTACCTCGCCTACTTTGGTCCCCATGTACCACTTGCCTCTTCCAAGAAATATCTCGACCGCTTTCCAGGACCCATGCCCGAACGTCGGCGCTACGCCCTTGCCATGCTCGCCGCGATTGACGACGGCGTGGGCAACATCATGAAGAAACTCGAGCAGCATGGAATTGACGACAATACCCTCATCTTCTTTATCGGCGACAATGGCGCACCGCTGAAACTCACCATGCCCGACACCCCGATCGGCGCGCCGGGTGCCGAGTGGGACGGTTCCAAAAACACGCCGCTGAATGGCGAAAAGGGGATGCTCTCCGAGGGCGGAATCCGAGTCCCCTTCCTGGCCCGCTGGAAAGGCACCATCCCCGGCGGACAGATCTGCCGGACGCCCGTCAGCACCCTCGACGTCGCAGCCACAGCGTGTGCCATATCCGGCTTAGGCCGTCCCGAAACGCTTGATGGTCATGACCTCCTGCCCATGCTCGCCCATGGCAAGCCACTGGCCGAGCGCATACTCTGCTGGCGGTTCTGGGAGCAGACTGCAGTACGCGAAGGCGACTGGAAGTTATTGACTTATCGGAAATCCTTCCTCTTCAATCTTGCCAAGGACCGCGAAGAGAAGCTCGATCAGAGCGCCAAACATCCCGAAATTGTGGCTCGCCTCACACAAATAGCCACGGAATGGTCCGCGGGACTGACCCCTCCCGGTATTCCAGTTGGCACAGGGAAGAGCCAGGAGAGCGGCTTCTACCACCACTTCTTCGGACTCGCCCTGTCACCAGGATTGGCGGCTACAGATAATCCTTTTGATGCAAAAACACACACGAAAAATTAACGATGAACACCACCTGTAAACACCTCCTATTATCGTGCCTTTCGCTTCTGCCTGCCTTGCTGATGGCGGAACCCCAAACGCCGAACATCGTGATCATCTTAGCAGATGATATCGGTTATGGTGATTTAAGCTGCTATGGCGCCGAGAAGGTGAAAACACCGAATTGCGACAAGCTGGCCGCCGGAGGCATTCGCTTCACGGATGGGCATTCTGTGGCTTCGGTCTGCACGCCCTCGCGCTATTCCTTGATCACAGGAGAATACGCCTTTCGAAAGAAGGGCACGGGCATAGCCAGAGGCATTGACGGTCTGTTGATTGATACGAACAAAACGACCCTTGCGTCCATGCTCAAAGGCGCAGCCTACACCACGGGCGTCGTCGGCAAATGGCATTTGGGTCTCGGCACGACTCCCACCGACTACAACAGCGAGATTAAGCCTGGCCCGCTGGAGATCGGCTTCGACTCGGCCTGGTTGCTTCCAGCCACGGGGGATCGCACGCCATGCGTCTGGGTTGAGAACCATCGGGTCGTCAACCTCGATCCGGCCCATCCCATCAAGCTTGATTATGATGTCAAACGTGGCGAGCCCGGATCTTTTGTAAAGGGTATCCCGCGAATTGGCGGACAGACCGGCGGCACAGCCGCACTCTGGGACGACGAGAACCTCTCCACCGTCATCACCGAGAAGAGCTGCGCGTTTATTGATAAAAACAAAGCCAAACCCTTCTTCCTCTACATGGCCACGCACAATATCCATGTCCCGCGTGTCCCGAATCCGAAGTTCCGCGGCAAGAGCGACTGCGGTGTGCGTGGCGACGCCATTGTTGAGTTTGATTGGATGGTCGGCCAAGTGCTCGAAAAGCTCAACTCATTGGGCCTAACAGAAAACACTCTTGTCATCTTGAGCAGCGACAATGGCGGCCTCAATGATAACAATGGTCCGGATGCCAAGCATGGCATCGGTGATCCTGACGCCACCAACGGCCACCGGCCGAACGGCGTGCTGCGTGGAACCAAGAGTACCGTGTGGGAGGGTGGCACCCGCGTGCCCTTCATCGCACGCTGGCCCGCGAAGATCAAGCCCGGCACATCCGGCGCGCTGATGAGCCAGATGGACCTGACAGCCAGCCTGGCAGCCTTAACCGGCGGAAAGATCCCCGCAGGAGAGGCGCGCGACAGCGAGAACCACTTGGCCGCACTGCTCGGAAACGATACTCAAGGACGGGAATGGCTCATTGAACAGTCCAATACCGGAACCCCGTTTGCCCTCCGTCATGGTTCCTGGAAGTTAATGCCCACCGGCCCTAGCAAGCCACAAATTAAAGGAACAATGCTATTTAACCTTGCAGAGGATCTGAGCGAGTCCAAGAATGTGGCGGCAGAACATCCTGAAAAGGTCAAAGAGATGAAAGCGCAATTGGAACGCATGCTGTAAGATGCCGGCAGGATAACCTGCTATCTCTGTGCTCCGTGCGTTATGACTGTGCTTCGATGATCAGGATAAGGATCACCAGAATGTTTTTTTGTTAGTCTTTTGAAACGAACTATGTAGCATATTAAGTCATTCCCGAAGCAATAATCAGGAGACAGCGACGTTGATATTACTATAGATCGAAAGGTTTCTTTATGACAGTGATAAAACCCCTGCTCCTCGTCATACTCTCAGGAGCTTTTTCTTTTTTTGCTTCTGCAGCGCCCAAGCCAAACATCCTGCTGATTCTTGGCGATGACATGGGGTACGGTGATGTTGGGTTTCACAACTGCAAAGACATCCCGACACCGAATCTGGATGCACTCGCCGCCGCAGGCGTGCGTTTCACGAGTGGCTATGTCAGCGGACCCTATTGCTCACCCACGCGAGCAGGTCTGATGGCAGGGCGTTACCAGACGCGCTTCGGCCATGAATTCAACGACGGCGGCGCCGGAGGCGGATTGCCAGTCACCGAGACGACCCTCGCAGATCATCTTAAGAGCGGCGGCTATACCACGGGGATCGTCGGGAAGTGGCATCTTGGAAACCAGCCAGCCATGCATCCGCAGAAACGGGGTTTTGATACCTTCTTCGGTTTCCTCGGGGGCGCTCACAGCTATTTTGACGCGGGCGGAATTTTGCGCGGTACTGAACCCGTGACGAGCCTGGACTATACAACGGATGCGTTCGGGCGTGAAGCCTGCGCTTTTATTGAAAAAAATAAAGCCCAGCCCTGGTTTCTCTATCTGGCGTTCAATGCTGTCCATACTCCGATGCATGCCACGGATGACCGGCTTGCGAAGTTTTCCACCATCGCCAGCCAACAGCGCCGCACGTATAATGCGATGATGCTCGCCCTCGACGAGGCTGTTGGCAAGGTGCGGGCAAAACTGACTGAAACCGGCCAAGCGGAAAACACGCTCATCGCGTTCATCAGCGACAATGGCGGTCCCACCATGCCGGGCGTCACGATCAACGGTTCGCGTAACGAGCCTCTGCGTGGCAGCAAGCGTACCACGCTCGAAGGCGGCGTCAGAGTTCCGTTTGTCATCGCCTGGCCTGGCAAAATCAAGCCCAGCGTCTTTAATCAGCCTGTGATCCAGCTCGACCTTCATGCCACAGCGCTCGCCGTGGCAGGTGTCGAACCGAAACCCGAATGGAAGCTTGAAGGGACGAATCTATTGCCCTTTCTCTCTGGCGAAAAATCAGGCGTACCGCATGAAGCGCTCTATTGGCGCTTTGGCAAGCAGATGGCCATCCGTTGCGGGGACTGGAAACTTGTGCGCTATGACACGCAGGCTGATCTCCGTGACGGAACGGTCCGCAGGTCTTCACCCACAAGCGACGCAAAGCTTTACAACCTCGCCAAAGACATCCATGAGGACAACGATCTTTCGAAAGAGATGCCCGAAAAGGTGAAGGAACTTCAAGCATTGTGGGACGACTGGAACAAACTCAATATCGCACCTGGCGGAAAGGATAACGGCCACGACAGCGACGGAGCAGAACCAAAGATTCCCAAAGGCAAAAGGCACCACAAACCACAGAAGTAATCTCTACACGTCAGCCCATGAAAAACTAAGGCGCTATGAACAATTTAGTGGATAATAATACCTCTTCGTAGATCTTCATGGTAGCAAATGATGGTCTATGTTTATGCAATGTATCGTTTTAACCACAGAGAGCGCTGAGGCACAGAGGAGAATGGGAAAGGTATATGAGGATTACCGGTTGTAGAGTTGGATTATTAATCAATTTTACTACGCCAACGTTAATCGACGGAGTGAAACGCTTCGCTCTTTGAATCTCTGTGTCTCAGTGCCCGCTGTGGTTAAAATCCATAAAATTATACGAAGAACCAAAAGGCTACACTACAACAACACATTCGAAAGGTATTATGAACAAACTTCTCACGATCCTCCTGTGCGCCCTCTGCAGCGTATCGCTTGCGGCTGAACCTAAAGCCAAAGACAAAGAGTCCGGCACGCCAGGAAAACCGTACACGTATAAGACTCCCGACGGCAAAGAGCAGCAGATGGAAATCTATTTTCCCAAAGATCACGACCCCGCAAAATCAAAAGTTCCGGGCCTGATCCTGTTCCACGGCGGGGGATGGACGGGCGGTACACTGGATCAGTTCCGCGTGGCTTGTGCCACCTTCGCCAGCCGCGGGCTGGTTTGCGCCACGGCAAATTATCGGTTAGGAGACAAGCGTACCTGCGTGACCGACGCGAAGAGCGCCATCCGCTGGTTCAAGGGGCACGCCGCCGAACTCGGCATTGATCCCAACCGCATCATCACGGGCGGCGGCAGTGCAGGAGGCCACATCAGCACCCTTGCGACTCTGAATCCAGGACTTAACGATCCAGCTGACCCAAAGGAGATCGACACGAGCGTCGTCGCCTATATCTGGTTCAACCCGGCCTTCGCCCCTACTGACAGCAAGGACTCCGAGATTGATGTCTTGAAACATCTCAAGGCTGATCTCCCGCCTGCGATCGCCTTCTTCGGCGATAAGGATACCTGGAAAAAAGGATGGGATGTCGCCTACGCGAAATGGAAATCGCTCGGTGTGAAGACCATCGATCTCCAGATCGCTCCCGGCCAAGCCCACAGCTTCTTCAATAAAGAGCCATGGCGGACAGTCACCCTCATCGCCGCTGACAAGTTTCTGGTCAAGAACGGCCTGCTTAAGGGCGAGCCGACGCTCCAGCCTCCGGCCACGGGTGAGAGCTTGATCCCTGCTCCGGTAAAAGATCCCAGTTTCGATTGATGCTAAGATGGTTGCCCAAACGCCTTGCGTTACCTCTTCAAATCATAAAGTAATAACTAGATTCAGGGGGTGGATGAACCCTTGACCATATCCGCCTGAACCACTATTATTTATGGCACTTTACAAGTGGGTCATTTTATCTGAAAGGGTCTGGATACGTATGACTCTCCGCTGAAAAAAACGAGGACGAGGGTTAAACAATGAAAAGTAAACGTAGCGCTTTGCAGTCACCTTCTAGCGTGCCTTTATGCAAAGACCCCGTTTCACAGATTTCCCTGCCGGCTACCGGAACATTGGCTTTGCCACAGATGGGCAGGACGATCTCTAGCTAATTGATTAGCGATCAGATTTTTCAGCAGCCTACTGAAAAATTCAGTAATCCTTTCACGCTCAGCTGGACGCACTATGTCCTACTGCTCACTATCAAGGATCCAGACGAGCGGAGCTTCTATGAGATCGAAGCGACGAACCAAGACTGATGCGTTCCTAGTCAAGCAAGGCTATCTCACCGAAAAAGACAACGTCACTGAATGGACAGCCCAAGCGATTAAGCGCCTTACTTCCAAACCATTAGAATCTTGTTCACGCGGCCCTGCTGGATATAGGGATTGCGAAGGATATGGGACTTTGATAAATTAGAACCCAAGAGACTTACCCATGTCCAAGAGTTCAAACCTGTTTAAAAGCTTCATCCATTGTTTCTCAGCTGACAAGGATCATCCGTGTCCCCCGTCCAGCGCGTTTAACATTTTGAAATATATCGGACCGGGACTCTTGGTAACCGTTGGTTTTATCGATCCCGGGAACTGGGCCTCCAATCTGGCTGCAGGGGCGTCGTACGGCTATGCGCTATTATGGATGGTCACCTTATCCACCATCATGCTGATCATCTTGCAGCACAATGCCGCGCACTTAGGCATTGCCACAGGACTCTGTCTCGCCGAGGCGACAACGCTCTACGTAAAAAAGCCCTACTCACTCCTCTTGCTGCTTTCGGTCATGGGAGCCTCGATTTCAACCTCTCTAGCTGAAATATTAGGCGGAAGCATCGCCCTGAATATGCTCTTTCATGTTCCCTTGCGAGCAGGCGCTGTCCTCGTGACACTCTTTACGATGATCATGCTGCTTTCTAACACCTACCGTGTCATCGAGAAGGGCATTGTCGCGCTCGTCTCCATTATCGGGTTGGCGTTCTTATATGAGTTGTCACTCGTTCATATTGATTGGGGGCAAGCGGCATTCGGGGCTTTTGTCCCGGTCTTCCCGCAACACGCCATGGTGATTATCATGAGTGTGCTGGGTGCGGTCGTCATGCCCCACAACTTCTTTCTGCACTCGGAAATCATCCAGTCCCGGCATTGGAATCTCGAAAGCGAATCCGTGATCAAGAGTCAGTTGAAGTATGAGTTCATGGACACCTTCGTCTCCATGCTGATTGGCTGGGCAATCAACAGTGCCATGATCATCCTGGCTGCGGCCACCTTCTTCAAGACAAGCACCGCAGTGACAGAATTAGGACAGGCACAACAGTTACTCGTGCCCCTGTTAGGCAATAACGCTGCCGTGGTGTTTGCTGTTGCCCTGCTCTTGTCAGGGGCCTCTTCGTGTGTCACCTCAGGGATGGCGGCAGGGAGTATCTATGCGGGGATCTTCAATGAGCCTTATAATGTTAAGGACCGGCACACACGGACCGGCATCGTCATTTCGTTGGCCTGTGCCGCATTGATTATCTTTCTGATCACCAATCCACTGAACGCGCTGATCATTTCACAGATGGTGCTCAGCATGCAGCTCCCCTTCACGATCTTTTTACAAATCTACCTGACCTCGTCAGAGAAGGTCATGGGTAAATATAAAAACGGACCGTGGCTGAAAGCACTGCTCGTGACCATAGGTGTCATCGTGACGCTGCTGAATGTCGGCTTGCTCATCTCCCTCTTTACCTAGAGCATTTCTTGAAAAGGGGTGTTAATAGCCATCGCCAGCAGGTGCGCCATCCAGAATCTTATCGGCGGAGCCAACGCCCAGGCGATCAACGCCCATCTTCACGAACATGACCGCACGTTCCCAGTCTCTGATGCCGCCGGAAGGCTTCACCTTGGCACGGCCCTTACAGGTCTTCAACATGACTTCTACTTGCTCAACCGTCGCGCCGTCACCATTGAAGCCCGTGGAGGTCTTCACAAAATCCGCGCCAGCCTGAATCGACAACTCGCACGCCTTGGCCACCTGTTCCAGCGTCAGTAGACAAGACTCCTGGATAACCTTGACGACAATGCCCTTCGGTTTAGCCACGTCGACAACAGCTTTGATATCGCGCACGACCCAGTCAAAATCGCCTGAGAGGAACTTGCCGATGTTCATCACCATGTCCAGCTCATTGGCGCCATCTTCGATTGCCAGCTTGGCTTCCAAAGCCTTGACTTCCGGACGGCTCGCGCCATGCGGGAAGCCGACAACAACGGCCACGGTCGTTCCTGTGCCCTTCACCAGCGAAGCGGCCAACGCCGTATCGGTCGGGCGCACACAGAGATCACCCACCTTCTTCGCAATGCACATCGCCGCATTCTTCCGGATATCCTCATCCGTCATATTTGGTTTGAGCACCGCATGATCCATCATTTTGGCTAATTGTTCTCGTGTGAATTCCATAATAATCTCCTAATAGTGTCAGTAAGTGTCAGTAAGTTTAAGAAGTGCCAGTAAGTCTATAAAGTGTCAGCAAGTCTAGAGTGCTACGTTTTCCTTTCATTTTCGCGTGCTGTTCGTTGTACCGTGGTGAAGATCCGTAACAGTTCATCTGCTTCCTGCGCAAGTGGCTGAAATCGAATCTTAAGATCTTCAGAAATGCAGTTAAGCCGATTAATGAATTTCAGCCAAAACAGACTTTCCTTGTTTTCTTTAACAACAACAGAAATCTTATGGATAAAATCCGCACGAGATTCCGGATGATTTGCTTCACTATAGTTTGCGCCCATTGAAGTCGAAGATTTTGCTAATTGATAAACAACAATCCTCAACACCTCCAATTGGGGCAACATCGCCAATGTATTAACAACATTGGCAGCAAACACAAGGACACGTTCTTCCAGTTCCTCTTTAAATTGCTGATTCGTCTTCATGCGTCGTAACGTCCTCTCTCAACTTATTGACACTTACTGACACTTCCCAACTTACTGACACTCTAACCCTGCTTACAGGGTTAGCCGTCCGCCTGAGATGTTGAGAGACTGTGCTGTGATATAGTCCGACGCGGACGAGCACAGAAAGACAGTGGTGTCCACGACATCTTCAATACTGGCCAGACGGCCCAGCGGAATCTTTGCCGCGAATTTCTTCACGACCTCATCCTTCTCCTGCTTCATGTTCTGGATATAGTTTGAGGACATAAAGGTCCAGACACCTGTGTTGTCGACAACGCCAGGGCAGACGCAGTTGACAGTAATGTTGTCTTTGGCGAACTCGAATGCGAGCGCCTGCGTAAAGCTGATGATGGCACCCTTTGCCGCACTGTAGTGACTGAGCAAGGCGGAACCGTTCTTACCGGATTGCGAGGAATAGTTCACAATTTTCCCATACTTGGCAGCCTTCATGAAGGGCACCACGTGCTTGATGAAGAAGAAGGTTCCTTTGCAATTCACCGCAAAGACGAAATCCCACTCCTTTTCAGTGATCGCCTCAATCGCATTCTGACCTGCCACGCCCGCCACGTTCACGAGAATATCGATCTTATTGTTGAAGCTTTTCGCGGTTGCCTCCACGACGGCTTTGACCTGCTCCTCGTTCGTCACGTCAGCGGCCAGGCCTTCGACTTTATAACCCGCCTGCTTCAGTTCTGCCACGGCCGCATCAACGCCCTCCTGCTTGAGGTCGGTAATAAACACACGCGAACCGCACTGCGCCAGTCCGGCCGCAACGCTCTTGCCAATTGCGCCGGCAGCGCCGGTCACAAGTGCTGTCTTTCCTGTAAAATCAAGAAAGTTATTCATACTTCTGTTTCTCCTGTTGTTCGTTATTAAACCGTAATGAGCTGGACACCCGCTTTGCGGATGGCACTCGCCATCTCTGCATGGATGCCTGTATCGGTGATGAAGGTATGCACCCGTTCAAGGGGCATGATGTAGGCGAAGCCTGCACGCAAGGTCTTTGACGAATCCGCCAAGACCACCAGACGTTCCGCCTGCGCCGCCATGGTGCGCACCACCTCTGCAACCTCAACACTGTCCGCTGTCACACCCTTGTCCGGCATGATGCCGTCTGCGCCGAGGAAGGCGGTTGAAACATGGAACTGCATCAGTTCCCGCAAGGCGGCAGGACCGACCATCACTTCGTTTTCAGGACGGAACTCGCCGCCCGTGAAGGTGATTTTTAAGCCCATGTTCGTGCGCGCATACGGCAGCAGGTAGGTTGAATTGGTGACCACCTTGATATCGCGCTTGCCATAGAGGAATCGTGGAATCAGCGAGGTCGTCGTGCCACCAACCAGCATGATCTGATCGCCGCTGTGAATCATCTCCGCGGCAGCCTTCGCAATCCGGAGCTTACCCTCACGGTTGACACCCTGACGCTCCAAGATGGAGGGATGAAAGGCGGGCAGGCCTCCGCCGCGCGTACGGACGATGAGGCCCTGTTCCGCCATGTCGTTGAGGTCCGTGCGAATCGTCACCTCTGACACGCCAAAATGCTTGGCCAATTCCGCAACCGAAATACGGGGATTCTCCATGAACTTCTGGATTATCCCCTCTTCACGCGATGAAAGGTTGTCGATCATAAGTCATTTAACTTTCAATTACCAATATCGTCTCTTCCCTACTACTTTACTGGAATGTTGGAATATGGGAATGCTGGAATGTTGGGGAAAGACGAGTATCGGCTTCTGGAGGGCCACGCTCCGTCGTGGCCGGACGCGACCCGCCTTCGGAACTCTACGGCGTGGCAGGCAGAGCGCGTCCCTTCAAAAGTGAATTGAAACACCCCATTCTTCCAGTATTCCACCATTCCATTATTCCTTCTCAAAGTAACTCCTATATTCCCGGGACAGCTCACTGCCAACTGCTACTGAGCTGTCCTGGGCAACTTAACTGTAGACCGTTTTAAGCGCCGTGCACGCCTTGCTGTAGGCTGCATAACGCGTTGCATAAATCTCTGCGCGCAGCGGATTCGGCTCATAGCGCCGTGCGATGCGCGTCATCGCTCGGATGGCGTCTTCGAAAGATGGATAGAGACCCGTAGCGACAGCACCTGCGATCGCCGTCCCTAACGCGCCCAGCTCGGTGCCCTCCGGTACTTCGACCGGCACCTGGAAAATATCTGCAAACATCTGCATCCAGACCGCGCTCCGCGCCGCACCGCCTGTGATCCGGACAACCTCCGGCTTTTCGCGAAACGCATAGAGGCGCTGGAGATGCATGTTGTGTGAAAAAACACAGCCTTCGTAAACCGCGCGTAAGACCTCGGTGCGTGTATGCGAGTTCCCAAGTCCCAAAAAGGTGGCCTTTGCGGGATAGCCCACATTTTCACCATAGAGGAAGGGCATAAAGAGTGGATCACTCTCCTTGGGTTCACAACCGCCCACCACGCTGTCAGCCCATGCCAGGACAGAGCCCTTGCCCTCCTGTTTCAATAAAGTCTTCTTGTCTTCCAAAAATGTCGAAACGAACCACTCCAGATTCCCTGCGCCTGTCGGACTTCCCTCGAGCATGAGATACCAGCCCGGAATGCTGTAGCAGGAGGTCATGAACAACCCCTTGTCCACCAAGGGTGAGCGCGCGATATATTGGTTATTGCCCCACGTGCCTGTCACAATCACGAACTGCCGTTCATCCATGCAGCCGGAGGAGAGTCCGCACGCATCAATATCAAACATGCCACCTGCGACGGGCGTACCGACCTTCAGCCCCGTCAATGCTGCGGCTTCCGCGGTGACTGTACCGCAGATCTCTGCGCTCTGCACCAGAGGCGGGAGCAGGCGCTTCATTTCAGGAATACCAAAAACATCAAGGACTGAATCATCATACTGTGCGGTCACCACATTCATGAGACTCGTGCCACTCATGTCGGTGAGTTCCATGGCAATGTTACCGGTCAGTTTAAAGCGTGTATAATCCTTGGCCATCAAGAGCGAAGAGGCTTTGTGAAGCGACTCCGGTTCGTGTTCGCGCAACCAGGCAAGGAGCGCATTCGGCTGTGCGGGCCAGACGCACTGCGCCGTCTTCGGAAGCGCCAGCGCATCAATGCCGCGCGCCTTCCAGTCTGCAATGATCGCGGCTGCACGTCCGTCAGACGAATAGATTCCGTTACGGAC
>CAIZQW010000296.1 GCA_903935195.1 uncultured bacterium
AGTGTGTTAGTTGGGGAAGAAACCCCTCGCCGGGGCGAGGCAGGCCCTAAGAAGTTCATCATTACCGCTTCGCTTTCGACATTTGTCGAATGGTTTCCGCTTTGCTCCAACGAGCGGTAGTGTGTTAAGTGAGAGAGAGGGGGGGGGGGGGAAGTTGCAGGCGGCAGTCGCAGTTGGCAGTTGGTTGGGAGAGGGGGAGTTCTAACGTTCTGTGAGATAAGATTTTACGCGAAGAGCGCTAGGAGAGGTGCTTGCACGGAAAGCCCTCGCTAGCGGCTGAGTACAGCCGGGGCTTATCTCGTGCAAGCACCCGAGGGGCGATGAGAACGGGTTTAGGTGGTAGGCTTTTAGGCGGTTAGAGGGACATCTTCTCCCTTAGGATTCCTGCGCTGTAAAGGGGTAGAAAGAGTAACTTTTGCTCAGGCAGTTGCGCATAGCATCGGGATGAGAGGACAAAGCCTGCAGGAGACTCCGTATAGGTTTGCAACATAAGGTGTAAACTGCGCAATGCCCCGGCAGACCCTGACTTGACCTCAATTGGATATATTTTTCCGTCTCGAACAACAAGGTAATCCACTTCCGCAGTACTGGCTCTGCTCTCACGGCTCCAATAATAAAGGGGCTCGCTTCCTGTTGCGAGCAACTCTTGCGCGACAAATTGTTCAGCCAACTTTCCCCGGTAGATGGCCAATAAATCCTTCTGCTGGATCTCGGTGTCAACCGGCAGTTGGCAAAGGCGCTGCATCAGGCCGATATCCAGAAACACTCCTTTAAACTTCTGAGGGTTGGCGCTGGCTCCAAGGGGTAAACCTGATGGGTTACAGGCTGCAATCTTGTGAACAATCCTGGCTTGTGTCAACAAATCAAAGGCTTTACGGTTTGTGGGCCCTGTATGTGTTTCGTTCAGCCGAGTATATTTCAACTGCTCTCCCACACTTTTAGCAACACTGAGCAAGACTGCATCCAAACAACGGGGATCTGTTTTGGGTGTGTATTTGGAAAAATCGTCCCTATACGAGTCTAGGATTTCGCTCTGAACCTCAGCCACGGTGTGTAATGAAGAGGTATCACGCCAGGTTTTGACACACTCGGGCATTCCACCAACGAAGAAGTAGTTTTTTAATTCAGCAAGAATCTGTTCATGGGCAGCTTCTCTCAACGCTAATGGCTCCTTGCGGATCTCTTTCGCCATCGGCTCTTTTCCTAACGCAATCAGATATTCATAAAAGGTCATAGGATGCACATAAAGATAATGCAACCTGCCGACAGGAATCGAAATCTCTGCAAAGGCGAATTCCAGCAGCGAACCCGCAACAACGACGTGCAATTCTGGCATCTCCTCATAAAAGTATCGGAGTGCCATAATCGCCCGTGGACAAGCCTGAATCTCATCGAGAAAGAGAAGCGTTTTGCCAGGAATGATTTTCTGTGTGGCTAACTCAAGAAGATTCAGAATGTGCTTGGGCTCCAAATTATCGCCAAATACCGAATGAAGATCTCGCCTCTTCTCAAGATCAATCTTGACACACGCATCAAAATCTTTAGCCAGGAACTGTTCGACAAGCCATGTTTTACCGACTTGCCTGGCACCTCGGAGAACCAAGGGTTTGCGACGGGGTGACATTTTCCATTTCACAAGCTCTTCTTCAATCTGACGTTTCATACCTATTTCCCCTCTTTTGATTACAGGGATGATATTAACTCTTGCATTTTAGAAAGTCAACCGTAATTCGAACTTATTACTTTAGATAATCAATGCAAAAGCTAAAAAAGCCAGAAGTGCGCTAATGTGTTAGTTGTGGAGAAGGCGTTTAGGCTGTAGGAGTTTAGACTGTAGGTTAGGCCCATTCGTCAAGAAGGAGGACTTCATTCACCTGCAACATGAGGTCGCAGGAATCTAACCCTAAAAGCCTACAACCTACTTACCTATAACTTGAAGAGTTTTTCAACTAATTAAACTAATTAAGCTAATTGGAATTCGTTCAATTCGTTTAATTCGTTGATAAAAGTTACTCTCTCATTTATTCCCGGGGCCCCGGGCGGCGGGCTTGTCTATAACTTCATCCTGGGACCGCGGACACTCCTGTCCGCCAACCTATCTTATCTTCTCGATCATTATCAAACCCCAAACCTCTCACCAACCTCTATTAAATTTCCCTATGTCCATGGGCCAACAACTTGCTCTGGCGGACAGGAGTGTCCGCGTTCCCAGGCATGGTCACCCTGTAGAGGCTCCTAAAAAAGTTACCAATTCGTTTGTTCGCGTCCGGCAGCTGCCGACCGCGCGGTGGGCTTACCTACCGCCTCGCTGACTTGGTCATAAAGTTCCTGCATCCTCGGCTTGGCGAGTCCTGCCGATTGACCGACCGCAAAGAGATGCTTTTTTTCAGGCGCTTTCCCCTCTCCGTCAATGGTTGTTGTATGTTCTCCGCCTGGACCTTCCGTGTGAGTCAAGTCAAACCCGGGGGAGAGCCGCCAGCCTTTCACGGGATCAAACAGGAAGGCGAAGTTTTTGCCGTGGTCATCCCTGTTGTGAGCCAACACGTTAAACACCATCAGTGAGAAGAGTCGTTCAACCTCTTCCTGATTTTTCGTCAACAACCGAGTCGCCTTGAAGATGTCATGATAGTCCAGGGAGGGGATACGGAAATTAGCGCCAATAAGACCCGCGAGGCTGTGCATGTGAATACGGTGCTCTCCAACGCGATCAAAGCGCTTCACGCCAAAGAACCGCCCCTCTTTTAATTCAAAGATGCGGTGCTCCGGAAATTCAATGCCTGCCTGCTTGGCCATCTCAGCATACGCCGCCTCGATTAACCCTGTTTCTGGCGAATCGCTCTTGGCGAAAAACTTCACCAGCCATGCCTCATACCCCGGCGGATAAGGTTCTGTCCCTGTATAAATCGACTCCCCCTTGAGTCCTACCAAAACCTTCGGACGCGCACCGCCGGGGGAGCCTCCAGCCTGCAGCAGCTCGGGCAGAACCTCTTTCGCCTCCCCGGCAAAGACCTCCTGGGCCTCGTGCGCTAAACGGCCTAAATCAAAGCCCTTCAGGTGTTCGGTATGGGGCAGCTCACGGGGCGGATGAAAGACAAGGGCACCCATCGCATGATCGCCCATCCAAGCCAAACGATCCATCGCTGTAAACTCCGCCGGATTCTGCCCCTGTTGCCGCAGGAAGCAATCCATTAGTAAGCATCCCCAACCATCCGGCAGCGCATCGTCAAAGACTCCTGGCAACGACGTGAACTCCTGTAACCCGGCAACCATGGGGAGTTTGAAAGGCGAGAGCGGGAATCCCTCCTCTAAAAAGGATTTCGCATATTCAAAGTAGAAGCGCCCGCGGTGCTCCCCCAGTTGGCCGACCAAGGTCGTCTGGTCGGGTGCCGGAGCATAGTGAACCTCTATTTTCTTCATGATTGCCACTGCCTCATTTAATGCCGCGTTTACGTGTCTTTTCAGAAAGTCGCTGTTCTAACTCCTTCATGCTTTTTGCCGCTAAAGGCTCCAGCACGTGATCAAAGTCGGCCAGCCTGCCCAAGGTAAAGGCCGTCCGCAAGACTAATTCGAGTGACGCTTGGCCGGTCCGTTCAAAGCGTTTCAGCGATGCCTCTGACACACCCGCGCGAAGGGCCAACGTGGCGCGTTTGAATCCCGCCTGTAATCGCAAGGTCTTCACGTGTTCCGCCAAACGCTGTGCACAATCTTCCGGTAAACCATCTAACCCATTTTTCATAAGAGACAAATTATAGGCTTTATTTAGTTTAAAAACAACTATAAAGATAATATTTTGTCTTTATAATCAAAAATAGATATCTCGCACAAAGTCACAAAGCCACGAAGAAAGCCCAACAGCCTTTTTCTCACAGAGCCCACAGAGTTCACGGAGGAATCCAATTGAAGGTTCAATCATTTATGGAACCGAGTATAACAAAAGGTTTTTGTCATTCCTTCGGGACACCTCTTTCTCTGTGTTCTCTGTGCCTCTGTGAGAGACTACACATTTAATTAACATGCTCTAAAAGCCTACAGTCTAAACCCCTACAGCCTAACCCGGTAGCATTTTCCAGCGGGACCGGTGGCAGTAAAGACCGTCTTGCCACCGCTGGTGACGGTGACTTTCTGTAGCGTTCCTTCCCGTTCGACGACCATATCCCAGGAGCGGCCAAAGGCGCGCAGGTCGCGAAGGGCCATCTTAGGCCACCCAGCAGGCAACCACGGGGTGCAGTCGAAGGACTTTAAGCCGACAGGCACAATCCCGAAGAGTCCCTCGGTAAAGACGCGCGGATAGAGAGATCCCGGGCAGAGCATGTCGATGGCGTCTTCGTCAGGATAGGGTCCGCGGAATCCGAAGATCTGCGCCTGAACCACACGACGGGTCAAATCAATAGCCTCTT
This sequence comes from uncultured bacterium, assembly GCA_903935195.1. Classification (GTDB taxonomy): domain Bacteria; phylum Verrucomicrobiota; class Kiritimatiellia; order RFP12; family UBA1067; genus CAIZQW01. The sequence goes on from CAIZQW010000296.1 coordinate 4,398, forward strand.
CGGTTTTGCCCGCTTTGAACAGCACACGTAATGCATAGTAGGTCTCGCGTCCCCACTCCGTCTCGCGCGTGGACTCGGCCAGAATATCAGCTCCCGCCATGCGATGGGGCCAGAGTTTGTCGGAGAGCAGAGCCGCCACCGTCGCCTCCTGGCGTTCGGTGATGCCCATGGCGAGCGGCAGGAGAATCCATCCGCGCAGCGTGGTGTTGCCGTCGTAGTAGCGATAGCTGTTAAAACCTTCGACCTCGGCGCCGAAATAAACATCTATCGCCTTGCGCAGAGCTGCGGCGCGCGTTTCAAAATCACGTGCCACCGCAGGCTTACCTAAATCCTTTGCCAGCGCTGCGGCCAGGCAATACCCGCCATACGCCAAGGACGAAGTGCTGAGATTGGCTTTGCCTGTTGGATAACGATCCTCCATCTCGTCAGTCTGGGAGGCGATAATGCCATTCGTCGTCGTATGGCTGAGGATCGAGGCGGCTGCGAATTCGATCAGTGGCCAGAGCTCCTCGGCTGCGGCGCGGTCGCCCTGGAAGAGGAGAAACTTGGAGAGTCCGTAGAGCACCATCGCATCATCGCCACGCTCGCGCTGGCACAGACGAAGGTCGGCATGCTCGAAGGATCCCGGGAAGGGAACAATGCCATTGGACTTGCAGTAATCCTGCCAGATGCGATACATATTCATGCTTGCTTCATTGAGCCCAGGGTCACCGAAGAAGGGGAAGAGCGGACTCGAATACTCGACCGGATCATTGGCCCAAACCCCGGGCGAATAGGTAAGGCTGCCGTTATGCGTGATCACGCC
>CAIZQW010000297.1 GCA_903935195.1 uncultured bacterium
ACTGCGCAAGAACCAGGGCGACTTATGGGACAGCGGTAAGGTGGAGAGTGACCAGAGCGTCAACGTGGAATATCAAGGCAAGTCGCTCGCCTCCGGCCAGCAATGTTTCTGGAAAGTCCGCGTCTGGTCGCTGACCTCTGATCTCCGCCTGCCCGCCGTAGCCCAGAGGGCGAAGGAGGGATCTCCGATCTCTTCTACCTGGAGCGAGCCGGCGTACTGGACCATGGGGATGCTCAAGCCGGAAGACCCGCCTTCGCCCGGAAGCTCCGGCGTGACAAGCTGGAGTGCGAAGTGGATTCGAAGTCAGGAGAACGATGTCAATGCCTCGCCTTGGCTGCGAAAGAGCTTTGAGCTCTCCGCTGTGCCGTCGCGGGCCTCCGTCTGCGTGAACATCGCCGGCACTGCGGAGCTGTATGTCAACGGCCAAAAGGTTGGCACAGACGTCCTCACCCCGGCGGTTTCCGATCACAACCGCCAAGTGTTTTACAATACCTACGATGTCACGCCCTTCCTGAAGAAGGGCAGCAATACCATCGGCCTCTGGCTGGGACGCGGCTGGGCACACGGCGTGCCGCTCGTACGCGCGGAACTGCGGGCGGTGATCAAACGCCAGCCATGGATGCTCGGGACTGATGCGTCGTGGAAAGCGCGCCTGAGCAACTACCGGTGGATCGGAAAGCGCCACTGGAACAACTTCGGCGGTGAACGGGTGGATGCCAACACCGCAGTCCCGGATTGGAACCAGATAACGTTCGATGACAGTTCCTGGACGAACGCAGTGGAATCCGCCGCGCCTAAAGGGGAGGCGGTGGCGCAGACCGCGCCGTTGAACCGGATCGGCAAGGAGATTCCCGCTGTGGCAATGACCGATCTCGGCGGCGGCAAAGTGGAAATTGATTTTGGAACCGCCCTGACGGGCTGGCTGCGGCTCAGGATGCCGGCGTTGGCGAAGGGCACGGTCGTGAAGATGACCTTTGCGGATGTCCGGAGAAAAGCAGGGGATTACCAGCATTTCAACCAGGTCAGCGAGTTTGTCTCGGCCGGTGGCGTCGGCGAGGTCTTCCAGCACAAGTTCAACTACGCCGGCTTCCGCTATGTCATTGTGGAGGGACTCCCGTCCGCGCCGGCGAAGGAGGATGCGGTGGCCCTGCTGATTGAGAGCGACCTCGAGACGGCCGGATCATTTGAATGCTCGAACGAACTCTTCAACCGCATCCACCGCGTGAACCAGTGGACACAACGCTGCCTGAATCTCGGCGGCTATTATGTCGACTGTCCGCATCGTGAGCGCATGGGGTATGGTGACGGCCAGGTCGCGACAGAAGGCTTCATGACCAGTTTCAATGCCTACGGCTATTACCGCAAGTGGCTCTGCGACTGGCGGCTGCGGCAGGGTGCGGACGGCGGGTTGCCGCACATGGCGCCGTTCGGTGACGGCGGTGGCGGACCCGGCTGGCCCGGCCTGTTGGCGGCGACCACTTGGCGGCATTATCTCTATTACGGCGACCGGCGTGTGCTGGACGAAAACTTCGACGCCATCCGGCGGTATGTGGATCACTTGGAGACACGCTGTACAAACAACGTGCTCCGCGCGTATGGCGGAAAGTGGGATTTCATCGGCGACTGGGTGCCGCCCAACCGGGGCATGGATACCAAGAACTGGCCGAGTCCACAGGCCGCTGAGTTTTTCAACAACTGCTATCGTATCTACCAGATGGATCTGCTGCGCAAGATGGCGGTTGTGCTTGGCAGGCAGGAGGAGGTCGAGCGCTGTCAGACACGGCTGGCGGCTATCCGTCCCGCTGTCCAAGCGGCGTTCTATGACAAAGCAGCCGGACACTACGTCATCGACGAGCAGGCCTACTACGTCATGCCGCTGATGACCGGCGTGGTGCCTGAGCCCGAGCGTGCGTCCATGTCGAAGAAGCTCGAGCAGAACATCCTTGTCAAGAACCAGGGGCATCTCGACACCGGCATGCTCGGCACCTATTTCATGATGGAATATCTCCGTGAAGCCGACCGTAACGATCTGGTCTTCACGATGTTCAACCAGACCACGCATCCGGGGTGGGGGTACATGCTGGAGCAGGGCGCCACCACGCTCTGGGAGCAGTGGAACGGACATTGGTCACAGATCCATTCCTGCTTCACCTCGCCCGACAACTGGTTTTACCAGGGTCTCGCGGGCATCCGGCCAGATCCCGCAGGGCCTGGCTTCAAGCGGATCATTATCAAGCCCGCAATCATCGGAGATTTGACGTGGGTGAAAGCCCATCACGACTCTCCCTACGGCCGCATCGTCAGCAATTGGGAACTTGAAACTGGAAACTCGAAACTGGAAAATGGAAACTCGAAACTTGAAACTGGAAACTCGAAACTTGAAACTGGAAACTGGATACTTGAAATCACTATTCCGCCGAACACGACCGCGACCGTGTATATACCTGCAAAGGATACGAGCGGAGTGACGGAATCTGGCAGGCCGGCAACTGAAGCGAATGGCGTTAAATTTCTGCGTATGGAGAACGGTGCGGCCGTGTATGAGGTGGGGGCGGGGAGTTACAGGTTTTGCAACCAGAAATAGCACTATTCGATTTTTATCATCATATGGAGAAAGGGAAGTTGTGAACAAGTTGTTTTTCAAAGGAATGTTAAAAGGAGCGGCGAAGGCTGCTCTCGTGTTGTCGGTGTTTGGAGTCTTGCCGGCTCTTGCCGCGCCGGCGCTCAAGGATTTCGGGCTGAAGGACTATGTCTACACCTCGAAAGAGTTGCCGCGGGTCGAGACGAACACGTGGCGGTTGGTGTGCCAGTTGCCGTATAATGCGCAGTTCACCGCCTGGATCCAATATTCTGCCGACACCACGGGAAAGGTGATCAGCGTGGATTCCAGCAATCCGCTGGTCAGATCCCAGCAGGCTGAGCAGAACTGTTCAACGGCTCTTGGGGTGAACACCTGGGAGATGACAGGCTGGGTGAGCGGCGAGGGGGCCATCTATACGATCCCTGCTGGCGTCAAGGTGCTGAAGGTCCAGTATCGTGAGACTGGCTACCCGACGGACGTGGCCGGGTCGTTCCGCTGCAATGACGAGGACTACAATATCCTCTGGCAGAAGGCGACGCGGACCCTCTACTTGTGCATGCGCGAGCATTACATGGATTGTCCGGACAGGGAGCGGAGCGAGTGGCTGGGGGATGCTGTCCTGCAGATGGAGGAGTGTTTCTATGCCTACGACCTCGCCTCGCACCAGATGGCCAAGCGGCTGATCCTGTCGAAACAGATCAATGGCCTGCCGGGCCAGAATCTGATCGCGCATGGGGAATACGGTGATTGGTGTTATTACCTCTACACAGGAGACCTCGAGACGCTCGCGGCTGTTTACGATAACACCAAGAAATATCTGGCTCAGTATCAAATCGGGACCAATGGCCTGCCTGTCCACAGACGTGAGGGCTGGGACTGGTACGACTGGGGCACGGGGTATCAGGACAAGACTGTTCTCCAGGTGGCGGAATACTACAGCGCGCTTTCAGCCCTCCGGAAAATGGCGGTGTCAACTGGGCACCAGGACGATCTGGCCTCGATTGATGCCAAACTTTCAGGTGTGCGGAATAATTTCAACAGCGCCTTCTGGAAAGAGAATGGTTACAGGTCAGGCAAGGAGCTTGATGAACGGGCGAATGCCATGGCCGTGTGCGCCGGCCTCGCAGACCCTTCCACGTGGCCGGTCATCACAGGTGTCCTCGGGACAAACGGCAACTGCGGACCCTATTTCGAGCGCTGGGTCCTGGAGGCGCTTTGCGTGATGGGCAAGCCGGATCTTGCGCTGATCAGAATGACCAACCGGTACCGGGGACAGATTGACGCCAGCTTCACCACGCTTTGGGAGTACATGGAGCGCGGGTTTCCCGATAAGGGAGGAACGGATGCGGTCCA
>CAIZQW010000298.1 GCA_903935195.1 uncultured bacterium
CGTGTGGTCACCAACTCAATGCCGTGGATAAACTCATTGCCTGTAACAATCTCTTTAAGCGTCTTTCCCATGGTGGTCTCCTAGGCTTTATGCTTTTTTGAGGTACGGTAAATACCGAAGTAGATCATGCCGACAAAAATTCCACCGCCGACGATGTTACCCAGGGTAACAGGGATTGCATTATTGATCAGGAAGGAGGTCAGGCTCAGATTCGGCGCTTCAATCGCAACAGATCCTTTCAACATAAGGCCAAGCGGGATGAAGTACATATTGGCGACACAGTGTTCAAGTCCGAGTGCAACGAAGGTCATCACGGGGAAGAAGCAGGCGAGGATACGTCCCGCGACATCGCCGGTTGCGATCACCATCCAGACGCCGAGGCAGACAAGCCAGTTACATCCGACAGCCCGTACAAAAGCGACCGTAAACGAGAGATCGCATTTCTGTTCTGCCACTGCAACAATCTTTTTGCCGAGCGCCACGTCGGAAAAGGTCCAGACCTCGCCGTAATAAATAATTCCCACGACGATCAATGCGCCGATAAAGTTTGCAAGGTAGACGATGACTAAGTTGATGAGGTAGTCGCGCGTTGTGATGCGATGATCAAGGCGTGCGACAATTCCTGTCATGACATTGCCCGTAAAAAGGTCCGCACCTGCAATCATCACGTAGACGAGACCTGAGGCAAAGACAGCTCCTGCGAAGAACTGCCCAGCTCCCGTGACAGGGCCAGTGCCACAGGTGACCATTTGGGAGATCGCACCTGCGAAGGCGATGTAAGCTCCGCCGAGGAGTCCGCTCAATAAAACAGCATCGATTGGTTTGGCTGTCTTTTTTTGTCCAAGAAGTGCGGTCCGATCAACAATTTGATCAGGACTCAGGGATACGGGGTCAGGAAGTTGCGACACAGAATCTCCTTTAGTTAACCGCAAAGAACGCAAAGATCGCAGAGATCAAATTCTAAACAGCTTGTGATCTAGTCTTAACTATTTTTCTTTGTGTTCTCTGCGTTCTCTGTGGTAAAAAAAACTCTCAAACATGGGCTTAGCTATTATAAAACTCTTGGACGCGCATGATGACGTCGAAGCCGTCAAGCTTCATGATATCATTGAGTGTCACCATCGCGGGATGGTCTTCCGGGAGGAACTCGTATTTCTTCTTGGTGCTGCCCACGCAGTAGTCAAGTCCATTAGGAACGGTCAGCGTCAGGAAGGCATTCTCGAGAGGGGTCTTCACCAAGGCGCCGGATTGGGTCTTGCTGGGGATCTGGACGGTGAAGTTGGAAAGGCCGACCGACATGTGGCAACCCTTGAAGGTTTCATGCTTTCCGATGAGGGCAATGCCGTCGACGGTCATGCGAGTCAATCCTTGGAAATCGCTGCCGACGGGTGCAATGGTCGGATCAAAGATAATATCATCGTTCGTGATCCCATGCTTCTTTGCATGTTCATAGATCTGACGCGCGGCATCCAAGACATCCCGTGGTACGCAGTTCTGGACGGTCTCCGAACCTTCAATGCGTTCACTGGCCATCAGCAGTGTCCGGAAGGGCTGGATCTTCAGCAAATCAAACATCTCAAGCCGTCCCAGGCTGATGGAGTTGAGAAGGGGCTTTTTGCCTTGCGCCTTGGCAGGATCGTAGACCTTCAAGGCGCGCTCGGCGATCTCAGGGGAAGGGGTGTCAATGGAGAGTGGCAGATCCACCTGCTTCTGGATGCTCTTGATCAGCTCCTCCATCAGGGAAGGATCATTCATGCCGATGTTGACATCAATATAGGTCGCGCCTTCGGCTTGCTCACGCGCCAAGGCAATAATCGCGGGAATGTCCCCCTTTGCAAAAAGTTCATGTGTTGACGGAACCGAATCATTGATCTTCTCAGCGATAATGTTCAACTTGCCATTAATAGCCATAAAAAATGCTCCTTTAATTGTCTATTACTATACTGGCTTTTTGATTTCAAAGTCAAATGTAATTTCCGCTTTTAACGCTTTAGGATTGCAGATTATAGGGGAATGTGAGACTTTATTGAACGCGATTTTTACGTGTTTCCCTTTTAAAAAGTGATGAGTTCGTTAACCGACATACGCCCCTTATGTGTCATCCCTGTCTATAATCAGTCTCAGACGTTGCTGTCTGTTGTCAGGGGGTGTTGTGCACAGATGGAGTCTGTGTTGGTTGTGGATGATGGCAGTACGGATGCGAATATTTCCGACCTCCTGGCGGGTGAGCAAATCACACTCCTCAGCCATCCGGGTAACAAGGGGAAGGGGGTTGCCTTACGGACCGCCTTTGCTTATGCCCAAAAACAGGGATTTTCACACGTCATCACGCTGGATGCGGATGGACAGCATGATCCTGAGGATCTTCCTCTCTTTCTCCAAGCTATCCAGCAAAATCCCGATGCTTTTGTCATAGGCATCCGTGATTTCTCCGTACCGAATGTCCCGCGCTCCAGTCAGTTCGGACGCTCTTTCTCCAATTTCTGGGTCGCGCTTGAGACAGGCGTGACCTGCGCAGACACGCAATGCGGGTATCGCGCCTATCCGTTGAAGTATCTCTCTCAACTCACTTTGATTCGTAAACGGTATGACTTTGAGATCGAGGTCCTTGTACGCGGATTCTGGGGCGGCTTGCCCCTTGTCGAGGTGCCGGTTCGGACCTTCTACCCTCCGCAGGAGGAGCGCATCTCCCATTTTCACAAGGGTATTGATAATCTCCGCCTCACCCATACGCATGTCCTCTTCGTCTTGCGCCGCCTCTTGCCGATTCCCTTCAAGCGCTGGTTGCCCCGCCAGAAGAGTACAGTCTGGCGTGATCTCCTCCATCCGGGGGCCTTTATCAAGCGGTTGCTGTATGAACATGTCACACCTGTTGAATTAGGGATATCGGCAGGTATCGGAACCTTCGTCGCATTTATTCCGATTCTGCCCCACACCATTATCATTCTGTATGTGACCACCCGTCTTAATCTCAATCGTCTCATGGGCATCACCATCCAGAACCTCTTCATGCCCCCCTTCGGACCCGGCTTTGCCATTTGCGTGGGACATCTGATCCTGCATGGTACCTTCATCCCGTCGTATGACGGTCCGGCGGATTTCGCAGGCATCATGGAGTTTCTGAAACAGTTTTTCAAGGAGTGGGTGGTGGGATCCATGGTCGTCGCACCTCCCTTTGGCGTCCTTTTTGGCTGGCTGGTCTATCGGATCGCTGAGCGCCTCCAGACAAAGACCGAGGTAAAAGTAAAGGCCCGTGGCAATGCACTCGGCTTCTGGTTCTTTCGGACCGCACTGAAACTGACAGGCTTGCGTGGCGCCTACGGATTGCTCTACATCGTCTGTGCCCATTATGCGCTGTTTGATCGGCATGCCCGGAAAATGGCCTCAGCCTATTTAGCTCGACGCTTCCCGGGGGATCATGGATTCAAGCGTTTCTGGCGGATCTACCTGCTCTTCGTTTCACAGGGTAAATGTCTGATTGACCGCTACGCGCTGAATGCCGGTGCAACGCAGTTTGACTTTGATTGCGAGCAGGTGCGTGCGCGATTGAAGGAGCTACAAGGACGCGGCTTCGTCTTGTTGCTCTCCCATGTGGGAGGCTGGCAATCGGCTTTGCCTTTCTTGCGCAACATGTCTGGCAATCAGTCAGTCTCGCTGTTGATGAATGAGGCGGAGTCCACAGAAGTTCGCAAGCATCTGCGTGGTGATGATGGCGGCTTTACCGTGATCCTGCCGACCGACGGACCCGGATGCGTCCTGGAGATGGTACTCCGTCTGCAACGTGGCGAGATCGTCTCGATTATGGGCGATCGCGCTTATGGCGGCCAAACCGCGCAGGCCCAGTTCTTGAATGCGGAGGCGAGTTTCCCTGTCAGCGCCTTTGCTGTCGCACGCGCGGCGAAGTGTCCGGTCGTTGTACTCTTTGTTCCTAAGACAGGTGTGAAGAGCTACACGATTGAAATGCATCTGATTGACGGGCTGGAGTCGGGTGACCGTCATGCGATCCGCATCGCCCTCCAACAGTATGCCGACCTCCTCACCTCCTTCACCGAGCGTTATCCGTTGCAATGCTTCCTCTTCCATGACGTCTGGACTAAAGATGACCGAGCTTAATCCAAAGCGTATTTTGTTGATCCATCCCTTGGGTGGCAACAAACGTGGCGCTGCCACGGATATTGCACGCAAAGCAAACCTCATGCCGCCGCTTGGCTTGGCCTCGATTGCCGCATGGTTGGAGAAGCATGGTTTTCAGACGGATATCCTGGATTTCAATGCCGAGCCGGAACGCGAGTCCGCACTTGAA
>CAIZQW010000299.1 GCA_903935195.1 uncultured bacterium
CAGATGGACAACTATCGCGGCGGCAGCGAAAACAATGTGCGGGCTGAGTATGTGACCCGTGAGGGCGAGCAGGCCTTCGAATGTTATGGCTGGATGAACGGACACGAGGTGCACTATGAAATCCCGGCAGGCATCCAGATCCTGGATCTCACGTATCGCGAAACTGGTTTTGATACGGAGTTTACAGGAACCTTTGACTGCGATGATGATTTTCTCAACAAGCTTCGTACAAAAGCCATCCGCACGCTTTACATCACGATGCGCGATAATTATATGGACTGCCCGGACCGCGAACGCGCCCTTTGGTGGGGCGATGCAGTCAATGAACTCGGCGAATCGTTTTATGCGTTCGATCGGCGTTCTGACCTGCTGACTCGAAAATGTATCATTGACCTGGTCGCCTGGCAGAAGGCGGATGGCGTCTTGTTCTCGCCCATTCCTTCAGGCAACTGGGACAGGGATCTGCCCTTGCAAATGCTGGCCAGCATCGGACGGACCGGTTTCTGGACCTACAGTTTTTATAGTGGGGACATGGAGACGCTGAACGTCGCGTATCCCGCCATGAAACGTTACATGGAGATCTGGGCCATGAAGCCGGACGGACTTGTCGTGCCTAGGCGTGGCGCCTGGGCGTGGGGCGACTGGGGCGACAATGTCGACATGGGGATGCTGTACAATGCGTGGTATCACATCGGCCTGCAGGGTCTACGCAACGCCGCAGTCGTCTTAAAGAAGGAGGGCGACTTACCCTGGATTGATGCGCGCATGAAATCCATTGAAGCCAGCTTCAATAAAACCTATTGGACAGGGACTGAATATCGTTCCCCGGATTACAAGGGGCAGACGGATGATCGCGCTAATGCGCTTGCGATTGTGGCTGGCTTCGCCAAACCCGACCAATTCCCGGCCTTGATCGAGGTCTTTAAGAAACAGTCCCATTCCAGCCCCTACATGGAGAAATATGTTCTGGAGGCCCTCTGCCTCATGGATCAGCCGGAACTTGCTCAGGAACGGATGAAGAAGCGTTATGCCAAGATGGTGGATCATCCCGAGTACACCACGCTCTGGGAGGGCTGGGGCATCGGCTCGGAAGGTTTTGGCGGTGGCACCATTAACCATGCCTGGAGCGGCGGGCCGCTGACCATCATGTCTCAATATTTTGCCGGTATCGCCCCGACTGCGCCAGGGTTTTCGTCCTATAGCGTGTTACCGCAAATGGGGACACTGAAGCAGATCGCCACAAAGGTTGTCAGCGCAAAGGGCGACATCGCGCTGAAACTGTCCAATACGAAAAATAGCTTCGCACTTGAATTAAAATCCCCTTCCGGAACGCTAGCGACGGTAGGCATTCCCGTACTGGCCGGTGAGACGATCGCCGACGTGAAGGTCAACGGCAAGGTGATCTGGAAGGCTGGCAAGCCCAGCGGGACGATCGCCGGTGTCAATTTTATTGAAGCCACGTCGCGCTATCTGTTGTTTGCCGTGAAGCCAGGCGTCTGGTCGTTCACCGCTCAGAAAAACAGTGTGTCTGCTTCGGCTCTGCCGACGAAGGGACACGCCTTCATCGGCAGTGCCCCGCGCCTCAACAAGGTGGTCATGGTTTCGGAAAACGGGGATGCAAGGCAGAGGTGTCGTAATTAGACAGGACAAAAAATGCACAGGTGTAGGTGAACGATAGGGGCTCAGGAACCTATCGGTTTAAATCTATTAACTCAGAACTCAGTAAAGAAATCAACCAATGAAAACACGCATTTTAAACATTCGACTTTTAGTGGCACTCTTGCTTCCGTCCTTGG
>CAIZQW010000300.1 GCA_903935195.1 uncultured bacterium
ATCATTCCATGAAATGGCGTCCTGCGGTATTCCACTGTCATCATAAAAAGCAAACCAACCGCCTAAATTAGGAAACCATAATCGTTGACCTCCATCCAGGCATATGTTATTAATAATATTTTCGTCTTCCAGCCCGCCTTCTTCACATCAAAGTCAGGCAGGGTCCAGTTTGCCAGGGCCTCTGGCACCGTGAAGGTATAGGCGGGTTCTGGCTTGGCGTCCTTCTTCGCCTTGGGCGCAGCAGCAGGATCTGCCTCGGCACTGCCGGTCTCTTCCTTGGCAGGAGCGCCTGCAGGCCTGAGTTTATACGGGCTGTTCTTCATATCAAAACCAAAATAGTCCCAGTCAGCATCCTTGCTGTTCGCACCAGAGGGCTTCCAGTCATAATCCTGAATGCCTGCGACCTGATAATAGGCAACCAGTTCGTCAATCACGTCATCCAGATTGTCAGACGCGCTTGCCGACTTTGCAGGTCCAGCCTTGAGGGCGGCCTGCAACACAGGCTGCGTGCGTGGATTGTTGACGAAAGCGGGCAGGAGATGCTCCATCACCATCGGTTTAACCGCAGCCAGCGAGGCCGCTTGCTGCTCTTTTGTCGGCACGGGCTTGGCAGCCTCGACAGCCATGTCAGCCATGGTTTTCGCTTCGCGGTCTGTTTTCGGAATCACCTCCGCCTCGCCACCCAGCATCTTCACCATGGCGCGGCCCATGGCTTCGCCCACCAGCAGGTATGTCTCGGCATTGCGGTTGTAGTGGAAATCCTGTTCCCGGGGCGACTCGCCTACCTCGCGCCAGAAATCGCGCGTATCAACAGAGGCCACGGTACCGACGAACTCGGGATGCTGCTTGGGGTCACCGACGGCCATCTGCGCCTCCCAGACGCCCTGCCACGGACCCTTTGAGAGGCGATAGCCATGGAACCCAACCGTCGCCACTACAGCCTTCATCTTCGGCGCCTTGAACTCCTTGCGCAGATCGTTGATCAGGTTGACCAGATTCTTCTCATACGCTTCCTTTGTCGAGCCGCTATCCTTGTGTCCCTGGAACCAGCCGAAACCTGCAATCTCGTAGCCCTGTCCTGCGTAACCAGGCACAACCTTGTCGATGTTTTCAAGTGTCTGGCGGACACCTTTCACCATCAGGCGGTACTCCAGCCCTTCAAACTCGCTGGCTGGCACCGCGTAACCGCTCGAGGGCGGACGGAAGTCAAAGCCCAGTGCGCGATTGCCCATCGCCGTCTTGATGAGCAGGACCTGTTCATCGTGGAAGGTTCCCATGACAAAGCCGAAACCCACTTCCGGCCCGATCGAACCGCCGTTGTTCGAAGTCGCCGACAACGGTGACGGAGCGCGCTCGGCAAAGAGACGGGGATCGGTATAAATCACATCGTTGCGCACAAGCCACTCGCCCTTGTCGTCCAGGAGGCAAGGGAACTTCTTCTCCTTCTTTGTCAAGGTCACCAGATCCCCTTTGCCGACCAGCTCAACCTGTTCCAGCCAGAGGGCTGCTGACCCACTTTTCAAATAGGTGATCTGGAGCAGATACTTCTTGCCCACCTCCAGTGCCACCTTGGTGATGACAGGCTTTTGTCCAAGCTCTTTCCGGTAGACTTCCTTGCCATCCAAGCGCGCAAGCGCATAGGTGCTATCCCCGAATCCGACATGCACGGTGTAGGTTCCTTTGACCGGCACATCGATCTGCGCCGTGACAGTGAGGGTTTCCCCTGGCTTCAGGGCTGGGAGATTCTTCGACACCGTCCCCAAGGCCACCGGAGTCTTCTCACGGCCGACACTCGCTGTTGCGTCGTAGACGCCATGCTTTGTCAGCGCAGAGACGCCGCCCCAGACCCACTTGCACGCGGATTTCCTCCGGCCTGAACCTGCCGGCATTACACCTGGAATAACAGCCGGATCCGCCGAGAGGAAGACGCTTGGAAACTCCGGTGAAGCCCCGGAGATATTGCCCATGCCGACCATGTTCGACTGACCGGCCAGGATATAGACCTTCACCGGCTTCTTCGTGTCCCCCGGCTTTCCGTCCGGCCTCGGCAAAGTTGCCGGAACCGGAGCCGCCTGCGCTGCAAAAGCACACGCACCCACTACCACTCCACAAACCAATTGCTTAAACATCTTCTTGTTCCTTTCCTCAACTGACCACTGATTACTGCTCTACTTGCCAACCTCGCCAAGCACCTTTTCAATCAATGCGGTCATATCGTTTTTATTGATTTCCACCGCGACGCTCCGGCCCTTGATCCCTTCCGGCTTGGTGATCTTCGGAGCCAGCGTTGAGCTGGGCATGCTATAGATGAAGGGCACGTCGCCAGCGCCTAACTTTGCC
>CAIZQW010000301.1 GCA_903935195.1 uncultured bacterium
CCACATGTGGGCACGCATACCTGCAATGCCCTTCTCAATCCGTTTCTGCCGTCTTGCCACCATCTCTCTGTCGCCAGCAATCTCAGCCAGCCGCACAAGGCTCTTCTCGCCCATGATCAAGTAAGCGTTATTTCCGGGCACACAAATGTCCGCATACCACGGACCCTCCTTGGGACCTTTGCGCGCAGGATGAACGGTCATCTTCATGCCGTCCATGTTGCACTCGTAATCAAAGGTCTCCCACTTTGCATGCTGCACGTTGCCGGTATAGGCACCGAGCGTGATCAGCCCGTTATCATGCAGGTCGCGTTCCCGCCAATACCAGTCGTGAAAGCGCTCGAGGCGCGGGAGTGTCTGCTTGACGAGCTCCAGATCGCCATTGCGCTGATAAACGCGCTCGACACCCCAGGCGAGAATCGGGATCTGGGAGAACTGTCTCTGCTCCTGTGGCGCGGTCTTGATGGCCACGGTGATCATGTCCTGAGCATAGTCCGGAGCCGTTTTGTTCCAACGGTCTTGAAAGTCCCAATAGTTCTGGAAGATTTCACGGATGACGGACTTTTTTTCCGGCAGGAAACTCAAGAGGTCCACAACGAACATCGTATCCCAAATCCATTGTCCCTTGTAATAGGGACCGCCGGGAACAACCCAGGTATGCAAGAGCGGCGGGACAGGCGCTTGTATCTTCTCCAGAATACACTTCTCAAAGATACGTTGCGATAAAGCAAGCACCGCCGGGTCATCCGATTCGAACAGATCACGGATGTTAAATGCCTTCGCGCGAGGAGTTGTTAGACAACCCTGCATCCAGGTCGCACACACCATCCCGCTTCCCGCCATCAAAAATTCTCGTCTCTTCATGATTTCTCCTCAAACCCACATGATACAATGCCATTACCCTAACCGCAAAAACCGCGAATTTTTCGCAAATGTCACGCCCGCCTCACCCGTGAATACACGGACGGCGGAGCGGACATTTGCGAAGGTCTTCAAAGGGCGCCAGCGCCTTTCAAAATAACTCGTTGTACACCTCTATTGCGCATTTAATAACAATCGGAGTAAGATCATTTGCCTTTTCGTATAATGGGTGCATACGTATTCCTGTCTTAAACCTGCACGGCTATCCATTCCGCCGTCCGTGTATTCACGGGCGAGGCGGATGTGATAGCCGTGCAATCCCCTAGCGGTTTTTGCGGTTAAATTGTCTCATATTTCTTTCTTGAGATCAAGGCGCCACGTTCACCTTCCTCACTTGCCTTCAGAGAGGAGCAACTTTTTTAAAAGCTCAACATTCAGCTCCGTCTTAGGATCGAAGGCGGAAGATCCAGCATAACGCAGCAGGCTCTGCATCAGTTGCCGCACTTCGGGATGTCCCTGAAGCGCCGGCAGGTCAGCGGCATAGACGAGCAACTTACCCTTGCCCACCTTTGTCTCAAAGAGCAACCCCAGCTTGTGGTTGCGGGCGAAGTTGTCGATCACGTGAATGATCGGACGGTAATCCGCAGGCGTCTCATCCAGGATCAGCGGACGGCTGTTCTTGGTCATCTGCCACCATTGCCAGTTGCTATGGAACTCCGTCGGGAAGTCCGCCAGCGCCGGATGCTTCGGATCGCAAAGGAATCCTTGTGTTCCCGGCGCAGGCTCGATCCCTTGCGCGAGGGCGCCCTTGGAAAACATCGCCCAGCACCAGAAGCCCGTCGGGAAGGCGCCACCGACACTCACCTTGCGGTCTTCGGTCCGATAGAAGAGTAGCATTTTTCCACCTTGGGCAAGTTTTTCCAAGGCCGCGGCATCCAAGCGATTGGTGACTGTCACGCCCTCCGGTGCACTGAGCTCGTGCTTCGGCGGATAGACCCAGAGGTCATACTGGTTTCCATACGGCATACCTGCGATCTGTAAAACCAGTTTAACCTTCTGAGGGGTTTTAAGCTTGTTCAACGGGATCGTGATCGTCCCAATCGTGCGCAAGCCCCCCTCTTTGATCAGCCCGGGAGCAAAGTCGCCGGAGGCAAGCACCTGCGCATTGCTTTCATAGAGACCCCAACGGATCCGTGCCTTCTGAAGATCTCGCGGCCCATAGTGCGCAACCTTAACCTCGGCCGTAAACGTTTCGTCCGATGTCCAGGTATATTTCTTCATCAACAGTAGGGGCACAGTCTCCGAGCAGAACTGCCGCCAGGTGTCAGGCGTCGTAATTCCCTTGTTCTCCATAAAGACGTTCAGCATGCCCACCAGCGCCGTGCCCTGGCCCGGGAAGTCCATGATGTCAAGCCACTGGAAGCCGCCAAAGCCGGGCGTCCGCAGGGCCGCTTCCTTCTCTTCACGCTGGCAGATCGCAGCCAACGCGCCGGATGCCCGCATGAAATCGTGGGCAAGGTCGAGCATGTTCGCGTCCTTCAAGCGCTGTTGAAAAATTTCAAGATTCCGCGCCTTGAGGACGCCGGTATATTTAGGAATCTCTCTAAAGTCGGGGGTGACCTCAAACTCGGCTGTCTCATGGGCGATCACGGGTACAGGCGAATCCTTAATTGAATCATAATAATTCATCAGCGTTGAGGGTGGCCGGGAGTAAATATAACCGCCTCCATTGAGATCACCCGAAAAAAACGCGCCACGCACAGGCATGTTTGTCGCGGTCTTGCAGGTTACCCAGAAATCATCGCCCTCGGCATAACTGGGAGCCCAGTGGTTATTACTAGATCCCTGGGCGTAGAGATGACGCGGATCGCGCTTCTGGAACCGTGCCACCAGTTCATACATCGCCGGATTGCGACCGAGTTCATTACCGAGCGTGAACATGGCAAAGGAGGGATGATTGCCGAAGTGCTTAAAGATCAGGTCCGCCTCGCGGACTGCATAGTCGTAGAGGGACGCATTCGGATCCGCGCCCGGAATCTCGATGTAGTCGATGTTGCGCTTCTGCGCCTCATTACTCTCGGGCGCTTTGAAGGCACTCCGCTTATTCGGGAACTCCACCTGAAAATAGAAGCCGAGTTCATCCGCCGCCTGGAAGGCAGCCTCCGGCGGACACCAGGAGTGGAACCGCACGTGGTTGAGTCCCCAATCCTTCAGAATACCGAGAATCTTGAGCCACTCAGCCTTGTCCATGGGCGCATACCCCGTCAGCGGATAGTTGGCGCAATCGAGACGTCCGCGCAGGAAGGCGGTCCGGCCGTTAATGGCGAGACGTTTTGCGTCACGCTTGAAGTCACGCAGTCCGAAGTTGACGGACTGTTGGTCAACAAAGGCACTGTCGTTCGACACCAGCTGAAGATCCATGCGCAGCATCGCTCGTTGAAACTCGTCCCAGAGCGGTACGCTATCCCCTGGCTCATAGACGCATTCAACAACGGTCTCGCGATTGGAAGAGAGAATCTCCAGCGTCTCTTTTTTGAAGGTGGCGGGCTGAGGCACATTGTAACTCTGACAGCCAATCACCAGCTTGCCGGCGACTGCTTTCCCCGTCATGTTGCCAATCACAGCCCGGATACGCGCTTGTTTCTTCACGGCATCTGGATAGACTTGCACATCCGATAACCAGAGGGGATCTGTGGCACGCAATTCGATCTTTCCGATGATGCCGTTCCAATTCGTCTGGGTCCGTTCATCCACGGCATGGGATGGACCGACTGGCGGCAGCTTGGCATTGTCGACAAGCACGGTAAGCGTGTGTTCGCCTGGTGCAAGATCTGGCAGCACAAAGACATGCGGGGCGCTGAGCGTGTCCTCTGCGCCGCAGAACGTCTGGTCCACCCAGACGCGCGAATTTTTGGTCCGTTCCAGGAAGAGCGTGATGCGCTTACCCTTCCACGACTCCGGAATCGTCACCTTGCGCTGATACCAGGCAGGTCCCTTCCAAAACCAG
Organism: uncultured bacterium; assembly: GCA_903935195.1. GTDB lineage: Bacteria > Verrucomicrobiota > Kiritimatiellia > RFP12 > UBA1067 > CAIZQW01. The sequence continues at coordinate 3,866 of CAIZQW010000301.1, forward strand.
ACGCGGGAGAGACGATCCACACACTTCTCATCCTTGAAATTTCCCTTTTGATTTGTGTCCGTTGTGCCCGGCAATTGCACGGTATTCGTAAAGCTCTGCGCAAACCACTGCTCCTTGACTCCGACATCTTTGTCATCCAGACGGAAGGACCACGTGCCAGTCAGCGGAAGAACTTTTTCCTGAGGAGTCTGGACTGCGCCACCTACCATCGCCATACCGAGTACCATGCTCACCATCAATCCAAATTTCATTCTCTTCTC
>CAIZQW010000302.1 GCA_903935195.1 uncultured bacterium
CGATTGACCCCTCTTCTTCACTGTGACACCTGATCCGTTAATCAACTGAGAAGCAAATCTATGTCAACCTCAACCGATGCTTTTGCCGCGCTGGTCTTGAAGCGGACACAACTCTTCAGCGAGTCCCAAATCTCGCAAATCCTGACGGCTGACCGTACAGACGGGACCGGCATCCCCGGTGTCATTGTTCGCCTGGGCGTTGCTCGCGAGGACGACTTCCTGAAGCGAATCGGCGAGATTCTGGGGTTCCCTTATCTCGACCTGACGGATGTCCGGCCTACGGATGAGGCGCTGACCAGTCTTCCTGCCCGTGCCGTTTACCAGTATAATGTTCTCCCGCTTGCGCTGGAGAACAACAATCTCAAGGTCGCCTCCTGTGACCCCTTCAACATCGGCATGACCGATGGTCTGCGACTGGCTGCTGGACGCCCGATCAAGGTGGTTCTAAGTCCCCGAGAGGAGATCAACAAGGCCATCCAGAAGTTTTATGGCGTAGGCGCGGATGCCATCGAGAAGATGATCGAGGACGGCCGCTACGAAGTAGATTCCGATATTGCCTCCATCTCCAAAATTGATGTCAACGAGATAGGCGCTGAGGCCTCTATCGTCAAATTCGTAAATCAGATTATCTCTGAGGCTGACCGCCAAGGGGCAACCGATATTCACGTGGAGCCGATGGAAGACGAACTGCGCATCCGCTATCGCATCGATGGCATGTTGCACAAGGTGGATGTACCTCCTCAACTCAACAAGCTGAAAGCCGCCATCATTTCGCGTATCAAGGTTATGGCGAATTTGGACATCGCAGAAAAACGCCTGCCCATGGATGGCCGTATCGGTGTGCGCCTGAACAATGACGACATTGACATTCGTGTTTCGACCATGCCCACGGCATATGGCGAATCTATCTCGCTTCGTCTGTTGCAAAAATCTGGTAATTTCGTCAAGATTCAGGATCTCGGCTTCAATGACCGCGATCAAGCTCATATCATAAAGCTTATCAACCGACCCAATGGCATTATCTTGGTCACAGGCCCCACAGGCTCTGGCAAATCAACCTCGCTCTACGCCTTTCTGCACGAGATCAACAAGATGCAGGTCCGTATCCTGACCGCTGAGGATCCAATCGAATATGAGATGCCGGGAATCAATCAGGTGCTGGTGCGCCAAGATATCGGACTGACCTTTGCCCGCGCGCTTCGCGCCTTTCTGCGTCAAGACCCTGACATCATTATGGTCGGTGAAATTCGCGACGGCGAAACCGCAGAGATCGCCATCAATGCTTCGCTGACCGGTCACTTAGTGCTCAGCACCCTACATACCAATGACTCGGCTGGCGCTATCCCGCGTCTGATTGATATGGGCGCGGAACCCTTCCTTGTGGCTTCGGCCTTGGCAGGCGTCATGGCCCAGCGTCTCGTGCGGCGTCTCTGCCCCAAGTGCCGGAAGGAAATTCCCCTCGACCCCAAATGGTACGATCTCCCCTATCCACCCAGCTCACAGTCGGTCTTCGAACCCTTGGGTTGCGAATATTGCAAAAAGACTGGCTACAAGGGCCGTGGTGGACTCTTTGAGTTGCTCGTCGTCAACGAAGAGCTCGAGTCGCTGATCATCGGACGCAAGCCAGCCTCTGTCATCCGCGAGGCCTCTCTGCGCGGTGGCATGAAGACTTTGCGTGAGGATGGCTGGATCAAGGCCTTCCGGGGTATGACCTCTGTAGAGGAGATCATGCGCGTCACAGAGGATACTGAGTAATGGCAACCTTTAACTACAAAGCCATGGCCAAGGATGGCCGCAAACTCGAAGGGACTGTCGTCGCGGCAGACCGCCGGGGTGCTATGACGGCTGTCGAAAAGCTAGGGTACCGCCCCATCTCCGTCATGGAGACCAAATCCGCGCAAGCCCAGACAAAAGGTGAGTCGATCTGGAAGTTGAAGATCGGTAATTCCAAGCCGAAAATGAAGACGGTGGAGGTGTTACTCTTCACCTCTGAACTGTCCGATCTGCTCGAAGCAGGTATGACCCTCGGTGCGGCACTCAACTGTCTGGCAAGCCAAGGAGAACCTGATTCGCCCCAGAACATCATCGCCGGCGACTTGCGCGACCGTATCATACGGGGCGAGCAACTTTCAACCGCTGTGACCGCCCATCCACAAACTTTTCCTGCGCTGTATGGAAACATGATCCGAGCAGGCGAAGCCTCTGGTGCCATGATTGAAATCCTGCGACGCCTCGTCGAACATTATGAGCGAAATGAGAGCATGCAGTCTAAGATTAAGTCTGCTATGACTTACCCGATTGTCGTGCTCATCCTCGGCGTCGTCACCGTGGCCTTCACCATGACGTATGTGTTGCCACAGTTCAAGAAGATCTTTGATAGCATGGGGGCGGCACTTCCCTTGCCGACACGCATCCTTATGGGTACTAGCGAGTTCATGATGAAATACGGTGTCTTTCTGATCTTCTTAGCCATCGCAGGCATTGTCATGTTAAAACGTTATGTCAAGACACCTGAAGGACGGCTGAAACTGGACGGACTCAAATTGCGCACACCGCTCATCAAGGGCATCATCGCCTGTGGCGCCTTCTCCTCGTTGGCCTATACGATGAAGACGCTCCTCTCCAATGGTGTCAATGTCCTACAAGCCCTCAAGATTGCCGAAGAGACCTGTGGCAACCAAGTCATCGCCAACGCCCTTCGAAATGCCCGTGAACGTGTGACCGACGGTACGAGTATCTCTGGTCCGCTGGCAGGAAGTAAAGTCTTCCCCAGGCTCATGACCGACATGCTCTCCGTCGGCGAGCAGTCAGGTGATATGCCCAGCTCGTTGGGTCATATTGGCCGTCGTTACGAGACAGAGATGGATCGTAATATCAAAGTTTTTACCAATGCACTCGAACCGATTCTCATCATCGTGATCGGTGGTATTGTAGGTTTCGTGGCAATCAGTATTCTGATGGCCGTTTTCAAAGTCACATCTGCAATAGGAGCAAAGTAGGGGCAGACCGTCGCGTCTGCCCGCAGGGGCAGGCCGTCGCGTCTGTCTGTAAGGGCAGGCCGTTGTGCCTGCCCGAAAGGAAAAAATGAACAACACACGCAAAGAACAAGAACAAAACCGCAAACGCCGTGGAGGCTTCACCCTCGTGGAATTGTTGGTGGTGATCACCATCCTGGGCATCCTGGCCGCTGTCGCGGTGCAGAACGTGATCCAACATGTCGAAACTGCGCGTATCGAAGCAACCCGCCTCAGTATCGCAGAGATCGAAAAGGCCTGCCAAATCTATTCGATGAAGCACAATGGCAAGTTCCCAGACACAATCGAGGCGTTAACCCAGAGCACGGATAACAGTGAGAGCTTGCTTAAAGAAGGCAACATTACCGATGCGTGGGGCGTCCAGTTCACGCTCACCAAGAGTGGCAAAAAAATCAAGATCACCTCTGCAGGACCTGACGGCGAGTTTGGTGGCGCTGATGATCTGACCAACTGATGCATCATGCGCTTTTCACCCCATAAACGCGGGTTTACGCTGATCGAGCTGCTCGTGGTGCTCGTGATCTTCGGGGTCATGGCTGGATTGATCACGACCTCCCTCGTCGGTAGCTCGGAGGTTGCCAACGTGCGTAGCGCAGCACGGGGGTTTGTCCAGCTCTCCCGTTACGCCCGCACCATGGCGGTCTTGCATCAGAAACCCATGACCTTTTCGTTTTCAGAGAGCGGACAGTTACGGGTCACCCTACACGGGGGCGCAAGTGGTGCGACAAGCCTTGTCTCCGCAAGGGCCTTCGCCACCACCAATACCCTCTTAGATGCAGAGGCTACCGCAGCGGCGGAGGCCGAGAAGGAAGAGATTACCGGGGGCGTGGAATACAGCATGGCGGACATCGAAGCATCACAAAATTATAAACAGGTCAAAATCATCTTTGTCGAATATCTGGATATAATTGATGACGGCTGGTCTAACAGTAAGCCCTTGCCAAAAGATTCTAAAAGTGTGACGAACGAACTGGAAGAGGTCTCGACACAAATGCAGATTGTCTATCTCAGCAATGGTACATGCCGCCCCTATCGGGTCCAGATCGCTGCAGACGAGGGGGATTCCTATGCGTTAACCATCTCCATTGACCGACTGGGCGTGGCAAAAATTGACGAAGACGAGGAAGAGAGCCAATGAAAAGAACCCGGACAGGATTTACGCTTGTCGAAATCTTGATCGCCACCATGATCTTGTCCATCGGGATCATGGTCCTGCTGACCGGGGTGGGTAACTGCGCAAAGATGATGCTCCTCTCAAAGCAATTCCAAGAGGTTCAGTATATCTTTACCCTTGTGGATCTCAAGTACCCGATTGAAGCCACGGATAATGTCGAAGAGGATTTGGAGGTCCCCTCGGTGAGCGCAACAGAACTGGTCGAAGCAGCCAGCCCCCAGATGAGGGAAGTGTTGGAGCGATATACCTTTGAACGCACCGGGGAAGATAAAACCGGGGACCTGGAGACCAATCAGGTGGATGACGGACTCCGCATCGTACACTCGATTGTCACCTGGGGCCCAGATGATGACGACAGAGAAGAGTTGCTTCGCTACGTCCGTATAAAGATGCCAACGAAGAAATGAAAAAGATCCAAACATCCACACGCCGTGGCTTCACCCTCGTCGAGATCGTCGTGTCGATCACGATCCTCGCGGTCATGATGCTGATCTCATTTTTTAGTTTTGAAGCGATTGTCTCGAGCTGGCGCGCTGGACAGGAGATGTCCAACACCTTGGGACAAGCCGACTATGTCATTGAGCAGGTGGTCTCGGGACTCCGTTCCTCCTACTACCCCTCCATCGGAAAACAGGACTACAAATACGGCTTTCAGCTCACTGACAATGGCGAGGATGCCTCGGCAAAAGACTCGATCAGCTGGGTCAAGATGGGCTCCGCACTGGTGGGTGAGGAGTGTGGCTTTTCAGAAGAAGCCCACCGGGTTTCTCTTTCCGTCTTTGAGGGCGAGCGTGACGGCAAAACCGAGAAGGGCCTTGCCGTCCGAGCGTGGCGCATTTATCTGCAACTCGAAGATTTCAAACCCGAGGAGACGGTTAAGGAATTTATTCTCGCACCTCGCGTCATCGGCTTCAACTGTCGCGTCCTCGACAAGACACAACCCAAGAAAGATGACATTCCCAATTGGCAAGACGAGTGGAAGTTCTCCAACAGCATTCCCAAGGCTGTCGAGATCACGCTCTACATGGAGCCGATAAAAAGAGATGACGACCCCCTCGAAATCAAGCGCATCGTCGAAATCCCTATGTCTGACGTCTCCCTGAAACCCACGAGTAGTAATACAGGCGGCCAGACCACAACATCCCGCACGACCGGTACCCGCGGCACAACAGGACGCCCCCCAAGCTCAATCGCTCCCACCGGGCTAAAATAAGCAAATGACAATCCTGCGACATATAGGACACATGCGACGTATGGGACTTATGTCCTATCGTCCCCTTTACCATTCGTCTCATGCGTCCCATTTGTCCCCTACGTCCCATTCTCTTACCGCTCCGTCCTCCGACCTCCGTCCTCTGACCTCTGACCTCCGTCCTCCGTCCTCTGGCTCTGCGTTGATCATCGCGATCTGGACGGTTGCGTTGCTCAGTGTTCTTGTGCTCTCCTTCTCCTTTGATGCCATATTGGAGGGGCGCATCGGCACCTTTGTGCGCCATCGTCAGCGCGTCAACTACCTCACCCAATCCGGTGTGGCCATCGCGGAGATGTTGCTAGAGAAACAGCTGAAGGTAAGTCCCACCTCCCTTACGACCGCCGAAGAGGATCGCTGGAAAGTCCCAGCCCTCCAGATCAAGCAAGGACAGACCGCCGTTATCGACGAATCTCTGGGCGATGGCATCATCCATATCGAAATCAGCCCGGAACAATCCCGGTGGAACATCAATAAGCTCTGTAAAAGCGCACAAGAGGGGGCAGCAAGAACCACCGCCTCTGGCCAGCCTCCCGGACAGTCCGATCTCGTCTGGGAACAAATCTTTCGTAGAACGCGCGTGCCTGACGAGATGTTTGAAGACCTGATTGACTGTTGGAACGACTGGACCGATGCTGACCGTACTATTTCCGGACGCAATGGCGCTGAAGATGAATACTACCAGCAGGAGACAGACCCCAAGACAAGAGAGCCTCGCATCCCTTACATGACGCGCAACGGCCCCATTGATACAATTAGCGAGCTTCTCCGCGTCAAAGGCTTCCGCGAGGCGATCGCCAAAAGCTACTTCTTGCATTCAGAGGAGAGGCCGTCCGAGGAGAGGCCTCCCGTTCAAAGAACCTTTCCTTTTGACATAAATAAATTGTTTACCACATACGGAGATGGTAAGATAAATGTTAATTCTGCATCTTTGGAAGTCTTGATGACCATCCCGGATATGGACGACAAAACAGCAGAAGACATCATCAATGAGCAAAACCTGATGAAGGGTGCGTTGTTAACAAAAAGTGTAGCTATTTCCAGTGACGTCAGGATAGCAACAACAGGGGTATCCGAAGAGGAGGAAAACTTTTACTTCAAGTCTGTTGATGATTTCAAATCGAGATTCCCAGGGATATCAACAACGATTCTACAGTATGTCACCGTGAATTCATCGGTGTTTCGGTTGAATATCGAAGGGCGGTCTGCTGGAATTTCTCACCGCATTGAAGCCATTGCCGAACTCAATGGCGACAAGGTACGTTATTTGAGATGGAGAGAGGATCCGTAGGGGTTTGGTGAACCAAACCCTGAGATGATATGAACCAAAACGACTGTATAGTGTGGGCCTTTGAACAGACGCTGTTGCGCAGTGTGCGCTATGGCCTGCGAGGCCGTGAGGGCTGGGTCAAGGCCGA
>CAIZQW010000303.1 GCA_903935195.1 uncultured bacterium
AGGGGAGAAGTCCTTGACGTCTCCCTCCACTGCGTTGGCATTGAATTGGAATCCTGCCATGTTCACTCCTTTGCCCCTGGCCGTCACTGGCCGCCTGGGGCGGTATCGCCAATACAATCAATTACTCCGCTTTGGGCTCCATCGCCTTCGCGATTGCCTGCTCGAACGCCGCCCACGAGAGAGGCATTTCATAAGGAAGGTGGCCATACACCCCCCGACCGCCTCCAGGATGCGCCGGGCGTTCCTGCGTATACAGGCTGCGCTCGCCGCTTCCGATGGCGTGGGTCTCCTTGGCCAGTCCGTCGCCTACCTGCTTGATGAACTGCTTGGGCCGTGCGAACAACACGCAGTCAGCCCACTTGACCAGTGCGCTCGCGGCGTTGTCCTTGATGTCCCACATGAAGGTGTCATACGGCTCGAACTGCGGGTCGTTGAACAGCTTGCTCTTGACGTGCCCGATCAGGATCGACCCCATGCCCTTGTTCTGGCGGAGCCAGTCGAGAGCCTGTGTGATCTGCACCCAGTACTGGAGCGCGCACACATAGCCCTTTCCATAGCCGGGCTTCTCGATATTCGGCCAGCCTTCGACAGCGCAAGCCTTCTCCCAGACTAGCCGTTCGAGTGCCGTCGCGGAGTCGATCACGAGGAACTTGTACTCGTGCTCCTCCGTTGCCAGGGTCCCGATCGCTTCCATTACCTCGTCATAGCTAGCCGCGGTCGGGAACTTAGCGCAGGTCATGTCGTCCGCGCCTTCCTCGCCTGTGATCGGGAGCATGATCGCGTCCGGGGCGTTTGCCGCGAACGTCGTCTTGCCGACCTTGGGAGTCCCCAGCAGGATGATGCGGGGCGGCAGGTGCCGTACCTCGCGCGATACGTCTTTAAGACTGAACGCCATGGCCAGCCTCCTTTTCCTTCGTGGTTTCGTCCAGGTTCATGGGAAGCTGTTCCAGCTCCGATCTGGTCATCTTGCGATCCTCGACGGTTTCGCCGGTATCGTTGCGGATGATCACCACTCGCTCGGTGGTGTAGTTGTACTTCTCCGTGCAGGCCACCTCGCGGTAGTCGTACTTGGCGATCAGCAGCATGGACTTGGTGTCGACGACCGCGCTCTGTTCCTGGATCTTCGACTTGTATTGCTGCGTGATCGTCTTGAGGTCGTTCTCCCAGCCGATCTGCTTGTTGCGGGCATCTGCCATCTGGTGGCCGATTGCCTGCAGCTCCGAGTCGGTCAGCATGACCTTGAGTGTCTGCGGAACCGTCTTGACGACGATCACCGGCTTTTTCTCCTCGACTGGCACTGCCTTGGGCGTGAAGTCGGCTTTGATCTTCTTGGACTTAGACATAAACCTGTGGCTCCTTTCCGTCTTTCTGGGGTACCCAGTTTCCTTTGGTGTTTTGAAACCGGCGACGTGCGCCGGGGTGGCCGGTCCGCTCGTTTGGTAGGAGCGTCCCGTTTGCTTCGTGCTTCCGAATGCGTTTCGCCCGGAGGACGTAGTTGCTGCGGTTGATCAGCGTGCTATTGGACATGGTTCCCTTAGCCATTGGCAACCTCCTTGACTTTGACTGCTGGCTTGGACGGTGTCGCTGTAACGTACTCGCTGATCGCCTGCGCCGCGTCCTTGTTCATCTCCCACAGCTTCTTGTATTGGCTGTCAGAGAACTCCACCTTAGTACGCAGCAGCTTCTCGCCAAACGGCAGGCCCTTGATGGCCTCCACGTCCGCGCTGAACCGGTACCCCGTCTTAACCTCGAACTTGATCCCGTCAACTTCGAAGGTCTTGGCGCCGCCCTCGGCTGGCAGCTCCTCCTTGTAGCGCTCGTAAATCTGAAGCTCCAGCTCTTCGCGCTCGCGTTTCGCCTCGCGCTCAAGCTTGCTGATTCGCATCAGCCGCTCCAGTAGCTCTATTGTTTTTTCTTCCATCTTCACTCCTTGTTCATCCCCCGGACCGCCCGAGGGAAATTCGTTGAGGTGTGTACCACCTTTTAAGTCAAAAAAGTTCAAGCTGTTGGATTGAGGTGTAGCATTCCTTGATGACCTCTTCGGTCGGCCTAGCGTCACAGTCAACCACTGTGAAGGCTGGCGTTGGCTCCGGCTTTGGTTCTGCCACCTCGCGCATACGCCTGTCTTCCTTGGTTGAAAATCCGTACATTGACCACATCGGCGTGAAAGCCTGGCGCCGGATCTCCATGGTCAGCGTGTTTCCAGTGGCGACTACAGCCGGAACCCCTAGAAGGGCGAGCTGGATAAAAGTCATGTTCGCGCACTTACCGTCGATGTCCTGTGCATAGATACAGACCTGCTTGTTGATGTTGTAGCCAAGCTCCTTCATGTGGGCCACAGAGGCTATCAGCGTCACGCCACCGCCGCAGGCTGGGTCGCTGATGGTTATATACCCCCGGTCTTTAATGATAGCGTCCATGCCGTCATGGAGCGTCATTTTCGCCATGGTCTGGGCGATGCAGTCAGGGGTGAAGAACTGGCCACGGTCGTTGTTGCCAAACTCTGCCATCATGTAGGTCTGCCCGAGGAAGTCGGCAACTCGCTCTTCAAGGGCCATCGTGACACATCCGAGCATCTGGCCGAAAGCCTTCATGGTGGCCGTCGCGTCTCCGTCGTGGTACTTCTTCAATATCTTGACGACTTCAGCTTCACGTGAGGCGAACACCTCGGAATTGAAGGTGAACGGCTGCTGGATCGCGAGCGCCCCGACCTCAAGGAAGTCTACGAACACGTCATAGCTGTCACATCCGCTCTTACATGCAACCGTTCCGAGCATTTTCAAAAACTCCTTGCGAAGATCATCAGACATTCGGCACCCCCTCGTGATCGAGTCCCATCGTGTAGGCGCATTTGGCCGCGATGTCGTCCATCGGCCCCTCTTCGAATACGGCTTCCGGCATTCCGGAGTCCCATACGATCCCGATCCAGTTGCCGGACTCGGTCTTTTCGATAACGGCGTGGCGTTTGCGCGTACCCCTGACGAACATCTCCGAGCCTGCCAGCACTGGAATCCAGTGCCCTCTTGACTTCCCAGCCGCCGCTTTGATACATTCTTTATTGCCCATGGGAACTAATCCTTCCTTGTGGCTGGCCGTCATCTGTTAGCGCAGGTGGCGGCCTCTTTATTTAGACTTGTAAACCGTCTTTGCCGAGCTTCTCGACTACAGCCTCGCGCACCCACTGGGAGATGCTCTTGCCGGATTGGCTGTTCGCCACCTTGATGATGATCGCCTTCAGCTCGATCCCGATATCCACCGAGAGGAACTTGTCGCTCTTCTTTGTTTTCTTTGCCATAGCTTCCTTTACTTTCCGAGCGCTACTGTCAGCGCCCACCCTGTGAATACTCCGCTTCCGAAGATACTCACAAATATCATGATGATGTTCATGCATCCGCGTCCCACGTCCCTGGCGACCTCAGCGTGCGCCGCATGGTCGCCCTGCTCTATCCCGTCCGGTAATCCTTCGTTCATTTCGTTTTCCCTTTCTGCGTTTCCTTGTCAGCGAAGTCCACCAGCCACTCGGCCAGCAGTGCCACCTCTGGATCGTCGTGTACGATCACCGCACTCACATCTGCATCCTCGTTGCCTTCATCGCCTCCAGCTTGTTGATGATGATCCGATCTTCAAACTCGACAGCGTCCTTGTCGTTGCGGTCACACGCCTCGCGCATCCGTCCGAGGGATGCGATCACGTCGTCGTTCAGTTGTTCGTACTTGCTCTTGGCTTGTTCTTTGCTCATTGGTTGATCTCCTTGTTAAAAGTTTCCCCGTTTCGGAACACAGGCGGGGGCCTGCTGGCCGACCAGTTACGCAGGCGTCCCCGCGTCGCTGGCTGTTCCTTCAGGGTTGACTCGCGGCCCCTGCTCCGCAACAAAACTAATTGACAAGCTCGCAGCCAATCTGCTTGCCAGCCTGCTCCGCTTGTCGCACATGTTCTCAAAGTGATTACGCAAAGTTCTTTGTCCGTCACCTCCGCGATTCTCATTAAGCTGTTCAACAAGTTCCAGGACATCAGCGTCAGTAGATATAAACTCCTTAAGCAACTTCGTTTGTTCGGCGTTCAATGTGATTGTCTGGGCCATGTGTTTGACCTCCTTAAACCGTTTGAGTGTTCAGGCATTTCTGGCAGGCGTCGCTCACCTTCCACTGTGAGAGGCCGAAGGCCAGGATCGTGTTCAGCATCTCGCCGGTGTTGCGCCGGAAGCGAGGGGCCATCTTGCTGACTTCGTCGAGCAGACCGCGCTCAATGCGCTGGAGCTTGTACTTCTGGTTTCTCGACTTGTCTTTATTCGGTTGCTTTTGCTTGGTCATGTTCTTTTCTTTCTGGGTTGGTTGAACCCCGTAACACAAAAAATAGGTTGCAGATGGTTGGTTTAACCCTTTTTGTAAAAAAAATTACGCCTTGTGTTTTGCGGGTTGGTTGAACCTCTTTGACAAAATAAAAGAGGCAAGCTCGGTTGCCGAAACTTTTAGTCCGGCAGCCGCCTTTTCAATTTTCGTCCAGACCGTGATATCCACGGCCAGGTGGATGCGTTTGTTAGCTTTTCCGCTTTGCACGATTTTCCTCCATCTTCTTTGTGATCTTCTCGATGTCCGATTGTGTCAGCTCGACATGAGAGGTTCCCTTGTCAAGGATAGCCGTCGCAACTTCATTCCGTGAAACACGGATTGCCTTTGCAGCCTTGTCCATCTTCACGATTGTCTTAATCGGAAGCTGAAGGCTGACTTTTAACTTGTCTATGGCTGGCATGTTGCTCATTGTCTATTATCCTTTCGATGGCGCTATATTATCAGGTTGGTTAAACCCAAGTCAATAACAAAATTAAGAAAATTAATTATTTTTTCTTAGCGGTCAAAACAGCGCTGGCATTGTGTTAAACTAATGCCGAGGAAAAACAATGAAAAAAATCATCATCCTGACGTTCATCATCACAGCAATACACGCGCAAGCCGAACAGATCAAGTTCAGAAACGGAATGGCCGTCAATGCCACCGTATCTTCAAACGTTTATATGTGCGTTGACCTAACGCTCGACAACGGGCGAACCATCCAAGCCAAGCTATCAGACCTTTCGCCTGACACGCTGAAGGTTGTCGTTCCTGATTCAGATTTGTACTGCTCGCTTGAAGCTTTGGCTGCCACTAATGCGTTGTTAAAGGCAAGGCTCGCCCAAATGCACTCCAACGCCTTAAACGCTGCCGAGGCTCCCGCCACGCTTACTGGTTCCAAGGAAGAGGACACACGCAAGATGAGGTATGCACTTAGGGACGCCATAAGGGCGCATCTCGTGGCAACGCTTAACGACTACTCTGGATCAAAAGACTATGAGTGGAGCGCCCCGTTCAAATCAGAAGGGCTTTGGAGGATGCGAGTTGTATTCCGTGCAACCAACTCTTTTGGCGGGTATGTTAGAACCGACAGGGTTTACTCATTCACTGACAGCGGAACGATTTTAACCTACACCGACTTATGAACCGCTTAGAGACTGAACATTATCAAACCATCAAACCAAACCTACACACCACCCCCCTTTAGGGGGGTGTGTATTGGTTTGATAGGTTTGATAGATTTCGTCTCACGCGAAAGGAAGAAAAATTGAAAGCAATCGCCTATACCCGAGTTTCCTCAGACGACCAGATAAAGGGGACATCCCTAGGCACCCAGCTTGCCGAGATCAAGACCTATTGCGCCCATCATGATCTGCGGATCGCCGGACACTTCGAGGACGCAGGAGAGTCAGCCAAGACAGCCGACCGCCCCGGGCTGATCCAAGCCTTGGACGCCTGCCGGAAGCTGAAGGCTGACCTGCTTGTCGTCCACCGGCTCGACCGCCTGTCCCGTAACGCCTCGGACGGTCTGGCGATCCGTGCCAAGCTGGCCACCCATGGCTGCCGCCTGGTCAGCGTCTCCGAACCTGTCAGCGAGGAGCCAGCCGGGCAGTTCCTTTCGACCATCATGTTCGCCGCGGCGCAGTTCGACAACGACATCCGGTCGGCGCGGTCTCGGTCAGGCATGTCCGCAACCCTGCTAAAGGGCGGCTGGGTTTGGATGGCGCCGGACGGATTCAAACAGGCCAGAAGGCCGGACGGGCTACCGGTGCTTGAAATCTCGCACCAGGACGCGCCCAAGCTGACCGCCCTGTTGACGACATACGCCAGCGGATCAAGCTCGCTGGAGGCCACGATACGCGGTTTCCACGCGATTGGCTTTGACAGGGTGAAGGCGAGCACCATTTTTAGGCAGCCGATCTATGGCGGTATCATCCGCACCAAGCTCTCGAAGGTTGATATTCAGGCGGCATTCCCAGGGTTCATTACGCCGGAGCTGTGGTATAAACTGGAGTCCAGATACGCAGTTGACAAACGTCAACCCCGCCGTGACAAGCCGTCCGCCGACTTTCCCTTGACGCTCTGCGCCTGCTCGGTCTGCGGATCCCGTCTCAAAGGGTCGAACGCGCGCTCGGCCACCGGCAGGCTGTACGCCTATTACCGGTGCCCTGGCGGTCACGTGAACCTAAAGGCTGGCGACTTGGACGCGGCGGTCTGCGAGGCCCTCGGCGGTCTGGCCTATCTGGCCGGCAAATTAAAGACTGCCGTGGAGCTGGCAGTCGCCCACCTGCAGTCACGTGCGAAGGACAAAGCCAAGGCCGAGACCAAGCGCGAGAAGGAAGCGGCCGCCCTGAGGGTGAAGCTGGCCACGCTGGCCGAGCGCTACATCGAGGGGGACATTGACAAGCCGACCTACCGGAACCTGCAGACCAAGTACAACACCGCGCTTGCAGGGATCCAAGCCGAGGGCCTTCAGTCGGACAACTCCCTGGAGATGCTCGGGCAGGCATGTGAGATCGTCGAGCGGTTCAAGTCCATCCGCGCCGTGTGGGACAACATGGACGCCGAGCACAAGAAGAAACTCTTGCAAACCATCGGGAAGCCAGTCATTTACGACGTCCAAAATAAAAAAGTCGAACTCGGTTCCGATCAATTCTGCATTGACGGAAGCCGAGTTCTTGAGGCCTCTGATAAAGTGGCGCTCCCACGGAGAGTCGAACTCCGCTTACTAGGATGAAAACCTAATGTCCTAACCGATAGACGATGGGAGCG
>CAIZQW010000304.1 GCA_903935195.1 uncultured bacterium
GCGTCCCCTGAACCGATTGACAATAAATCCGGCGACAGAGGCGCGCTCCTTTTCAGAGAGCACCTCCAGTGTGCCAATGAACGAGGCGAAGACACCCCCGCGGTCAATATCGCCGACAATGACGACTGGGGCCTTTGCATACTCCGCCATCGCCATATTGACAATATCATGCCGCTTGAGATTGACCTCGCCCGGACTCCCTGCGCCTTCCAGGACCATCACATCCACCTCGCTCGCCAGTGAGTCGTAGGCGGTCTGCGCCACCTTGAAGGCCTCTGGCTTGTAGCGAATATAGGCCTCGACATCCATATTTCCGACAGGCTTCCCATTGAGAATCACCTGGGAGCCCGTCTCGGAGTTGGGCTTCAATAAAATGGGATTCATGCGTACATCCGGCGCGAGTCTGCACGCCTGCGCCTGGAGGACCTGGGCACGCCCCATCTCGCCCCCATCCAGCGTGACGTACGAATTCAGCGACATATTCTGCGCTTTAAAGGGTGCAACCCGATAACCATCTTGAAGAAGTATCCGGCAGAAAGCCGCAGTCAGCACACTCTTACCTGCATTCGACGAGGTACCCTGAAACATGATGGCCGGCACCCGCTTCTTAGCTTCACTGGAATATTGGAATATTGGAACGGTGGAATTTTGGGTAGACAGAATACCAGCTTCGGCATGGATGGCGAACCGGTTCCGTTGCCCCTCCCTACTCTGTGCTCTCTGCCTGTCCGCCGTAGCCTTGGCGAAGGTGGATGCCTCTGTGAGAACCACTTTTCCAATAGCCTCCACGAGCCGCGCATTCTCCTCTTCGGTTCGCACCGCAACGCGGAAATAACGGCCATCGAGTCCGGCGTAATTGGAACACACGCGGATCGGGATTCGGAACTGGAGCAAAAGTCGTTCAGCCAACTCCTTGGCGTCCAACCCCTCTTTCTCAATGCGCACCAGGAGATAGTTCGCGACCGAGGGGAAGACACTGAAGATCCCGAAAGCTTCGAGCTGCGCTTTCAGGCACTCGCGTAGCTGCGTCACGCGCAGGCGTGTCTGCTCGGCATACGCCGTCTCCGCGAGAAGCGCAACGCCCACAGCCTGGGCCAAGCTCCCGACAGACCAGGGCGGCAGATCATCCCGGATCTTCTGTGCCAGTTCTGCAGGCGCAATCAGATACCCCAGCCGGATGCCTGGCATCGCATAGAATTTCGTCATGGACCGGAGGACCAGCACATTTGGCAAGGCAAAACGTGCGACGCTCTCATAGCCTTCCACGAAATCCGCGAATGCTTCATCAATCAGAAAAAATGTTTTGGGATGGCGCACTGCGACCGTGCGGAAGTGTTCACGATCAAAGAGATTGCCAACCGGATTCCCTGGCTGGCCCACGATGACCAGTTCATCGCCTTGACACTCCACCTCGATGAGAGACCAGTCAATTCCTGTTTCGACTGGATAGACCAGCTTCGTTACCGCCAAACCAGCCCGTCGTGCGGAAGTCTCATAATCAGCGTAACTCGGCACGGGGATCAACACGCGTGTGACACCCAGGCAAGAAGGGAGGGCAAAGAGGAGCTCGGTTGATCCATTGCCACAGACAATTGAGTCAACGAGAAGCGAGTGGCGACGTGCAATCGCCTCGCATAAGGCAGTACAACGTGGATCCGGATAGTGCACCACATCGGAAAGATTCCGGGAGACGACTTGGCGCAGGGACTCCGGCGGTCCAAGGGGA
>CAIZQW010000305.1 GCA_903935195.1 uncultured bacterium
ACGATGGACATAGTGGTCGCAATGACGTGATTAAAACGTTATTGACTACCACTCCAGCTCTGGCGGTTATCCTGAGAATTTTTGGCGCCTGTCTTGCCATCTGCTTTTCCTTGGGGGCCGCAGGACCAGACAATTACCGAGGCACGTATGGGGTCGCCATTTCCAGGTATCGGCCCGAGCACCGCATCGTTGCTGTCTATCTTGCCATCCAAATCCACATCCACGCGAAACTGGAGAATGTGCTTCTGCAGTTCAGCATTAGCAGGCAATGCGCCAAGGGATGCGGTCACGAGGGGTATTTTTCGAACGATCCGTTGTCCCCACGGGGAAAACAGGCCAAAGCGCTCCGGACTATTCTGATTGATCACTGTCACTCCATTGGCGTCAGTCTTAACCGTGGCCACATCCAGCAGGCTCGCCTCTTGTAACACCTTGCAGACTTCATTGTTGACATTGCCATTACTTCTCAAGAACTCATCTGGCCATGATCTTTCGTTCAACAGGTAGGTGCCCATCGCGGTCGCCACATTCGAGACCAACTCTTGGGAACGGGTCTGCCACGCCAGGGTCTGGGAATACGAAAAACCAGTCGTCAAGACACCGATCAGCAGGCCGATGATGCCTATGACCACTAACATTTCAACCAGCGTAAAACCTTTATTTGATGCTCTCTTCATCAGACATTTCCTCAGAACGGGCTTGATACATGAAGCCCCTACATCTTTCCACCCACGATATCGTCCTTGATCCACGTCTTCGCCTCGGTCGTCAATGACTCCCAAGGGGGAAACGTACAACCGTCCTTCCCTGCAGACCAGATCCTGTAGCTCTGATGGGGCGGGGCCGAATAATAGAAGAACTCGCGTCCCCATCCATCCGTCACCGTGGAATGAGCAAGGTACACACTGTTCTCACTATTTTTATCAGGCTGCATATACTTTCCCCTCTTCACAAGACCCAAGCCACCTCCAGCAATTTTGATGCCATAGATCTCTTTCCGAAAGCTCGACAACATATTCTCCAGATAGGGGAGCCACTGCTTCGCCGCCGTCGCTTCCCTATCTTGTTGACCCTGCAACAGTCCTGGCACAGCCGGTACGTCATTTGTTCTGCTCATCGGATTATTGGCCTTCCATTGCCCTTTTACGAAAACTTCGGCTTTAGGACCTTGGGGCCCCGGAAGTCCGACCACCGTCACCCGAGGCAAGAGGAACGAGATCAGTCCAAACTTGAACCCCTTGTTATCAGCCCAACTTGTCCCTTCCTGAGCTAAGCTGTCAATGGTGTCGTTAACACTGATCGCCTTCTCATCTTTGAGCAAACTTTGCAACTTAGTTGTATAAGGAGGCTCATTGATCCGCTCATCTAAAAACAGTGGTGTCGGATATTCATAAGCCATCGGCTGCGCCCGTGCACAGGCGGTCGCGGCCCCAGCAGAGCCGCTGTTTAAAGGTTCGGCTGTATCATCGTCTCTCTCAATCAGCTGCAGGTTCGGATTTTGATAAGGCTGAACAGCCGGGTAGGCGCCATACGCAGCATAGTAACCCGAAAGGGCGAACTGGAGACACTCCAAGCGTTTGGTCGTGACAGAACGCGCCTTTGCGTCAGCGGCAACGTTAATCAATTTAAAGGTGGCGCCCATGAG
>CAIZQW010000306.1 GCA_903935195.1 uncultured bacterium
TATTAGCTGACAAAAGTGATCCGATTACTGTTATAGGTACTCACGCAAAACTTGACAAAACTAGTCAAACATGATAGTATGAAAAGTCTTTTCAGAAACGATTTTGAAAAGAGCACCTTAACTTTAAGGTATAAAACTTATACTCCTATTTTTTCGCGTCTAATTTAAATTAGATCTGGCAATTAGTTCATTTTGTGAGCTGATTGCCGGATCTAATCTAGAGCGACAACGCGAACCAACAGGAGGATATCGCGATGCATTCCCGTACCAGTCGTTTCGTCACCACCGCGGCAGCAGCGTTCGCGCTGCTCGTCGCCCTCATCGTACCCGCCAACGCCCAGTGGGCAATTGGCGGCATGCTGACCCTGCAGTCGCAGGATAGGCAGCATGAACTGACCTTGCAGACGAAACTCGCTATGAACGCGAGGTTCGGCGACAAGGTAATCGGCGCGGCGCACTTTGGTGCGATCCCGAGCGTTACGGACCACGTTGGGCTCGACTTTCTACTTACGCCCGACAACTTCGAGTTCCGGGATGCGCGTAACGACTTCGGTTTTGTTACGTTCATTCCAGTCACCGGCCCAGAGGTGTGCGAGCGGCTTAGGCCGCATTATTCGGACACCAAGAGCCAAGATCGGCGACAGCCGGACTCGTTCCGGTTTAGTCTACCCGCCGGTTCATTGCAGCCTGCCATGACCTATAGCGTCAAGATGACGCTCAACCTGGCAAAGAGCAGTCGCACATTCGTAGTCTTCTTCAAGCGCGGTACGCAAAAGGGCGATGTTTCATTCTCCCTCAACGTGCGCGATGTACAGGCGCCACAGAACGCATTCGATGCGTTCAAGCAACTCGACGGCTTTTCGTTGCTGATCGATGACCAGCCTGGCTACAATCTAGCGGATGGCAATGGTCAGCAGAACGACGGTCGGGTGCCGAATGAAGGCAGCGACAATGGCGTACTTAACCGCATCCTCGAGGAGCAGCAGAAGACAAACGCGCTCCTTGGCGAGCATGCGGACAAGCTGTCTGCATTGACAAGCAGGGTTGATGCACTTGAGGCGCGTCCCGTGCAGCAAGTCACGCCACCAACTCCAGAGGCCAGCAAAGCATCTGAGCTTGGACGTAAGACTTGCACCATCGAGGTTGTCTTCCGCAATGCGGACGGCAGCGCGTGCTTTGCCCAAGATGGCGAGGCGCGTGTGAATCTTGATGGCCGCGACTATTGCGTCAACGTCGTTTCTGGAAAGGGAGAGGTCTGTGTAGACCTTAATCCTATCCAGAACTACCGAATATCGGTCGTTATGCGCCTACGGGCGTCAAACGGCCGAACTTCACGCTGGTCGGCGTGCTCGGTTGGCTCGTTTGAGCCGGCAAAGTACGCCAAATACCAGGCCGCCTGTAACTGGCGGAGAGGAGGCTGTGATGACTGGAACTTATCGGTTGGCATTGGTTATAGCCGCGATTCTTGCGGCAATGACGGTGCCAGCCTTGGCGCAGAACAAGCGTGATAGGGCCGGCGTCCTGCACATCGAGTCGCTTAATCGCGACCCGGTTGTTCCTGGAGGCTATGCCAAAGGGGACGATCGACTTCTAGGTAGTGCGGTGTATCGGGCCATCAAGGCCTGCTACGACCACTACTCAGATGCAGACGTCGCCAACCTGCAGCGCAAGCTGTACGAAGGCGACGTTGTCTACGATTGGGTCAAGATCAACGACCCTGTCGCCGACATGATCAGTGGCTCGCTGCATCACAGCGGGTATGCGGTCGCAGACCGCACCCTACGCTGTGTGACAGTGACCCTGAGGAACGGGGTCCGCTGTGACTTCTTTGTCTTCTGCATGAACCCCATTCGGCGCATGTTTGTGCGCGGTGGGGCCAAAGGAGACGAGGGTCCAGAGGGCCCACAAGGCAACCCGGGGCAACCTGGGATGGCAGGTCCGCAAGGACCGAAAGGAGATAAAGGCGATCGCGGGGGGCGCGGTGATGTTGGTCCAGAGGGGCCAGCAGGTCCACAAGGGTCTCCCGGCCAGGTAGTCGAGTACTACCAACGTCCCGTCTTTGGAAATGGTACTGTTGCCATGGGGCGACAGGTTACCTCTAGCACGATCTATGGGGGCATTGGCGCCATGTATACGCGCCGATGTCGGCAGCCTAGCAACGGCTGCCAAGATGGCGGTAACCCACCACCGCCACCAGGGGGTGGAGGAAACGGGGGAGGGCCTCCTAATCCACCTCCGGGGTGGACGGTGGGGCCACCAGTTGGTCAAAGATGATCAACTAGTCAGCGGGCGCGCAGTGCGCGCCCCTGACACAACAGATGGCATGGAACATGAAGCATAGAACATAGAACAAAGATCAGTGAACAAAGAACATAAAGCATGAAGCATGAAACATGCAATATTGAACATTTAAAATAATAATAGTATGAATAAGTATGATAATGTTGCAAATATATTTTGCAATAATAAGCACATAAGCAGATAATTGTACCTTAAAATTTAACAAAATACTTGACAATATACATTAAAAAGATGTATAATTATATATTGTCGTAATTTTATAAATTAATTCTTTAGCTTATGTAGATTCCTGCTTTCGCAGGAATGACAA
>CAIZQW010000307.1 GCA_903935195.1 uncultured bacterium
CATGGCGTTCGGCGGGGAGGCCCACTCCTTGATACGGGCTATGGCATCCTCTGCAGAGCCGTCAACGATCTTGTTGCGTCCGACCACGATGATCACCTTTTTCGGACCGAAGATCATCGCGCCCACGCGATTGCCATTCCCATCAATATTTACAAGGATGCCATCCAGGGTAACGGCATTGGTGCCGGTCAAAAAGAGGTCACAGGTCAACTGCCGGCGCATGGCCACAACCTTCTGCTCGGGGGTCAGGTTGGGGAAGCCATGGTTAATGATCTCCTTGCCCTGTTCCGTGAGAGGAATGGTCAGGTCGAGGTCCGCAACAGAGAGCGAGCCTCCGAAGCCGACATTCTGTGCATCCTGGGCCTGAGCGAGAATATAGGTGGCAGCCTCCTGGCCGGTGGCGCAAAATTGGGCTTTAAAACCGCGTTTTGCCAGCGACTCGACGACCTTTTGGCACTTCTTCTCCATTGTCCATTTCACAAGTTCAAGCGTTCGTGGTGTCATTTGTTCTCCTTCACCTCCACCATGAGGCGGACTTGGCGTACGAGGGTGGTTCCTGCAAAGGCGCGCACAGCCTCTTCAATCTGGTGCAGTGCTGTCCGGCGCAACTCAAAAAGGTGCGTGCTGGAGGGCACGTAGACGTAAAGGATGTTATTCTCCCACTTGCCGGGTCGGGTCAGCTTGGCAATAGCAGGCGGGACGATGGAGGCCCAGTTTTCAGCGAGGTCGTCGATGAAAGGGCTCACATGGATGTCGAGCTTCTTGAGGGCTGCTTCCATGATCTCAGAGAAGGGGATCACGGGTGGACGGAGCTGGGGGGCATCCCTATCAATCGGCAGACCTGGGATGACAGTGTTAAAAAACTTGGAAACCTGCTGGTTATGCTCGACATCGCGGGGGGTCAACGACCGACGAACAGGGGTGGGGGAAACTTCGAAAGCATCAGGGGTCGGGACAAAGGAAAAATCCCCTGTCTCATCGATAACTTCCTCTATTTCAGCCTTTCCATGACGCATGTAAAAAGTGTAACATAATTGACTCTTTTCAGGAAAGAGATAAAGGAGCACGTTATGAAAAAAGGGAATATGCTGATCGCCCAGAGTGGCGGACCCTCCATGGTTATCAACCAGAGTCTCGTCGGAGCTGTCTTGGCTGCGCGCGAAAATAAGGCTGTCGGCAAGATTTATGGTGCATTGCATGGCATTCAAGGCATTCTGGATGAGAAGTTCATTGATCTGAAGAAAGAGAGCCGGTCCACACTGGAAGCAGTTGCCAACACCCCTGCCTCGGCGCTCGGTTCGGTCCGCCGCAAGCCGACCCCCGAAGACTGCCTCGCGATCTTCAAAGTGCTGAAGAAACTCGAGATCCGCTATTTCTTCTACATCGGCGGCAACGACTCCGCAGAGACCGTCCATATCATCAACGAAGCCGCGCAGAAGGCAGCTTACGGAATCCGTTGCTTCCATATCCCAAAGACGATTGATAATGACCTGCGCGAGAATGACCATACCCCTGGTTATGGAAGTGCTGCCCGTTTCGTGGCCTGCGCCATCAAGGGTGACGATCTCGACAACCGCGCATTGGGCGGTGTGAAGATTGATATCATCATGGGACGCAATGCGGGCTTCTTGACCGCGGCA
>CAIZQW010000308.1 GCA_903935195.1 uncultured bacterium
ATCATAGCAGAAACTGACCTCCTCTGACAAGTATCTAAGCCGTCAGAAATTGATGCGTTCCTCTTCAATCACAAGCGGCTTGTTTTTGACTTGCGTCCAAATGGCGCCGATATATTCGCCGATGATGCCGATGAAGATCAGTTGGACTGACGAGAAGAAGAAGACGCCGATGACCAAGGGGGCCAAACCGACATTGAACTGGTTCCAGTAGAGCAACTTGTAAATGAAATAGACAAGGGCTGCGATCATGCTCAGTCCCGCCACGACGAAGCCCATGAACGCCGCGAGGCGCAGGGGCAGCTTCGTGTGGTTGACAAAGCCCGTCATGGCCATGTCATAAAGGGTAATAAAATTGTTCTTCGTCTCGCCATGTTTACGTGCCGCCTGGATAAAGGGGACTTCCACCCGGTTAAAGCCGATCTCACTGATCAGTCCACGAAAATAGGGGTAGGGCTCATGATATTTCTTCAGCGCATCGATGACTTTTCGGTCATAGAGCCCAAACCCTGAAAAGTTTTGAATCTGATGGATCTCCGAGCAGGTTGCCAGCAAACGATAATAGAAGCGCCGGACAAGAAACATCAACGGATTCTCTTTGCTCTTGGGTTTGACGCCACAGACCACGCGATAGCCCTCCTCCCATTTATGGAGGAAAACCTCAATCATCTCGGGCGGTTCTTGCAGATCAGAGCATAAGATGACAACCGCATCGCCGGTCGTTTGCAATAGCGCGTTATGCGGGGAACGAATATGGCCAAAATTATTAGCATTGAAGATGGCCTTGAACCGCCGGTCCTTGGCAGCGATCTCACGGATGACCGCCCGGCTGTTGTCGGTAGAGCATTTGTCGGCCATGATGATCTCGTAATCGTATTGAGGAAACTTTTTGAAGACCGCCGTGATGCGGTCATAGTATTCTTGAAGGTTGCCCTCTTCATTGAAACAGCCGGAGACCATGCTGATTGTTTTCATGTGTGTCACTTTCTCTAGGGTTGAATCAAGTCCTCTTTGGTGAAAACCTCGTTCCACGGCACGGGCAGGGGCTTGCCATAGATGCGCCCGGCGATGTATTTGTCGATGAAGGGTCTGCTCTCTGCCATCAGGCAGGTGTTGATGTGCTTGCCGAAGAACTTGATGTTCATGCCGCGTTCGATGATGTCCTTGAGCGGCTCATTAAAGATGTTGCCGAGGGAGAGGTGCATATAGGGACAGGGCATCACGTCACCGTACTGGGTGATGGAGATCATGCGCTTCACTGCGATGCACCCCAGATCAAGTCCGTAAGAGGGCGTCAGATGGGTGAAGACCGCATAGCGTTCCTCCAGCTCGCGCATGTAGGCCATGTCGTCTGGGGTGACAAGCGCATCGTAGTTGCCTTCCCACGCACCGACGGGCTTCGCGTAGGTGACAAAGGTGCCGACGCCTTTTGACTTGGCGAATTCGAGGTAGTCGATGAACTCCTGCGTACGGATGCGCTGCTTGGTGACAACGGTGGAGAGGATGATGCTGAGGCCCGCATCCAGGCAGGCGTCGATGGCCCGCATGCAACGGTCAAAGGAGCCCGGCGCATGGCGGAAATCGTCGTGCTCTTTCGCGTTGAGGCTGTCGAGGCTGAGCTGGATCTTGTCGACGCCGATGGCTTTGAGATGTTTGGCCTTCTTGTCGTCTAGCAGCCAGCCGTTGGAGTCCGAGGTGATGTAGAACTTCTGGGGGTCGATGGCGGCGACCAGTTCATCAAAATCAGGAAACACCAAGGGCTCTCCCCCTGTAATCACAATGTTGGCGAGGCCGAGTTCATCCGCTTGACGCGAGAGTTCCTTGACATCCGCAAGCGTGAACGAGCGTGTATCTTTCTTGCCCTGGAACCCTTTGATGGAGCAATGGTCGCATTTAAAATTACAACGGTAATTGTACTGGAACTGAATGATGGCAATGCTCTCGCCGCGTTTGGTTTTCTCGTCGAACTGGAGAATCTTCTCGTAGACGCGTGGCTTCTCCAGGCGCAACTGGTCGCGTTTGGCGTTTTCAGTGGGTTTGAGAGCCTCTTTTTTGTATGTCATTAATTAGTGCCTTCTGCCAACCAAAGAGATTGGCTCGTCCTTTAATTGTTCAGTAGATTATCAAACGAGGGGCAGTGTATGCAATATCTATCCTATGGCGGGCCTGTTGTACGCACTGCACTGTCAATCCGCATCAAATAAGCCGAACCGACTGAAGTATGTTTTCCAAAAAGGTGTGGTCCCTTCTCGTTG
>CAIZQW010000309.1 GCA_903935195.1 uncultured bacterium
CATCGCCATTAGATTCTTCAATACAGGCCTCAAGATAGGCGGCCATTTCCTCAGGTGTTCTGAGATGTTCTGCTACATCATATCGTAATGTTTTTGTTTTGCTCATAAGCATAACCTTTCAATACGTGCCTGGATTCGAGCACGCGCTTTGATATCGCGCAATTCGTCAAGCCATATTGAAAAGAGTTCCGTTTTGCGAATTTCAAACATTGTTTAAAGTGTATCCTTTCGGCTACATGCTGTCAATGAGAATAAAGGTGTACATATCCGAACGTCGAGAATCATCCCTTGTACTCAATGGGAGGCATTCCCCTGCTCGCCTTTTGGCATCTGTTCATAGTTCAAAGCAAGGGGGTTAAAGTCTGTACCTGCTTTCCCTTTTTTCTTGATGTCATTTTCCGCGACCTTCGAATGCCACAACACCAGACACCAAATGGAAAGAGGATGGAGATAATACATTAGCATCAATAGTACCCATCCTACGGCTAATTGTTCCCTTGTCCTTCCATCAGGCACAAGATCAAGATGGGGCCAAAATATTAAGAGAGGCACCAACGTTTGGACTATGGTTCCCACCGTTTTTAACATGAAGACCACTGTAGCAAACTTTAGTACCCAGGTTCTTCTTCGTGCTAATCCGTATGCCAAGACAAGCAGAGACATGGAAAGCACGAAATATATAGGACGCAAAATTCTGAACGTCCAATTAAGTCTCGCATCATAATGCGGACGATCAACAAGGGCAGTTGCACCTGACATGAGTTCAAGCGTATGGGGCAAAGATTTGAGCGCCCAACAGGCTGAAAGTATGCAAATCAATATCAGCAAAATTCTAAGCGCAGTCTTCATTTACCCTCGCCTCTCAAGTAGCCCAAACGTTTAGCGTTTATGCAATGTGCTGCAAGTATAAGACGGTTCGAAATTCAGCGCAAGCGGAAATTTTCCCGCTAAGGCGCGGAGGCGCAGAGGATAAGAGAAAATAAATTTGTGGCAAGTTGGGCTGAACAGGCTTAAAGAATTTCTCCTCCGCGCCCCAGCGCCTCTGCGGGAGAGAAGGATTGAGTCCTTTCGCAACACCCCTTGGCTAGTGCATTTTCCTAAAAAGTGTAGCCGTTTTTTTCTCACAGAGCCCACAGAGTTCACGGAGGAATCCAATCGTTTTTTTAATCACCTATGAAACAGGACAACATAAAAAGTTTTTATCATTCATTAGAATACATATTTCTCTGTGCTCTCTGTGCCTCTGTGAGGGACTACACATTTAATTAACATGCTCTAAACCTCAACAGGTTTCATCTTCGGGATCAACAGTTGCATAATAATCAGCGCCAACAGATAGGCGCTTCCGGCCATAATAAAGAGTACTGTGTAACTGCCGCTCGACTGGAGATTGAGTCCCACAGCCTGCGAGAAGGCCAGTGCCGAAAGCGAGCCGAACATCCCCCCTAGCCCGACCACCGAACCCACAGCATGTTTCGGAAAGAGGTCGGAGACGAGCGTGAACAGATTCGCAGCCCAACCTTGATGCGCAGAGGCTGCCAAGCCAATGATAAAGGTGGCCAGCCACAAATTGGACACCTGCGAAGCAAAGACCACGGGCAGAACGGCCAGGGCGCAGATGAGGAGCGCTGTTTTACGGCTCGCATTGACGGACCAGCCGCGTTTAATGAGCGAGCCTGACAACCAGCCTCCTGCGATGCTCCCGACCGTGGTCATGGTATAGATCACCACAAGCGGCGGACCCATGGTCGCAAGATCGAGTCCATGTTGTTTGTGCAGGAACTTTGGCAACCAGTAGAGATAGAACCACCAGATCGGCGCACTCAAGGACATGCCCACCACAAAGGCCCAGGTTTGGGGATAACACAACAATGCAGCCCAAGAGATCTTCTGTTGGGCCGGCTCAGGCGGATCACTCTGGATGTGCTGCAGCTCCTCTGCTGAGACGTGTTTCGAGTCGTGCGGTAATGCGTAAAGTGCGTACCAGAAAATCAGCCAGACAAAACCGGTCGCACCCAAGACAATGAACGCCCACTGCCAGCCATACTGCAAGGTCAGCCAGGGGACCACGAGTGGCGCAAGAATCGCACCGACATTAGATCCTGAATTGAAAAGTCCTGTGGCCAGCGCACGTTCACGCCGGGGGAACCATTCTGTCACAGCCTTGACCGCAGCAGGAAAGTTACCTGCCTCGCCCAAGCCCAGGGCAAACCGCGCAACACCAAAACCTAAAACGCCGCGCGCCAGCGCATGGGCCATGGCAGCCAAGCTCCAGGCAAAGATGGAGAGCGCATAGCCATGGCGTGTGCCAATGCGATCGATTATCCGTCCAAAGCCTAACAGACCGAGGGCATACGCAGCTTGAAACGCCATGACGATGCGGGCATATTCGAGTTCACTCCATCCCAACGACTTTTCGAGTGTCGGAGCCAGAAGCCCCAGCACCTGGCGATCCATATAGTTGATCGTCGTCGCAGCAAAAATCAGTCCACAGACTGTCCATCGGAAACCCGGAATTTTATTGTCGCTTTGCATGTGTTTATAACTTCACTGGAATGTTGGAATACTGGAATATCGGAATATTGGGAAGGGAGAGAGAATCTTATTCCAACATTCCATCATTCCATTATTCCAGTTCAGGAGCCCTGTTTATTTCTAACACCCTAAGTTTTGGGCTAACGGTACTTACTTGAGTTCCACTACCTTTTCAACAAAGGGTTCGGCAGAGGCAGTTTGCCAGACATCGGGGCGCAACTGGTCATCCGCTTCGGCCTTGGCGAGGACAACGACCTCCAGCTCTTTCCCGACCATCTCAGATGTGAGCGGGAAGTAATAAGTCATATTGCTGTGGCGTTTGCGTGCTCCATTCTCAAAGGCGTTACAGGGGAAGGAGGGCGCGCGATCTGGCGCTCCGATGTATCTGCCATCCTTCGTGCGAAGTGCCACGTAAGCCCCCTCAGGGCCATGTTTCCCGTTCAAGGCGACACAGAGATAACCCCCCTTCACGAACTCTTCAACCTGCACCGTGCCTGACCAGGCCTTGATAAACTTCATTCCCGTGAAGGAACCGAAGAGGTTAGAGGCTCTCCAGGTATCACGGGGCAGGGACTTCTCGCCAACATATGCATTCACCTCGGAGAGGACACACCCGAACTTGGGAAGCCGCACATAACGGACCTTCATGCCCTTCGGCAACCTAATCCAGCTCTTCTCCCCATGAATATAAGGGATGGTTGTCCAGCTCTTCAAGTCAGCCGAGACTTCCGCCTTCGAACCGCCTTCGCCTTCCAGCAAATCGCCCAAGGCATATTGGTTTGGAGCCACAAGTTCAATGATTTCAGGAGCGATCACCGCACCGAAATCAATACGAAGAGGCGCATCTTCTGTCACACGGCTATCACGCTTGCCACGACTCTTGACATAGAAGGTTGTCTCCGGATCACCATCGAACAAGTAACGATCCCAGAGTCCGCGACCAACAAAGGTGCGCTGATTAAAGAAGGCATCGCGAGCGGCCTTGACTACAGGGATCTTAGTTGGTCCCGAGCGGACCTCAGAGCGCGCTTCGAGCGCATTGCTGTCCGCGGCAAAGCAGGTCGCCTCATAAAGCGCCTCTGCATCCTCGGGCAGCTTGGCTGCGGAGAGCGTCGCGAGTTTGCGATGCCAAGGACTTTTCAGTTTTGTACCCTCGAAGGAGACCGAGACAGGCTCACACTTTGTAAAGTCCTTCAACAGCTTGCCATTGAGCGTGGCTGTTGAAAATTTGCGGGTGCCCGGCAGAAGGGTCACGGGTGCTGATGTCCCAGGACGTCCCAGCAGACGGATGAGAACCGGCTTGTCCGGTGTATCGCGAACCACTTCATAGTCACAGCCTGCAACACCGACCTCTTGGCACTTCGCGGTGG
>CAIZQW010000310.1 GCA_903935195.1 uncultured bacterium
ATCGGTATACTTTTTCTTGAAGAGCGCGGCAATACGCGGAGGTAATGTAATCGTTTTCATCATTGAATATTTTATAGCAAAAACTATGCCACAAGGCAAGGAGAAGTTGGGTAGAGAAGTTCTAAAGTGCTAAAGTTCGAGAGTTCTAAAGTTCTAAAGGTTGTGATAAAAAATTCTTTTTCGCTAAGGTTGCTATTTGGGTGAAGGACGGATTGCCGCTCTTTCGCTTGCGCTCATCGCTCCCGTCCGGCAGTGGCCGGATCGTCCTTCACCCAGCATCCGATGAACAATGACATGCAGGTGCTTGCACGAGATAAGCCCTGGCTGTAATCAGCCACTTGCGGGTCCGGCAGCTGCCGGACGTGCAAGCACCTCTCATAGCGATCTTAGCGTAAAACAAATTTAAAATAGCCCCTCTCTTTTCGCAAGCCTGCAACTCTTTCGCATATATGAGAAGATAAAGACCAAGGCGAGGAGAGCACTCCGTATTTAAGCAGAACAATTACTTGACTTTCTCGCATGGCATCTTTTATGCTATTTAAAAGCTATGAAGACAACCAATCTATCCTCCCGAACAATTAAAATTGATATACGCTCTCTTGCGTACGATGCAAAACCTCCGCAATGCGATGAGGCGCTGGTAAGGGCTCAGAGTTTATTGAGCCAAATTGACTATCGGTTCATGTTCGATCGAGCGTATGCTGCGATATTGTTGGTTGACAACAATGGACAAATTCTTTCGTGGAATTCGCGGGCTGTGGAGTTTTTTGGGTATACCCCAGAGGAACTTTCTCGGAAAAACATACAGACTGTCATTGCGGGAATGAATGAAATGATCCTTGCAACAATCAAGGAAACCGTTCAGCATGGGCAACACATGCGCATTCAGGCCTTTGGCATGCTGAATAACGGTGAAATGAACGCCTTGGAGCTGGTAATCACCGGAAACGGGCCAAACGATCCAGATCATTTCTGTTGTCTCATTAAAAACATTCAGACGGAATGGCAGATGGAGCAGAACCTGAACTCCGCCTACCACGCCATGGACAATACGGACTTGGGAATTGGTATCGTAAACATGGCAGGCGTGATCAGCTATGCAAACCGAACCATGATTCGTCTCTTGGCCGATGGGAATGAGGCAGGCATCCTCCGCAAACCCTTGACGGACTGGTTTGATAGTTCCTCCATTGTACAACCGCTCTTGGCGTCCATAAAGAAACAGGAGTGTTGGTCAGCCGAGAAGAACATCCTCATCGGAGAGAAGAGTTGTTGTTTCACGCTCTCTGCTGTGCCGGACATCAATTCAGACAATGAACTGACGGGCATGGTTCTTTCAATCCGTGACGTTGCGGAAAATCGCCGTATGGAGATCGCTCAACAACAGGCTGCACGCGATCGCACCATCTTGGAGAGCTTAGGATCCATCTGTCACACGCTGACCCAGCCGATGACGGTTCTTCTGACCAGCGTCGAACTCTTGAAGCTTGAGACGGGTATTGACGATTCCCAGAAAAAAGAGATCATTTCGCTCTGCTATGACACTGTTTTAAGCATGCGCGAACAGTTGGTGAGCCTGAATAGCCGGTGCATGGAGAGAAAACCTCTTGAACAGACCTAGGGTTTGGCAGTATAATTACAGTTACTCAGACAGAGCACATGCGAGAGGAGCACATAAACGATGAAAACAAACTCCACAAAACGAGGGATGTCCCTCTTAGAGGTGACGTTCGCCTCCGCGATATTCATGGTCGTCATTGTCAGCGTTATTCCGCTGATTGACGGCATGGTTGGGCGTTTCCAGATGGCACGTGACCATTATGTGGCGACCTCGATCTGTCAATCACGCATCGAGCGCGCACGCATGGTGCCTTTCGGCGACTTGAGCCTTTTCCTCGAAGCAACCAACAACCCCTCTTATTTGGATGACATCGGAGAAACTAATCCTAATGGACGTTTCAAGCGTATTACAACGGTTTCGACCAACTCCCCTTCCGCTGGATTGGCGACCATGACAGTCTCCACCTATATCTGTATCTGTTCCCGCTTCGGCTGGCGCAAGTCATTCCACCCTATTAATAACTCGTCGTTCTCTTGTAAGTTTACAGATGAAAAAGAGGAGCTGAGCTATATCTTCACCACGTACAATAAATAGCCAGTGTGTGACTGGCCTCACCCCAACATGAAAGGGTTCTGCCATGAAAAAAATAGTTGTTTCCCGAGAAAAAGGCTTCACGTTGCTGGAACTCATGATGTCCTTGGGCATGCTCTCGTTAGTCATTGGGATGACCATGTCTTCCTGGCTCTCCTTCATGCAGAAGAGTAATCGCATTAATGCCCAGGCTGGACTGGATATGGAAGCTCGGAGCATCATTGAGAATTTCCGCGCGGAGATGAGTAAGACCTCGCGCGAATCTATTATCTTTTATCCCGAAAACCAAGCCCCCTACCAAGCCGTCTCTTTTGCCCTCCCGGCAGATCAAGACGGCGACGGACTCATGGATATGAATCCTGCCACCAGTAACATTCTCTGGCGTCAGACCATTGTCTATCACATTTTTAACCAGCCGCCCAAACCTCCCCAGATGAAGCGGACCCAGTTCAATAATCGCAACCAGGTTGCCTCCTTTGCAGAACGATATGCTCAGGTCGAAGCCGTGGTCGTTGCAGGGCAAGGGACTGCATCGTGCCTCTCGGATGAGACCACTTCAACCCGCGTGATGTTCGAAAACCTCTTTACAGGTCGCCTCTGGCACGCAGAGGCGCGATTTGATTGCTATTCCCCTGTCGCAAACACAAAAGAGCGTGTGAACTTCGGCGTGACACCTGTCCAGCCTGGAGCCCAGCTAATCACCTTCACCATTGTAGACAAGAACCCCCTCTCCACCGGCAGAAAGTTTGGCCTCGACCGCGTTGCCGCCAGTGCCTCTGGCTGGTTCATGGAAGCTGAGTTGCTCCCCAACACGTCAACGATTCCCAAGACGTATGCAGGCTTGGGCGTGGCCAGCGCAGGATATGGTCTCTTGGCTGCGACCACAGCAAACGGACAAGAGGTTAACTTAACGGTGAACAATGATGCCATCGAAGAGTGTATCTTCATGGGTGATAACCGAAATGTTATCTTCTCAAATACCGTCGTCCGTCTGGACACCGATTACAAACCGACAGGCTTTGCAAGTGGTGTGATCTGCGCCAAGCTTGATGGTACTTGCACAAATACGTGGAGAGCATCAGAGCAGGCGCTAAGCTCTTCGACTTGGCCTTGGAATGTCTCCACCAATGTGGTGGGGAATGAATTTGTTTTTCGCATCCCTATTCTCTCAGACCAAGCACTCAATGCGGAAGGAGAACCTAATGCGTATGGCATCCGGAAGAGTGGCTTTAACCCTGTCTTCCGTGTAACAAAGCTGAGTAATAACGAGGACCTTGAAATCACACACGCTTCCTTCGTCATCATTCCTAAAAACGAGCTGCCACTCAATGGTGACGGGACTATTAACAACGCTGCCATCGGACCAAACATCGGCACTTACCCAGAGATTATCCCGCTCAACGTCTGGCAGAATGGCTCCGTGACCACATGGAAAAATGCCTTGCCAACCAGTAGCGCGCAACCAACTCAACTTGTTGAACTCCACAATGCCACGTTGCGCAACATCCAAGTTCCTATGGGGAGCATGATCATGCTCCAATTGGTCGTGAAGCTTGGAGCAATAAACAATCTGGAATTTCTGTATCCCGCAAATAGGCCTAGCATACCTGGGTGCTGGTTCGTGTATAACTTGTCTTCCTCTACAACCCCAATGACTTTGGTTTCGACCCCGTCGTGGTCATGGTCGGCAGGAACATACAGTTTGTGGGGGTCCTCCTCCTATCTCGCATTTCTGAAATCGCTTGTGGTCAACTATCCGGACGGCGGGGACTTCATCTCGAATGTCTTTGACACGACCGATACCTCTGGACAGCAGAAAAATATCCTCTGGGAGGTGCTCATGCCCGCAGGCGGAGGAGGAACCTTTGAGTTCTATGCCAGGTCAGGCAACTCCATCTCCGAGACTGGGCTAGACATCTCGGACGCCTCTGCGTGGGATTCCTTAAGCCCCCTCTCCTCTTCGCCCCCGTCAACAGGAATCTCGATCGGGAACGGTCGCTATGTTCAATTCAAAGCAGTCTATGTATCCCAAAAATCTCATCTCCCTCCTGACGCAGGAGCCCCGACTTCCTCTTCGAGTCCAGGACCCTACCGAAATGATACACCCCGTCTGAGATGGGTGAGGGTCACTTATCCTGGGCTGACCAAATACGTGGATGTTGCAGGTGAGTTGCTAAAAGGTCCTAATTGTGGTATCTTTACAGTGAAGGTGAACGGCAAGGAGCTTGTCCGTGGCGTCACCATGGAAATTGAAATCTTCAAAGACATACGAGGTGTCGGCGGCATACCCCTTCGGATCAAATCAGCAGCTGCTGCTGAGGTGGATCCACGAAACAGCGGAAAATAAATTAGAAGAAGGAGGTTATTATGAAAACAAATCAACTAGTAAAAAAGAATGCGCAGTCAGGAGTAGCGATCATCACTGTCCTCGGGCTCGTTTCTCTGATCAGCATCGCCAGCGGATACATTGCTTATACGGCGTCCCAGGAGATGCACATCTCTCGCGTACTTCGCGAGTCCTTAAAGGCCAAGTTGATTGCAGAGTCTGGATTGAACGCAGCCTACAATCAACTCAAGACTGACTTTTCGCGGGCAAATGGACTAGATCTGGCAAGCGATTTTGGGAGCGGCAGATATGTCGTCACCAGTACGCCAGATCCAGACTCTACGCGTCGCTACAAGTTGACCTCGAATGGAACGTGCGGCCAATTTGGAAGGTACAAAGTCTCCGCAGATGTCGAGAACCGGCAGATCACAGGAACCCACTCGGATGACGAGTTTGCGCTCGAATACGATTTTCTGGGGCTGGGTTCGATTACGATCTCAGGAAACTTTGATGCGCATGTCGATGCCATACATGGAAACGGAAACGTGACCATGGGAGGCGGCTCATCAACAGCAGCGACTACGATCTCAAGTTCAGGAACCGTGACGATCAACAAAAAGGTAACCCCTGCACCAACCACGGCAAATGGTGTGCCCATCGAAACGCTTCCAGCCGGATTAGATGCCGCAATAGACGAGCTCATTGCCTTTGCACGGCAGAACGGCGAAGTCTATGCTAATGGTGTAGGTCCAGCCGCTGCACCTAATGGTGGCATTGCTGTCTGTGAAGGGTTCCCTCCTGCCAATTGGACGGGCGGAACAGGGTGTTACATCTTTCTTGGAGGGGGCAAAATTGTCATGAACAATGTGACGATCAATAACGTAAACGGGTATCCTTCCCTCGTCTTCAAGAACACGGCGGAGATCAGCTTTACAGGTAACGTGGACTTGAATGGAGCCGTGCTACTGACCTCATCGAGTCTGAGATTCACTGGTAACGCAACTGTCAACGGTCCTCTTGTCGTCGGGCAAACCGTGGACGGCAATGGTACTGCAAATCTTACGGGAGGGGATCAAAGCTTCACGCGGCCCCCGACAGTGACAGACAATGTCGTTATCTCGGCATGGCACTAACCCAAGGAGTAACTTTTGTTTCTCACAGAGGCACCCACCTTCGCCAAGGCTACGGTGGACAGGCAGAGAGCACAGAGGAGTTTTTTTAGTGTGTTTCGTGGGAAAACTATTTGAAGTTATAGAAAAGCATCGCATTTCCTTATGACAAAAATTCCTTTAGATGAAGCGCTTCCGCTTGTTCGTGATTTTGGTCTCTTGGTCAACCAGGCAGCCATCTATGGCGTTGATCATCGCATCATACAAGAACAAGCGGTTGCTTTTTATAACCGTTTGCATACGATTGCAAAAGCACATGAACGGATTGAGTTTTCCATCAAAGGGGATAAGCTGGCCGTGAACGGAGAGGCTGAGGGCATGGATCCGATGTCCACACGCAACCTCAAGGAGCGAATGGCCATTCATAAATTGCCAGGGATCTTCTTCTCCGCTCAGCTCAAACAAGACGATTTTTTGTCCTTTCTGGGATGCCTTGCAAAGCCACCTGTCCGTGTACAGGAGATGGGAGGCTTTGAACAGGTTTTAAAAGAGTCGAATATAAAGGGTGTCAGTCTTGTTCATTTCGTCTATGAACGGGTCGACACTGCAACTTCTAAGAATGGTGTTCCTAGCAAAAAGGGGGAGGAGAAACAGCCCCCTGGCAGACAGCAAAAGTCTTCACCCAAAAGAACATACGATATTTTAGAGGAGGGCGGTCAAGAGGGTTCTTCGTCAGGAAATCTTGCAAAAGAGGTGACGCGACAGGCTGGCCGTGCACGGCAGAGAGTCCAAATGGAATTAGACTCTCTCCTGAACGATGTCACTCAGCTTGTTGGCCATGAGGACGATCCAAAAGATGCGCGGATGATCGAAAAACTCCGCTCGATCCGCCACACCTTACGCACCTCAACAGAAACATCCAAAGAGCGGATAACCACCTTTTTAGGACCCTTACCCGAGGAAAAAACGGCCTCGGATGCCAGTAGAGCGCGCGAAAACAGAGTCAATGTCCTTGATTTTAGACATTCTGAATATATGAGCCGGTTTGCAGAGTTAACACAAGAGATTGTACAGCCTCTCACCATCACGAACAGTGTGATTGAATTGCTCGGAAAAGGGCAAGCCGGTCCGCTCACAGAAACACAGATGGAGTTTATTAATCTGGCCTTAGAAAGTGTTGATCGTGTCAATCAGCTGATTAAATATATGCACACGCTTTACGGTGAGCCGGATTCTTATATTCCTGACGCTGGCATCATCCAAGAGACCTATAAATAAGAAAAAAGAAAGGACGTGGAAATTTCCACGTCCTTAATTTATTCAGAATATCCGCTAACCGCTTATTTGTACAGCGAGTGAACGTATTCTGGTTCCGAGCCTGCTGTATCGGGATTCGGGCAAATGATAGATGCTGTTGCATCCACTGTGTAGCTGGCCTTGGTTGCGGGGCAAACTGGGGTCACCTTCACATAAAGTGAAGCGCCGCAGAGTGATGCAATACCGATCGTTGTGGTTCCAGCCAACAATGCCTGTTCACGAGCGCCTTCGAGCTGCTTCATGTTCGCAATACAGGAGTTACACTGAGAAATCTTACGGGATCTCAGAAAGTTTGGGATAGCAACAGCGGCCAAAATACCGATAATAGCTACCACGATCATGATTTCAACAAGTGTGAAACCTTTACGATTTGTCTTCATACTGTATCCCTTTCTTTTTGTTTTTTACTCTTTTTAATAAGAAAGGACGTGGAGAACTCCACGTCCTTGCCTTATTTCTAAACTCCGTTACACGCTTATTTGTACAGCGAGTGAACGTATTCTGGCTCACTACCGGCTGTCGCGGGATTCGGGCAGACGACCGATGCTGTTGCGTCCACTGTGTAGCTGGCCTTGGTTGCAGGGCAAACCGGGGTCACCTTCACATAAAGGGAGGCGCCGCAGAGTGATGCAATACCGATTGTTGTGGTTCCAGCCAGCAATGCCTGTTCACGAGCACCTTCGAGCTGCTTCATGTTTGCGATACAGGAGTTGCATTGAGAAATCTTGCGAGATCTCAAGAAGTTGGGGATAGCAACAGCGGCCAAAATACCGATAATAGCTACCACGATCATGATTTCAACAAGTGTGAAACCTTTACGATTCATCTTCATAGTGTGATCCTTTCGAGTTGTTTTACACCGACACCTTCATCGGCTGTCTATTCTTTAGAGCAAATTGTGTGCCAAGTGTAAAGTTTTGTTCTTTTGTTTCTGCGCC
>CAIZQW010000311.1 GCA_903935195.1 uncultured bacterium
CGCGGACACTCCTGTCCGCCAACCTATCTAATCTTCGCAATCATTATTAAGCCCCAATCCTCTTACCAACCTCTATTACTGCCCTATATCCATGGGTTAACAACTTGCTCTGGCGGACAGGAGTGTCCGCGTTCCCAGGCAATGTCAACCTGTAGAGGGCCCTAACAAAAAGTTGCTCCTCATTTATTCCAAGGGCTCTTCACTGCCAACTGCTACTGTCAACTGCTACTACCCTACTGTAAAACCGCTTCGACCTGGACAAGTTCCACCTTGCGTTCACCCACGATCTCGACACGCCAGGTGAAGAGAAACCCATCGTTTTTCAAGCTCAGCTTGTCACCCTGGCGATAAGACTTGCCATTCATGAAGGCGAGCTGGCGTCCTCCGGCACTTGCAAAACCTGTCATCTGCACAAGCTTACGCGCGGCAGCCCAGTCATCTGCAGTCACCACACGTTTCTGCGCTGGCACGTGTTGACTCAAAATCATTGGTTTTGTTTTATCCACAACAGTATTGACCACGGGACGACTTTCATAGCCGAGTGGCCAGAAAGGATCTCTGGCTAAAACATTTCCTGCCAAAAAAATGAGTAACGGTGCTGTTGCAAAACTATGAATAACTGTATAGCGCTTCATAAGCTTCCTCACTACCTTGACCATTCGTGCTTTGCTGGCCACTCGAATGTAATGACCGCCTTATGACTCTCAGAGGACTGCGGTTGTGTAATAATAACCAAGCTAGAAAGAATTGTCAAGGGATAGGTCGTTTCTGTTTCTTGGACAAACTGTATGATCTGATCAAAAGAACCACGCCCAATAAACTCCACGGGTTGCCGTGCATAGATTTGACTGGAGACAGGGGAAGGGAGCCGCAGCAAAACAGCGGGTAAATCCTTCACGTTTTCCAATTTGAACCCCGCCTTCATGGCGATGGGCATCATGAGTGACTTGGCACCCATGCGAAGGGAATTCGAAACGGGATCTGGCTTAAGCATCCCTGTATTCACCAAATGATCCCGCGTCGTTTTTAGCTCAGAGGTCTTTTCCGCCTCCTCGTCCGCCGTCTTCACATCCGACTTCATCTGCGAAAGGGTCTTCTGTAAATCAGCCACCTCTTTTCGCACCGTGACGCTACGCTCCCGCAACGGCAACAGGAGCAAAACGACAATGGCGACACTTCCAGCGATGGAGGCAACTGTAAAAATCAGCCCGTATAGCGTAACCTTAGGAAGATTTTTGATTGATTCAACGGATAGGCTCATTGAAACCTCCGTGGCAAGCATTCATAGTTGATATCAAAGGTGTAGACGTCCATCTCTTTACTCTCACTCCGGTTTTTAGAAGGGTCCTCTTGGTAGTCAACCTGACGATTCACTTGGGTGACCAGGGAAGTAAAGGCATTTCCACTCAATGCTGCCAAAAAGTTGTTCAACTCCACCGGCACGACACCCGACTGATAGTACCGTCCCTTGAAGCGAAGGTTGACAGCCTCCAGCGTATTTGTTGGACAGAGTTTTGCAATATCCAAAGGTGTTTTAGGCTTGGATTGTCCAGCTCCTACAGGATGTGGCATTTGTGTCGAGTAGGCAAGTTCGGTCAACTGGATGTTACGCGTAACACAGTTGGTCAAAGAGGACAATGTCCCTCCCACACGGTTTTTAGAATGTTGATAATACTTGAGCTGTTCAAGTTGCCCCGCCAACTCCTTAGCCTCTGCGCGATCCTTTAAGACCAGCTCATGACTGCTCTTTAACTTGGCGATATCTGCTTCAAGGGACTTTTTCTTAAGGGTAATTGCATGCGAATCCGAGGAGTCCACCTGCCAGATAACGAGGGAGGCCGCCAAACAGAGAAAGCCAACGACAGGGATCATGAAGCGCACGCGCAGGGGGCTCGAACTGAACCGTTCACTCTCCAGAAGAAAATCAAAATGGAGCGACTTATTTGGGTTCATGACTCCTCCATGACGGCTAGTGCGGCACCTGCCGCAGAGGTAAAGAGGGACTCGACACTTTCCAGCTTCGCTGGGAGCACCACGGCATCCTTTGCCATGGGAATCCCTTCAAAGGGACGACAATGGATCAACTCTTTTCCGACAATTTTTGTGAACATTGCATGCCAGTAACGTGCCCCCAACAAGGCTCCACTGATAAAATAATTGGCTGCCGGCGCATTCCGGCGACGACTCAAGTAATCATTCATGATCTCCACCTGTCGAAAGAGTGGCTTCAAGATAGCCTCAAAATAGGGAGAGGCGTCCATAGCATCCTCGTCCAATAACTGTTGGACCAAAATAGGCGCAAGTTGCATCTTCGAAGCAACCTCCTGCTGAACATGGGTTGTTCCCAAAGGAAACTCACGATAAAGAACCGGCAAACGATTTTGGAAGGCCACTAATGCTGTGCTCTGCGAGGAGACAAAGAGCCCAACACTCGAGCCCGTGGCACTTTTGACCGCAGGATGTTGGTTAAAACTGTTCATAATCGCCAACTGCGAAATTTGGAGTGAACAAGCTGTTGGCGCATGCCCCTCTGGAAAGAGTTGGGCAACCCAAGCAGCTTGAAACTCTGGGAGTCCTGCAACCAACTCCGGCATGTCTGGCGAAAAGATGCGTCTTAAATCTCTATATTCACATTTCTTTTTCTCAGGAATTTCTTCATTCGGTCCCGACGTGTGGCGTAAAAAGTTCCACTTCGAGCTGACGGTTATTGCTGCATGTGTCGCACAGAAGGCCTTGGGCAAGTTCCACGCTGGCACATTTTCAACGGCATTCGTCGCTTCGAGCGTTTGAGGGAGCGTATCCAGCATATCCAGAATGCCCACGGCCTTGATTTCAAATCCTTGTCTGCCCTTGACAATCCTCACAGCTGGCACGCCAGAAAGTCCAGACCCCAACTCCAAGCCAACCACATCGGTATACTTTTTCTTGAAGAGCGCGGCAATACGCGGAGGTAATGTAATCGTTTTCATCATTGAATATTTTATAGCAAAAACTATGCCACAAGGCAAGGAGAAGTTGGGTAGAGAAGTTCTAAAGTGCTAAAGTTCGAG
>CAIZQW010000312.1 GCA_903935195.1 uncultured bacterium
AGCTGCACTTTGGGGCTTCCTTCTTTTCCTTAGCAGCGGCTTCTTCAGCGAAGGAAACCGAAACAGCCATCATTGCGACCATCATCATTGCGAACATCGTCTTCATTTTGAATCTCCCTTTATTGGTTAATCAACTGTTGTAAATATACTCCTTTCACCTCGAAATGTCCACTCTAATCAGAAGTAATACGGGAACAAGAAAAAAGACACTGGCGTGAACCAGTGTCTTCGTTAAGCTTGAATAGCGTGTTACGCTGCTCAACCCATTTCGCGCATGGCGCGACGGGAATGGCTGCGGATACGGGCGCGTGCTGATTTGAGCCGGGATTTAACACACGGTTTCTCGTAGTAACGATTATTACGAAGCTGCTTGAGCAGTCCTTCCTTATCCATTACCTTTTTCAGGCGCTTGAGGGCTCTTTCGACTGATTCGCCCTTCTTCATTCGCATCTGGATCACGCTATTCACCTCCTCTCAACAGAACTAAATGGTGGTAGGACTTGGATTCGAACCAAGGAAGGCGTAAGCCAGCAGATTTACAGTCTGCCCCGGTTGGCCACTTCGGTATCCTACCATTCTCAAAAAAGAGTAAATAATTTATCAAACCAGCCCTCTGAGAGCAAGGCGGAAATTAAACAATTTTGAAATCGCCACCTATCAAAAAATCTGTTAATTTAATAAGACGTTTTTTTGCTGAAACACAATCTCTGTTACGACTGATCATGCGTGTTATTTTTATAGGTTCGTCCGAAGCCTCAGCTGTCACCTTGCGGGCGTTGATAAAATGCCCATTGCTCAAGGTCGTTGGTGTAGTCACGCAACCTGACCGTCCCTCCGGACGCAAACAGCACTTCACGCCCTGCCCCTGCAAGGCCTTTGCTGTTGAAAATAAGATCGGCCCCATCATCTCTCCCGAAAAGATCAATGCCCCTGCGGTGCTCGATACCCTCGCCTCTTGGAAACCTGATGTGATCGTGGTCGTAGCCTTCGGACAGTTTTTAGGAAAAAAACTCCTCGCCCTACCCCCCCATGGGTGTATCAACGGACATTTCTCACTGTTGCCCAAGTATCGCGGTGCAGCGCCTGTACAGTACGCGATCGCTGCAGGCGAGGAGGTCTCAGGCGTGACTATCATGCAGATGGACGCGGGCATGGATGATGGAGACATGTTACTCACTGCAGTTGAACCCATCTGCTCTGACGATACCTCTGTCACCCTAATGGACCGCCTTGCGATTCTCGGTGCAGTCACCATGGTCAAGGGCCTGCGTCAGATCATCAACGGCACAGTAAAACGTGAACCTCAGGATCATTCTCAGGCTACGTATGCCCCTAAAATGCAGAAACACAATGGGCTGATCGAATGGGCGCTCCCTGCCAGATTGATTGAGCGACGTATCCGCGCCTATGACCCTTGGCCCGGCGCCTTCACCTTCCTTCCCGCCCACCTCGTCAAAAAAGGCTCCTCCGGACGCATGAAGATCTTGGAGGCAACCATTCTGCCTGCCCCTCCAGAGGTTTCGGACATGGCCCCGGGCAGTATCTACGACTTCTGCCCTTCTGGCCCCTTGGTCTTGACAGGCGAGGGAGCCCTCTGCCTCACCGCGGTACAACCTGAAGGCGGACGGCGCATGGACGGAAAATCATTTTTGAACGGACATCCCCTCATCAAAGGCGATGTCCTGGGCGTCTGTTAGACTCTATCCTCAAAGGAAAAAATAACTATGTATCCCATTCACACACGGTTGATTATAATTTCGTTACCCTTACTCGTCCTGTTATCAGGCTGCATCTCTTCGGATGCTCAGCTGCTCGCGGTCAACCAGAAGCGGAGCTATGCGCTACAAGCGAGCCTACCCGCAAAACCAGTTGCAAAACCCCTCTTTAACAACCTGAAGATGCTCTCCTTTAACAGCCAACCTCCGTTCGACACGGGCAACCTCATTGTCAAACGAGCCAATGGCGAGACAGTCATGGATTATTACACCAGTTGGATCGCCTCTCCGCATGAGCTGATCCGTGTGCAATCCATGAACTATCTACGAAAGAGCGGACTCTTCAAGGCGGTCTATGACTCCTCCTCCGGTGCACTCGCGCCCATGGGACTTGAAGGAACTGTGGAGCAGATCCTCTTGGACTTCTGTAAGGAACGCCCCATGGCTGTCATTACCCTGCGTTTCACCCTCTTGGATGAAACTGCAGCTGACTTCACCATTCTCTGGAGTGCCGAAGCCACTGGCACCTCACCTTTAGAGTCGTCTAACTCCAATGACATCGCCTCCGCTTTTGATGCAGCCCTGACGCAGGCACTCTCCAAGTTGACATCCGAACTGAAAACAATCTCGTTATAACACGTAACTGGACATCTTTAAAAAAACGAAAAGAATGCTGTTGGCACTCCCTCTTCTCCCGTTCTTATGCGCCCTCGCGCAGGAACCCCTTGACTGGCAGAACCCAAAGCCATTCATCACGGCACCGAAAAACCACGCGCGACCATGATTATCTCGATGCGCCGAAGACAAAGCAGACGGGTTTATAGGCGGCGAGCGGTTTTGCAATGGGCGTGAGTTTGCCTGTTGTGTAATCCACGGAGTAGACTTGGAATCCGTGTGAGGTCTCATAACCAACGATCATAAACTTTTCACCTGGCACCAGTTCGAAGTCACGTGGAAACTTACCGGTCAGCTTTGACAACTTCATCAACGTCAACTCCCCTGTCTTTTCATCCACTGCAAAGGTGGCGATACTGTCGTACCCCCTGTTGCTTGCAAAGAGCATCTTCCCGTCAGACGTGATCTTGATCGCCGAGGCTTTACTGAATGACTCAAACCATTTCGGAAGCGTGGACAGCGTACAGATATGCTGGGGGCTTTCACCCGTATATGCGTAGGTGGAGACTGTATTGTTCAGTTCGTTCAGCAGGAAAAACCACTTGCCATTCGGATGAAACGTCAGATGACGCGGCCCAGCGCCAGGGGCTGTCGTGATGCGCAACGCCTCGACCTCGCGAAGTCCAGTCTTGCGCGCCGCGAAATCATAGAAGCGGACCTGATCCATGCCTAGGTCGGTGACACACAAATAGCGATTATCAGGTGTCAGCAACGCGGCATGCGCATGCGCGCTTTTCTGTCGCGGCAGATCGGGTCCGCTCCCGACATGCTGAACGGTCACGGGGGGCTGTGTCGCAAGTGAGCCATCGGACTGAATTTCGCAGACGCCTGCAGTCGCTGTTCCATAATCAGCCCAGACTACGGCCTTCTCCTCTTTGTCCAGCGAGACATGGCAGGG
Organism: uncultured bacterium; assembly: GCA_903935195.1. GTDB lineage: Bacteria > Verrucomicrobiota > Kiritimatiellia > RFP12 > UBA1067 > CAIZQW01. The sequence goes on from CAIZQW010000312.1 coordinate 3,289, forward strand.
CGAACCGCAACCCAGTGCAACCTGGTTCACCAATACCAGTTTTTCGCCTTCAATCCGATAACAGGCGATCAGCCCGTTCGTGCCTTTTGGCAGACTCGGATCAGACTGGGCTGTATACAAAAAAGTCTTGGCTTTATTGAGCGCAAAATAGGTCGTACCTTCAACACCAGATAGCGTCCATAACGGCTTCATCGCACCTGTCTCGGTATTGACCTTCACGACATGAATACCCTCTTTCTTCTCGTCCGTATAACAGCCCACATAACCCAGATACTCCTGCGCACACGTCACTCCTGCCATTGCAATCGTCATAAAAATCTCCAGTTGTCTTTTCACTCGGTGTCCTCTTCTATAACTTGGCCAAATTGTATCGCATCTGGCGGCGGCCGGACCACGAAGCCACAAATAAATTAAGAATATTGCCCTTCTTGGCATCCATATGCGTATGCATCATCACTCTCCTAAACAAAACCCGCTTGCGCCTCATAGGTCTGCCCGTGGAAGCCACTTATTAAAACTCTTCATCACGAGGAAACTTTCCGTGGACGCAATACCCTCGACCTTAGCGAGCGTCTTGCTGAGAAACTCAATGAGGCCGCCTTTTGCATCAATCCAGACTTCGACCATGATATCATAACGTCCGGCAGTAATATAGGCTGATTCAACATTAGGTAGCTTTGCAAGTTCCGCCGCCTTCTTCGTCAGGTCTTTGGAACTCGTGATGTTCACCCCCAAAAGCATCAACTGCTTATCTGGTGAATCATCCGGGTTGATCAACCCCGCCACTTTCAAAAGACCGGCGTCGGAGAGTTTTTTAATCCGGTTCCGCACCGTTCCCTCTGACACGTTTAACCGGGTCGCAATGTCATTATTGGTGATCCGACCGTCCTGATTCAAGATCCTGATTATTTCTCGGTCTGTCTCATCGGCAATCATACTTCCTCCACATAACGCATACCATGCGCCTCTGCCACGGCACGGTTGGTCAACCGACCGGTATGGCAATTCAAACCCGCCCGGATCGGCCGGCTCTCCTTCATCGCCTGTTCAATCCCTAAGTCCGCGATCTTTAAACCATACCGGTTCGTCACACTGGTCAACGCAAGCGTGGAACTTAAACTGACCGCCCCTGGCATGTTCGCCACACAGTAGTGAACAATCCCCTCTTCAATGAAAATCGGGTCTGCATGCGTCGTCGGACGCGTGGTCTCAAAGGTTCCGCCTTGGTCCACAGAAATATCCACGAGGACTGCACCTGGCTTCATCAGCTTCAAATGGCGGCGCGTAATCAGCTTAGGAGCTGCTGCTCCTGGAATCAGCACCGCACCAATGACCAGATCGGCATCCTTGATCTCCTGCTCAATATTAGAGGGGATCGAATAAAGGGTCTGCACCCGCGTACCAAAGAGGATATCCAACTCAGCCAGTCGTTTCGCTGAGATATCCATGATGGTCACTTGCGCGCCAATACCGACAGCCATCTGGCAGGCATTCGTCCCTGCGATACCGCCTCCGAGGATGACAACCTTCCCCTTCCGAATCCCCGGCACACCCCCGAGCAGGATGCCTCTGCCGCCAAAGGGCTTCTCCAAATATTTCGCACCTTCTTGTACGGCCAGACGGCCTGCGATCTGCGACATAGGGATCAACAGAGGCAAGGAGCCATCTGACTCCTGAACCGTCTCGTATGCAACGCCGATCACCCCGGAGGCCAACATCGCCTCTGTCAGGCTCTTATCTGCTGCCAGATGTAAATAGGTATAGAGAATTTGACCAGACCTGAACAGCCCATACTCCTCTGGGAGAGGCTCCTTCACCTTCACAATCATCTCTGCGTTTTGGAAAAGTTTCTTTTTATCAGCCTCCACGCTGCACCCCGCAGCAAGATACTGCTCATCGGAGAAGCCAGACCCCATTCCAGCACCCGCTTCAATTGTTACAGAGTGACCATTCCTGACATAGGTTGACGCAGTCTCGGGCGTCAATGCCACGCGATACTCTTCCTTCTTAATCTCTTTTGGCAATCCAATACGCATACCAGCACCTTTTTCTTTTTTGAAGCTCGCTCCGCAAACACCGTGTCGCAGAATATGTGGGTAGTATATTACGTTATTCGTAGGATTTCAATATAATTTTTCGTTATTCGTAAGTCTTGTCGATGCCTAGAGCATATTAATTAAATGTGTAGTTTCTCATCCGGCAGCTGCCGGACACAGAGAGCACAGAGAAATATGTACTCCGAGTGAATGATAAAGACCTTTTATATCGCCCTGTTCCATAGATGCTAGATGCTTCAATGGATTCCTCTGTGAGCTCTGTGGGCTCTGTGAGGAAGAGACGGCTACACTTTTAAGAGAATCTTTCTCTTCTTCGTGGCTTAGTGGCTTCGTGCGATACAGTTACTCAGTCGTTTGTTCGCGGCCCGGTAAATATTTACTTAGCATTAGCCGCGCGAGCGTTCAGTATCTCTTGTACCTTGTCGAGTATCTCTTTCGGGTTTGAGCGTCCTTTGATCAAGTAATCATTTGCCCCCATGGACAACCCCATGGCGATCTCTCGCTCTTCTCCCAAGGCAGAAAGAATAATGACAGGCATCGTTTTGATTTCATCCGTTTCTCTGATTTTCTTCAGAACCTCAAAACCATTCATTTTGGGAAGCAATAGGTCAAGCAGGACGATGCTTGGACGATGCTTCAGCGCCATCTGGAATCCCTTTTCACCATCTTCCGCATCCAGGACATCATAGCCTGCATACGTGAAAACAGATGTATATATTCGCCGGAAGCCAAACTCATCCTCGATCAGCAAGATTGTACCCTTAAGGCTTTGTTCGCTCATCTTTAACCTCCTTACATGCTCGACATGATTAACGACCCATAATTAGCTATTTATGTTGAATTATACTACCACTAAATCAATTAACCGTCAAGTCCTGACGTGCGCAAGACGACCCATTTGGCGATTGACGAAGTTGAAGCCTTCTCGCATAATAATAAGCGTAACCAAAAAGTTAACCTTATGAAAAAACATATCCCGTCAAAAAAAAGTGCGTCGCAGGCGGAAGCGGAACTCGAAACGGAGCATTTACAACTCCGCACACTGATTGACAATTTGCCATGCGGTGTTTTCTTCAAAGACATGGAGTCTCGGTTTGTTGTGACTAACAAATCGATCGTGGAGTCCGTGGGAGAGGCAAGCCCAGAAGCAATGATTGGACGCGATGATACCGCGTACCACCCGGTTGCCCTTGCAAGCCAGTTCAGGAAGGACGAATTACGGATCCTGCGTGAAGGGGTTGGACAATACGGGAAGGAAGAATGGATCAGGCTGAAAAATGTGTCTGAGCCACAGTGTCTTGCCACCACAAAAGTCCCAATCAGAAACAGGGAGGGCGACATAATCGGACTTGTTGGCTTCAGTATCGATATCACAGAACAAAAGCGGGTTGAAGCAGCGTTGAATAAAGAACGTTTACAACTCAGAACCTTGATTGACAACCTACCGTATGCTGTTTATGTCAAAGATGCGGACTGCCGTTTCCTCGTGGCCAACAAGATCTTGGCGCAGTACATGGGGGTGTCCAGTCCTGAAGCGCTGATGGGGCATACAGATCTGCAACATCACCCGGAAGCGCTTGCGCGTCAGTACATGGAGGATGAGCTGCGTATCATGCGCGAAGGCGTCGGACTCTATGGCAAGGAAGAATCTGTCAAGATCGCGGAACGAGACGATCTGCGATACTGGTCAACCACGAAGGTGCCCATGAAGGATGCAACCGGACAGGTCATTGGCTTGGTTGGAATCGGCATTGACATCACGGAGCAGAAGGCTGCTGGGAAAGCGATCCTGGATATGGCGGAAGCCAAATCGAAGTTCACCTCCACTGTCTCCCATGAGCTTCGAAGTCCGCTTGCCATGATCAAGGAGGCTACAAACCTTGTCCTGGAGGGCGTGCTGGGCACGCTGAATGACGGGCAGAAGGAAATGCTTGAGATTACCAAGAGCAATGTCGACCGTCTCGGCCGTATGATCAATAATGTCCTTGAGTTTAAGAAGATGGAAGCGGGAAAGACAGCCTATGACCTGGGCAAAAACAAGATAAACGAACTTGTCAAGGAGGCCAATACAGGTGCCATCCTGTTTGCAGGGGAGAGAAAATCGGACCTGGTCATAAACCTTGAAGCAGACCTGCCAGAGATCGTCTTTGACAGGGACAAGATTATGCAGGTGCTGATCAATTTGATGGCGAACGCGATCAAATACAGCGAAAGTGGACCCGTCGTAGTTAAAACGCGTCTGAAAAACGAGGAGATCCAGATCAGCGTGCAAGACTATGGCCAGGGTATTGCTCCTGAGGAGCATAAGGAAATCTTCAAACCCTTCTCGCAGGGCAAAAGCAGGAAGAAGGGCGGCACAGGCTTGGGCTTGGCGATTGTCAAGGA
>CAIZQW010000313.1 GCA_903935195.1 uncultured bacterium
CACTGCCCACTGCTACTGCCTACTGCCAACTTCTCCCCGCCTTACCTATAACTTGAAGAGTTTTTCAACTAATTAAACTAATTAAGCTAATTGGAATTCGTTCAATTCGTTTAATTCGTTGATAAAGTTACTCGTTTACTTGTTCACGGGGCTGTTCACTGCCCACTGCTACTGCCTACTGCCAACTTCTCCCTGCCTCTACTCCTCCGCCTTCGCTTCACCACCGATAACCTTCACGCCATAACTTTCCAGACGCTGGTGCGCGGCACTCGCTTCACCGCTCTTGGGATAGCGGCGCAGCACCAACCGCAACTGCTCCACCTCTTTACCCTTATCACCGCTGACCCGTAAGATATCTGCAACACGGAAACAGGCCTGCGCTGCAACAGCGCCACCCACGGATTCCAGCCCCTGGACATTGCGGATCGCCTCCGGATACCGCTTGAGCGCCACAAGACAGTCGGTAACAGCCCAGGTGGTATCCGGCTGACGGTTCGCCGCCTGGTATGCCTTGATGGCTTCCTCCAAGCGGCCAAGCCCCCTTTGGAGGTCTGCTTCAATCCAGAGCAGGCCGGGGCCTGCATATTTAGGCTCCTTCTTCAGCGTTGGGATCTCTGCCAAGGCTTTCTCCTGGAAAGGCCGGTTCCGGTCCGTGCGAGCCAGATAGTAATCAAAACGCGCCTTGGTGGCGTTCATGGAATCCTTCATGCGGGCAAGGATCCGTATCACGTCCTCTTCGCCCAGGTAGAGGGCGGCAAAGGAAGCGTAGCCCTGGATGCCTTCGTCGCTCATGCCATCGAGGCTGACCGACCGCATCACCGACTGCGCCTCATTGTTCAGGCCCAGCGGATGGCGCAGCGCCCACATCAGTGAAATCTTCTCTTCCCGCTTCAAGCCCGCCACGGTCGGCTGAACGTACTTCTCGTAGAACGAAGCGCGTACTTCGGCACGCAGGGCCTGCAGCATCTGAATCCGCTCGGCCAGCGGAGCCGCGGCCATCAGGGGCCCGCCGTGCTTCAAGGCGAACTCCAACTGCCGTTTCGGTTCCCGCGCCCAGCTGGGAACCCAGCCAATGACCCGCGCCAGTGTCACGGGCTGGGATTCGAACTGCTTGTTCATCCGCGCCACCCAGGCGTCCATATCCTTTTCATAGACCAACTGCAGTTCGAACAACCTGATCCGCAGTCCGTCATCCTTCGGGAAGAGGTCGCCGAATGCGCCACCCCAGTAGCGGGCCGCGTCCTCGCGGTTCTCCTGCGCGACCATCACATTGTTGAACACCGCGTTCCAGTAGCGCCCATCCTCCTGCGGTTTTCCCGTGTTATCCCCCCGCCCTTCAAAGCCGTTGGCGGCCACGTAGAACGCCTTCAGCTTCTCATGATTGGGCCGGCGCACGATATAGTGGTATGCGACTGCGGCACGCGCCGCTTGCGCCGCGCCCGGGTTGCTCTGCAGAAAGAACACGGCCGTACGCCAACGATACTCCGTGGCCTCTTCAAACTTTCCGAGCTTGTCCATGGCATTGCCTAAGAAGACCAACGCCGTCCCCGAGTTCGGCTGGTTGACATAGTCATCATCCTTAACCAAGCGCGCCCAGACCGCCAGCTTCTTGTTGTCATCCCCGTTCTGGCCATGGCATTCGCCGATGTAGTAGAGGGCCGCCGCTGAATAGACAACGTCATCCGGGAAGTAGTCGACAACATCCTGATAGCCTTTGATCGCTTCAAATCGTTTATCCAGGTAGTGCAGGCAACGCCCCATTCTTAAAAGAACATAGGGCAGCGATTTGCTCTTCGAGAATTCGAAGGAATAAGCCTTATAGGCCGCATAAGCGCCCTTGAAGTCTCTCTTCTGAAAAAGCTTATCCGCATCTTCCAGATTGAGCCCCTCGAAGGTATCCAGCTTTGCAAATGCCGCACTCGGATAGACAATCTCTTGCCCCGCCTGTTGCGCGGTAACCGCCCCTATACCCCCTAAAACAAGAACTGCTCCGACCAAAAAACCTCTAAATTCTAAGAAGCTCATTGAACATACTCTCTTTAAAACTAAAGCTACGCAATGGTCTCTCCCCCGTGAAACCCCAACGCAACTGACAAATTAAGTCCTTATATTACAAAAAGTCGGCGAGAAAAGCAACGCCCATTAGCGAAAAACCGTCGAAAAACATGTGCCCCCCTGCGACAGACTATTTTGGGTCCTGTTCCCCGATCAGCTCCGTCCCCTTGGTCACCTGCCGCACCGCTTTCACGAACCCTCTGACCGTCTCCTTGTCAAAGCCCGTCGTCGTGATGATCTTCTCGTCCGTCTCGACCTTGCTTCCCGTGTACAAGGCCTTCTTGGTGATCAGTTCTGAAGAAACATCCTCGCTGGTGGTGATCTTCTTCTTCAAAATCTCGGCTTCGCCTGCCGGCAGGACGAGCGAGGAGGCTCCGATGGCTGCCAGCACATGCTGAGCGGCATAGGCCTCTTTGACGACTCGGAGGGCTTCTGGATTATGGCTGAGCTCCTTGCCTGCCTGGGTATCCATAAAGACGACCGCATTAAAATTAGACCCCTTGATCTCCTGAAGTTTTTTGAGCGGGAAGAGGTACTCCTGACTGACCTCCGGTTTAACGTTCGAGGCCTGGACGATCGTGATTTCCGCGCCATCGGAAAGGAGCTCGCGCAAGGTCAAGTCGAGATACTCTGACGTCTTTGAGGAAAGCACCACCGCAATTTTCATGCCCTTTAACTCATAAAAGGGTGCCAGCGTCGTGTGAATCTCTACCTTGCGCCGGATAGCGGTGATATCAATATACCTGTCTTTTCGGAGGAGACACGTTTTTAGCTCTTGCCAGAATGTGGCGGGATCGGTCACGGTACGACCTGCGACTTTTGTAACAATGTCATCATTTTTGAGATCCGCTTTATCAAAAACACCGTTTTTTTCAGGTGCTTGTACATCCAAAATAACGCCGGTCTCTTGCGTAATGTTTTGAATAATTCTCTGAATATTGACAAGCTGTTGGTATCCGACGCCCAGCGTGTCGTTCCGATAGGTGATGAGTTCGCCCGGGAAATTCGTGTCAGGAATAGGTTCTGACTCTTCTGTCTTCAGGGTGAGCGAGACTGTTGTGTAGGCATCTGGCTTGCCACGTAGAACCGTGAAGGTTAAAGAAGTGCCGGGGTCCTTGATTGTAATCTCCCACTCGACATCCAACATCTCAGCCTTGGTCCGTGCTGAGGTCGGCTTGCCGTTGATCGCCGTGATAATATCCCCTGTCTTGAATCCCGCCTTCTCTGCGGCTGAACGGGGCATCACATAATCCACGATAATCCCCTTGTCGACCTTGAGGGCCTTGGCCATTTCGTCATAGACCTCCCCTAGCATCAGCACGGGCAAATCTGAACGAATAAACCGCCCCTGCTTCAAAAAGTGATCTTTGAGGACCTGAATGACCTGCGCAGGAATCGTGAACCCCAAATTGTTGGCCTGTCCCATGCCATAGGTGTTGATCCCGATGAGACGGCCATTCTGATCAAAGAGCGGTCCCCCGCTGTTGCCTGGATTGATGGCTGCATCCGTCTGGAAGACCTTTGTGAAGGTTCCAAGATCCGTACGGTCAACGCTGCTCAAGATGCCGCTGGTGTAGGTGCGCTTCAAGCCTAAGGGGGCTCCCACCGCAAAACACTTCTCGCCGATCTTTACAGTTGTTGAGTCGCCAAACTCCACAGGTGTCATCTCCCCCTCTGGCTCAATCTTCAGGAGCGAGACATCAGGATTCATGCAAAAGCCCAGAACTTTGGCGCGGTATTTTTTCTCATCGGAGGTAATCACCGTAATCAGCTTTGCCGGTGTCAGCGGTTTTTCGGAATCGGTTCCTTGCACCACATGCCCGTTTGAGATGATGTAGCCATCCTTGGAAATCACAAAGCCACTGCCACACGCGCCCTCGTGCATGATGCAAACCACCGCGGGATCCACCTTCTTGACGATTTCATCGGGGATGTCCTGGGCCGACGTCTGCGTTTTTGACTTATCTGCTGCCAGAATTGTTTTCAGCGGAACGCAGACAAGACTGATTGCTACTAAAAAAATTGTTTTTTTCACAAAATCTCCTTATTTGTTCTTGCTGAGATTCAGCGCGGCATAGCCTGTGGCAATCCCTCTATAAAACTTCACTAACACGATGGCGGGCTTCTCGCTTCGCAACGACTCCAGCACAGCGCTGAACTCCGCAATCGTGGGCGTCGGCTTACCCGCCATCTCCACAATTACGTCATTCGGATAAAGCAGGCTCTGCCGGAAACTCCCACTCGTTGCAGCCGGGCTCCCCTTTTCCACATCTTTAATCAATACCCCGGTATTCAGGGAAAGGCCCCTGGAAAACACATCCTCATCGGTCGTTTTCTTCACGGTCAGCCCCAGATCCTGCGCCCGGAGCGTCTCCTCCTCGGGGTGCTTGGTGTACGTGCCAGTAAGTTCTTTCCGGACGTTATTTCGGAGGACCGTAATACTGAACGGCTTGCCCTCCTTCGGACGGATAGCTTTGCCTAAATAGTAAGCGACCCGCGCCCCTTTAAGCCTGAGCGGTTTGCCGTTAAACTCTGTGATAAGATCGCCTTGCTTGACGCCAGCGGCTTCCGCCGGACTCCCCGCAAACACATAAGCAACCCACAAGCTACTACTGGGCAGGTTCTTTGAAAGCGCGTAATCTTTATTGACTGAGTCCGTCGCCACCCCAAACCACGCCTTCTTTTTTGAATCGTCTGTCTGTTTTTTCTCGGTTGTGGCCTCCGCAACCAGCTCGAGGATACCCTCGCTCAAATCAGCCATGGAGAACATCTTGCCTCCCAGCCGAATCGCAGCAATCTTTCCCTGGCTGTTGATGAGCAGCGCGCCATCAGGCCGAGCCCCATTGGGCATGGACATCGCCGCCTCATTGTCCATAATGAATTGCCGGTAAAAATCGTCTACGGTGCTACTGCAGAAGGTCAGTCGCTTCAGCTTCTTGTAGTCGGTCATCTCATCGCCTGCCTCGATGATAATACCCCATTGGCCGATTTTGAGATCCTCATATTTTGTAATATCGACAGGAGAGAGGGTGTCCTCGGTATCAATCTTCAAGATACTCATGCCGAGCTGGTCGTCTGCTTTTATAAACTTGGCCACATACTCTTTTTCCCCGACCCAAACCTCCAGCCGCTTGGTCTGCTCTGGCTTGATCACCTTGGGAACCAGCACATGGCCTGCTTTTGTGAGGATGAGTCCGTTCAGCGATCCGCCACCGCCCATGGCTTCCCCGAGCATGAACAGTCCCATCTGCTGGGACTTGGCCTGGTCGGTCTTAATCTTGATTGAAACAACGCCCTGTTCCACCTCGGTCGTCGCATCGGTTACGGCGCTCTCAAAAGCTTTCAGGACTGTCCGTCCATGCGTGGCTCGCAGGACCCCTGTATCCACACAGCCTAAACAAAGAGCGATGCCTGCCAGCATCGCCCATCCCCCATATCTGCTGATCATGTCTCCATCTCCCTTATTTTAAAAACTACGTATACCGCAAGACTTCATCAACTGTCGTATAGCCGTCAAGGACGTTACGGATCGCATCCTCGCGCATGGTCCGCATCCCGAGTTCGCGGGCGCGTTCACGGATAAAGAGGGTAGGGCGACGTTCGTTGATCAGATCGCGGATGGGA
>CAIZQW010000314.1 GCA_903935195.1 uncultured bacterium
AGCCGCAGCCCTTGCTCCCTGCGCCACACAGCCTTTAGGCTAGCATCCAGTTTTTGCTCTTGTGTATTGTTCACCGTTTAAATCCTCTTAATCCTGTTCGCGGTCTCCGTCCTCTACCACTGCCAACTGCCACTGCCAACTGCCTACTGCCTCACGGCAGATCGTACCTCCGTCTCACAAGCCATTCCAGCCCCATCAGCGTCACCAGTACTAGAGCCAGCCATCCATTGTCCCAGAGCGGAACCTCCGTCGTAAACGTCGTTGAGTACGGTTCGAGTTTCAACAACGAAGGAAGTTCGCTGACCTCTAAAGTGCTCAGGCATTTCCCGCCGGAAAGGTCAGCAATTCTGCGCAGGTGTTCGAGTTGCATGGCCGTATCATCCATCTCCGGCTCAACATCCGCGACCTGAAACTCGGTCGCGCTGGCCAGGGAACGGTCCGTCGCGTTGGCCTCCACCTGATAACGTCCGGGCTTTGTCGGCGAGAAATAACCCTCATAGAGTCCTGGATTACCTGCATCCGGCCGCAGGGTTAAATTCTGTGGCGGAGCTCCTGGAACATCTAAAGAACGCACGCTGACAACAAAACCCGACTGAAGTATCGGCTCGAACCTGTCATCGAGCAGATGGGCATAGATCTGCGCCTGCCCGTTGACAGAATAGATCGCACGATCCGTTTCAAGACGTATCCGCTTGTGCTCACCCATCAAGCGCGAGAGCGTGAGAAACTGGATGCACTGCGACCAGACGCGCCAGTGATATTTGTCACCGGTTTTGAAACGAAGCAACCACATGCGATCCGTGCCGATCATCATACACTTGCCTGTTCCGTAGCGTTGCCAGGCGACCAACGGATATTGTTTCGCACGCGACCGCGTGTCCGAGAGTGTCGCCAGAACCGTTGCGCCTGGACGAGGCTCCAGTAAGGGCGGTATCTGGTCCAGCGGCGCCACGCGACTCCAGACACTGTCGTTCTCTTCCTGGTCCATCTCCAGTGTCATCACGAGACTGCTCTTCCCCTCTGGTGTCAGAACTGGATAGACACTGTCATCCACGGCTTCCCACTCGGCCTCGGGCTGGAACTTCACTGGGAGCATCTTCTCGACCGGAGTCCCGGCATAACTTGATGGAGCGTACCTTGAACCGCACAGCATCAGAAGCGAACCCCCGCGCTCCCTGACAAGCTCTTCCAGCCTCAAAAACTCATCGCCGCTGAAAAAGGCTGAATCCACATCGCCGAGAATCACCAGATCATACTTAAACGCCTCCTCGCGGCGCTCCGGGAAACGAGCAATGTACTCCGTGGAATTGCGGGCGATTTCAGGTCCGGAGCGCGTCGCGATAAAGGTCGCATTGATGCGCGGATCGCGCTTCAGCATCGCACGCAAATAGCGAAACTCCCAACGCGCACTGCCTTCAATGCAGAGCACATTAATCTTTTCGTTCACAACCCTCACGCTGCGCGCAACGACGTTATTCTCTGCGGTCGCCTCGTCAGCAAAAGGCTCCAAGCTCACCTCAACCTTGGCCGCTCCCTTTTCGCTCAGATCCACATTAAAAAAGATATCCTCAAACTGAAGTCCGCCCGCCAACTTGATCCTGCGGCTGGCCACGCTCCGGCCATTCAGCTTCACAGCTAGGTTGACCGTACGCTTTTCATACCCTTTGGACCGGATTTGTACGCGGACAGGAACCTTGTCACCTGTAAAAGCCACCTCCTGCATGACAATATTCCGGATTGATACATCATCCGGATCAGCAAGCCCCAGTGGAATCGCATACACGGGAACACCCTGGATGCCAAGGTTGTTCAGCACGGTCTCCGCACGACGGGAAGAGGTTTCCAGTCCGTCAGACAGGAGGACAATACCCGCCAGCGGTATGCCCCGGCCTGTTTTAGAGACAGCTTCCAAGGACTCTGAAATCGAGGTCCCCGACTCCTCGGCGACAAGCCCCTGCAAGGAAGGGATGGGTCTCATCTCTTCATTACCGAGCAGGCGCAGCGTGCTTCCAAAGACATAATAGTCAATGTCGAGCGACTTGCCGAGTGACTGAAAGATGGGCTTCGCCGTCTTCTGGATCAAACTTCCTGCAAGGTCCACACGTGATGCCGCAGCAATCGCCTCACGTTGTTTCGTGTCGAGCTCAATCACCGCCCGATTGACATCCGTCGTCGCAGAGAGGGGCAGAAGGCCCAAGGCTACTCCAGCCTCAATCACATCAGCAGGGCGCTTCCGTTGATCCTTGATGGACATGCTCGCCGAGACATCAATGAGTACGGACAAACGACGCTTGATCTGCTGGGTGCGCTCGCGTACAGCGATGGGCTCAAATAACGCAGCCACCAGTAAGCCCAAGACCAGCAACCGTGCGACAACCAAGCCGAGGCGTATGCGCTTGGGCACCCCTGCCTGTCGCCGATACAACATCGCGACCAGAAGTAGAATACCAGCGATGGCCAGCATGACCACAAGCATTGATGCGGGGCGTCCCCACATCAGCTCTTTGATCCCGATACTATTTAGAAGCCAATTCATCGTTAACCTTATCAATCATTTTTTAACCACAAAGAACACAAAGATCGCAAAGATCAATTTCTAAATTCGTTGGTTTTGAAATCTGTTCTGCATCTCTTTCCTCTGTGTTCTCTGCGTTCTATGCGGTAAAAATTCTCAATCTACTGCCAACTGCCAACTGCTCCTGCCGACTGCCTACTTCCTACTGCTTCCTCACCCGCTGAAGCCCCAACGCAAAAAGGCTCTCAATCACGAGAAAGGCTAATCCCATCCAAAGCAAGAAATGCGACAGGGAACGCGAGGTACGGGTCTCTTCCACGCTAGCGAGCAATTCCGCTTCGGACCGCATCAACCGGAGTCCTGAACCCTCAAGCGCTTTTGCAGCTTCCGACACCGATAGGCTCTTCACCAAGGATTCCTGCGTGTCCACATTGACGGCGATCGGCTTGCTCTCCGCTTGCAGGTTCACCCGAGCCAGGTAGAAGCCTGCTTCGCGGGTGTTTCCTAAAAGGGCGACATACTGTTCCCGATAGTCGCGAACCGGAACTGAGAGTGTCTCCCCGGACGGGGTATCAAACAG
>CAIZQW010000315.1 GCA_903935195.1 uncultured bacterium
GAGCAGACGAACAAAGAGACGGAAGCGAAGTGCGCGCGTAGACGCGCTGGGGTCCTCGCGCGGGATCTCTACGGCCTCAACCGGGCAGACCCCCACGCAGAGGCGACAGTTGATACATGTCGCCTTGGTAATCTTGATGGGATCCCACGCTAAACGCGAGCAGATCTCCAACAGGACAGCATAGGGACAGAAATAGCGGCAATAGGGACGTGCAAGCACCATGCCCAGCAAGAGCACAGCCATACCAGTCAATAAGAGCGGCAATGGCGCGCTCCTACGGAAAAGTCCGACAAAGGGGTCGGTCCGGCAAATCAGATAGCCGGCTCCATTCAGCGTATAAACCACGCCGAAGAGGAGGACGATCAAGGGGATCAGACGAAGGACCGCATTCACCGTGCGCGGGACACGCAGGGGTCGAACGATAAAGAGATCCTGAAGCGCGCCGAGCGGACAGACCGCAGAGCAAAAGACGCGTCCAAAGAGGAGGGCGAACAAGAGCGGAAGGGCGAAGAATGCGGCAATACCAAGGGCGAGTCCCCCACCCTGCCATGCCGCGACCGCCACATTCTGGATCGCACCGACCGGACAGAAGCAACCCTGCCGGATAAAGCCGAACCAGACCAGGCAGAGCAGCGAGAAGGCCAGGATCCAGCGACGCGAACGCACGCGATGCACAAGCCACGTTGCAACACACAAAGCCACAAAAAGTAAGGCGACATCTGCCACCTCAGAGACGACAGCTGTGACGGGCGGATGATAAGCCTCTGGCACCACATGCCCCGTGTCAAACTGAGGTTTTGGAAAGCGCGACTCCGCCTGCGCACTCAACGCCAACAACCAACTGCCCACGGCCAGCTTCATCCTAAAAGAGGCAACAGATTTTAACCACAGAGAACACAAAGAGCGCAAAGAAAGAGAAAACAAAGAACAATGCTTTAATCTAGAAATTTTCTCTGTGTTCTTTGCGTTCTTTGCGGTTAATATTCTTTCACTCATAGTACACTGCCGAATGGTGGTTCACAGTTTTTCCTTGAGCAGATAAGGCGACTCTTCTGGTACGCGCACGAAGGCTTGAGCAGGGCAGAGTTCTGCGATGCGGCAGGTGTTGCAATTCTTGCAACGATCATGACGCACCTGTAAATAGAGAGACCCGTTCCCGAAGTTGGCGCAGCTCTTCACACAGAGGCCACAGCCTGTACAGAGCGGTTCCTTGACAGAGTATTCAAAATAGGGTGCTTCGATGAACTTACGCGTAATGGCGCCTGTGGGACAGATTTGATTTTCAGCGGCCTCATCGAGACGAGGGGCGTCTGGCTTAAAGAAGCCGAAGCAGAGCTTACAATAACCGCACATGGCATAGCCATGCGTACATTTAACGGCAGAGGGTTGAAGCACACATGCGGTCTCGCACTTGCCACACTGGATACACTTGCGCGGATCCAGTTGCCAGACCATCCGACCTGAGCGATGAAATCCAGAAGCACGATAGACCAAGGCAGCCACAACAGAGCCTGTTCCTGCCCGAAGGAGCCAAGATAGGAGATTTCGACGTGTTGGCGGACTTTTGCTCCCCATCATTTCGTCCTCCTGATTGACGTTTTATTTTGCCGACGCAACGATCCGATTCTTCTCGTCGAGTCGCACGACTTTAGGCTGGTGCAGTCGTTGTTCAGCCTCTGAAGCATGGCACCAGACCATCACAATTAAGCGGTCACCGACCGTTCCCAAGTGAGCCGTCGCACCATTTAAACAGCACACCCCACTGCCACGGGGTCCCCGGATGGCATACGTCTCAAACCGATTACCGTTTTCGACATCTGCAACCAAGACCTTCTCATAGTGCAAGATGCCGACAGTGTCCATGAGGTCCTCATCCAAGGTGAGGCTGCCCTCGTAATCCTTATTGGCTTCGGTCACACGAATGTGGTGCAATTTTGATTTGAGTAGCGTCACTAACATAACTGTCCTATCGTCTGTTTCTGAGCAAGTCCTTAGACCGCCAAGGAAGAGGCCCGCACCTTCTCTGCTGTGATATTAATCGTCTTCAAGTTCTTTTGTCCGGGAGCCTCGTACATGATCTCCATCATGAACGATTCCATGACCGCGCGCAAACCGCGCGCACCGGCCTTCCGTTTCATCGCAAGCCGCGCCATTTCGCGCAAAGCTTCCTTTTCAAAGGTGAGATCGATCCCCTCCATAGCCAGAAGCTTCTGATACTGATGGACGAGGCAATTTTTGGGTTCCGTCAGCACACGAACGAGATCATCCTCTGTCATCTCCGCCATCGAGGCGAGGACAGGGAGCCGGCCCGTAAACTCAGGGATCAAACCAAAGCGGATTAAATCTTCAGGCTGAACTTCCAGCGGCTTGGCGGCCATCGCTGCGGCACTCGAAGGTCCGTGTTCCTTGATGACCTCCTTGTAACCGATGCTCCGACGTCCCTCGCGCTGTTTGACGATCGAGTCGAGGCCCACAAAGGCGCCACCACAGATAAAGAGGATGTTCCGCGTGTTAATCTTCAGGTATTCCTGTTGCGGATGCTTGCGTCCCCCTTGGGGCGGCACGCGCGCAACTGTCCCTTCCAAAATCTTCAGCAAGGCCTGCTGTACGCCTTCACCCGAGACATCGCGTGTGATCGAGACAT
This sequence comes from uncultured bacterium, assembly GCA_903935195.1. GTDB lineage: Bacteria > Verrucomicrobiota > Kiritimatiellia > RFP12 > UBA1067 > CAIZQW01. The sequence goes on from CAIZQW010000315.1 coordinate 2,645, forward strand.
TCTCAGTCTTGCGTGCAACTTTGTCAATTTCATCAATGTAGACAATGCCACGTTCAGCACGGGGGATGTCGCCATCCGCAGCCTGGATTAGATAGAGCAAAATATTTTCGACATCTTCACCGACATACCCAGCCTCCGTCAGCGTGGTGGCATCAGCGATTGCAAAGGGGACATCCAGCATTTTCGCGAGAGTACGTGCAAAGAGCGTCTTACCGCACCCTGTCGGCCCGATAATCAAGATATTGCTCTTTTCAATCTCAACATCTGCAAAACGAGGATCTGGCTTGCTCTCCTCTTGCATCAGCCGTTTGTAGTGGTTATGCACGGCGACCGAGAGAAGCTTTTTCGTTTGGTCATGTCCAATAATATGCTCATCGAGAAAGGACTTGATCGCCTTCGGCGCCGGCACGGTCAGTTTGGCCAGTTTTGGCGCACCCTTGGCGCCTTTCGGCCGCTGATCGGCGAGGAGCTGGGTACAGACCTCTACGCAATCTCCGCAGATATTACCATCCGGACCAGGGATCAGGAGTTGGGTCTCAGCCTCACTCCTGCCACAAAAAGAACAGGTTAAACCTGGTGTTGATTTCCGAGCCATTCCTTATTTCTCCTGGGGCCGCTTGACGAGAACCTCATCAACCAGTCCATAATTCTTTGCCTCTTCTGCCGACATGAAGAAGTCTCTGTCAGCATCAGCGGCCAATGTCGCGAAGGGCTTACCCGTATGAAACGCAAGAATCTCGTTCAGCCGATCCTTCAAGCGCAGGATCTCCTTAACGGCAATGCTGATATCCGACGCCTTACCCTCTGCACCGCCCCAAGGCTGATGAATCATGATTCGTGCGTTGGGCAGGGAGAAACGCTTTCCTTTACGCCCAGCCGCGAGCAAGACAGCACCCATGCTAGCTGCTTGGCCGACGCAATAGGTTGCAATGTCACAGGTGAGATACTGCATCGTATCATAGATCGCCAAGCCTGCGGTCACCGAGCCGCCCGGCGAGTTGATATAGATTGAGATCTCCTTTGTCGCATCTTGCGATTGCAGAAAGAGGAGCTGAGCAATGATGAGATTGCTGACAGAGTCGTCAATGCCCGAACCGATGAAGACGATACGATCTTGCAACAGACGTGAGTAGATGTCCCACGAACGTTCGCCACGTCCGGTTTGCTCAACCACGATAGGAACCAACATCGATGCTTTTTCAATATTCATATTCGTCCTTCTATGCCTTCAACTGATTCACCAGCATCTTGATAACCTTCTGATTGCGCACTTGACCGCGCAGCTCAGCCATCCGCTCATTCTTCTCGATACGCGCACGCAACTGGACAGGCGTCAAGTGATACTCCCCTGCTGCCTCCTCCAACCACTCCTGGATATCCGCTTCAGTCGCTTCAACCTTTTCTGCGTCACCAATGGCGGCCAGCATGTAGCGTATCCGCAACTGACGGCGAGCCATGGAGGTTGCGCTCTCGACAATTTCCGCGCGGTTCTTTTCAAGATCTTCCTTGGTTGCGCCACGTTGGCTTGCCTCTTCTGCCATACGTCCGAGCGTCTCGTTGATCTCCCGTTCCAGCTCAGATTGAGGAAGATCGAACTCGGCCTTCTCCAAGAGTTTTTCAAGGATATCAGACTCAAACTTGCGAGTCGCCGTATGCGTAGCCTGTTCAGCAAGACGCTCGCGCGTGCTCTCACGCAGCTTGTCAATGCTCTCGACCTTCATCTGCTCGACGATCGACTCATCCGTAGCCAAAACACGCTGACGAACCTCTCCGACGGTGAGGGTATAGACAGCCGGCTGATTCTTGAGCGCCTCTGGCAGATGGTCGCCCTCAAAGACAAATTCAGCGGTCTTGGTTTCGCCACTCTTCATGCCAACGACGGCAGCCACCAACTGTGGCAGGAAGCGTTCATCATTGACCTGTAGCCAGTGGCCCTTGCCCTCGGCAATCGGTGCAGCCTCTGGACAAAGCGTCTTGATGGGCTCTCCATTGACCTTGCCTTCAAAATCAATGCACGCCAGATCATCGCGCTGAATAACATAGCCGTCTGGCGCCTTCTCAAACTTTGCGAATGCCTCACGGATATGGGTCAGGCGCTCAGACACCTGTTCATCCGTCACTGGCTGAGCCTCAAACTTGAGGGAGAACTTCTTGTAGTTCGGGATCTTGATGGTTGGTGCAACATCAACCAGAAAAGAGGCGGTCATGCCCGTCTCTGGCGAAAAACGAACATCTTCGATATTGACGAGGTTGACGGGCTGGATCTTTTCCTGCTCGAGAGCCGACTGGTATAAAGAACGCAACAGACGGTTGTTCACCTCATCGCGGATCTCGTTACCAAAGGTCTTTTTAATAACATCAACGGAAGCCTTCCCAACCCGAAAGCCAGGGATACGCCCGTTTTTCACAAAATATGCCACAACAGCGTCATAATCCTTGCGCGTCTCTTCAGACTCCGCCTTGACTGTGATCTTGACGCGACAGGATTCCATCTCTAACTTATCAATCTTCATTCTTCTAACCCTTTCAAAAACGTGAATTATGGAGTTTAGCACAAAGCGAGGCGCCCTTCAATTACGAAGGGCGCAAAGCGACTGTGAATTTTTGGCTCATTCAGAGAGCATTTTCTTAAAAGTGTAGCCGTTTTTTTCTCACAGAGCCCACAGAGTTCACGGAGGAATCCAGTTGAAGTATCAATTTTCTCTGTGCTCTCTGCCTGTCCACCGTTTTATCCGCCGTAGCCTTGGCGAAGGTGGAAGGCGTATCCGCGAAGGTGGATGCCTCTGTGAGGAACTACACATTAAATAACATGCTCTAGGAGTCCTTAATTCCCATCAAGAACTCGGCATTGGTCTTGCTCCCCTTCAGGCGCTTAATTACCATCTCCATGCACTCGACAGGGGGGACCCCATTGAGAGCACGGCGCAAAATCCAGGTCCGATTGAGCTCGTCTGGATAGAGCAGCAATTCCTCCTTACGGGTTCCTGACTTTTCGATATTAATGGCCGGAAAGACGCGCTTATCAACCAACTGGCGGTCGAGGCAAAGCTCCATGTTGCCGGTACCCTTAAACTCTTCAAAGATCACTTCATCCATGCGGCTTCCCGTATCCACGAGCGCCGTCGCAATGATCGTCAAGCTGCCGCCCTTTTCAATGTTTCGGGCTGCTCCAAAGAAACGTTTGGGCTTATGCAGCGCATTCGCATCAACGCCCCCTGAGAGGATCTTACCACTGTTCGGCTGCACTGTATTGTAGGCACGAGCCAGACGCGTGATACTGTCCAGAAGGATGACGACATCCTTCCCATTCTCAACTTGGCGTTTGGCGACGTCAATCACCATCTCTGCGACCTGGACATGGCGCTCTGGGGCCTCGTCAAAGGTCGAGCTAATGACTTGGGCCTTGGTGTTACGTTGCATGTCTGTGACCTCTTCAGGGCGCTCGTCGATGAGCAAGATGAAGAGCATCGCATCAGGATGATTCGCAGAGATCGAATTGGCCACCTTCTGCAAAAGAACCGTCTTACCTGTGCGCGGAGGTGCAACGATCAGACCACGCTGCCCGAAGCCGATCGGCGTGAAGATATCCATCACCCGCATCGAATACTCCTCTGCCTTGGTCTCCAGCACAATACGACGATCAGGGAAGAGCGGTGTCAGATTTTCAAAGTAGACCGTCCGTCTTGCCTCAACAGGCGGTTTGCCGTTCATGGTGTCAACACGCCCCAATGCGAAGAAGCGTTCTTTCTCCTTGGGATCACGAACCGGTCCTTCAATCACATCCCCGGTGCGCAACCCAAAGCGACGAACCTGGGAGGGAGAGACATAGACGTCCTCTGGACACTGGAGATAGTTGTTTTTGGGAGAACGCAGGAAGCCATAACCGTCAGGAAGGATTTCCAAGACACCGCTAGTGATCACAACACCGCCACGCCGCAGATAACTACGGATGACTTCGAAGATGATCTCATGCTTGCGCATACACGACAAATCCTCAGGATTCGCATGAGGAATCAAGGTATGCAGCTCAGCGATCTCCATCTTTTGCAGACTTGTCAGATGCAAATCTGGAAGCTTCTCTGCGAATGGTGGCTGGTAAATCTCCACGACAGGTCCGGGCGGAGGAAGCGTATGCTGGATATTAGCCCCCTCATGCGGATCCATAACAGGCACATGAGGTGCTTGCACGGGTCTCATTTCTGAAGGTGTATAAGTAGCTTCTTCTGGCATTGCTTCATAGTCCCCCATTCCTGGAGGCAACTTAGACCCTTGTTGGTTCGGCTTGCCGCGTCCGCGTCCGCGTGGATTATTGTTGTGTTGTTTTTGTGGGCGGCGTCCGCGTCCACCTCCGCCTTGCTTAGCAGGAGCTGAAGCAGGTGCATGGTGCTCATGGTGCACGGCACCTTGGCTGACATGGCCATTGCCAGTGACATGACCATGCTCAGAGCCTCCATGACGCTGATGATCTCGCGCGCCAGAAGGTTTAGCAACGGGATGATTCACTGCTGGACGCACGGTAAAGCGTGCCCATTTCGTCGGCGGAACATCTGCGCTGGGTGCTGCCGGATGTCCATTCATTTCAGAACCTTCATGTTCTGTACTCATATTCGGATTTTCTCCATCAAGAGGCGATAAATACGCTTCGCCTCAGAAGCCAGCTCTTCTTCGCCAGCATTATTGTTAACCGTCAGATCCGCCCGTGCAGCTTTTTCTGCAATCGGCATTTGCGAAGCCAGACGTTGGTGGGCTTGTTCGGCGGAAAGCCCCCTGAACCGCATTAACCGATCAATTTGTGTTTGCGTATGACTTGTAACACAAATAATCAAATCCCAATCTTTCTCCCATCCCACCTCATAAAGCAGCGGGATGACAACACCTTTTACACCACTCCCTCCTGGCTCACAGAGCCAGCTCTGAATCTTCCGGCGCACCAAGGGATGCATGATCTGATTCAACCTCTTCCGCGCCTCTGCATCACTAAAGATTAATGCGCCTAAAGCCTTCCGATCCACACTCCCGTCGGGTGCGATCACGTGCTCCCCAAAGCTCAAACGTAGTGGCTCCACAGCCTCACCGCCTGGGGCTTGTAAGGCATGAACCACATCATCGGCATCCAAGAGCTCAAGACCCCATTGTTGAAGGTACGTCGCAAAGAGACTTTTGCCACAGGCAATTCCACCTGTTATAGCTACTGAAAAAGACATGAAGGGGGATATTCGGAGACGTTTTAAATGAGACTCCTCGTGTTCAAGAAACACGAGTCGTATCTCATTTTACTAACTCCAGCGATAGTCTCTGCTCTACACTATTTCTGCAACACAGCTTACGGCTGGGCTGCTGCAGGTCCTGAAGGTGTCAGACCTGGCGTGGGCAGAGCAGAAGATGATTCATTGCCGCTGGTACGCACCATACGACCAGCAGGATCAACCAACCTCGCAGTTACAAAAATAAGGAGATTGCGTTTTTCTGATTTTTCCGAGCGACTCCGGAATAAGCGTCCAAGGTAAGGAATATCGCCAAGGAATGGGATTTTGTCCTCCATCGTCTTGCGCTGCTCCGTGATCAGCCCACCCATCACAACGGTCGCGCCATTGTAGACGAGCAACTGTGTTTCTACCGAGCGCACTGTAAAGAAGGGCTGTTCCATGGGCAACTCGATATATTCTGGCGGACCACTGGGCAGCAATATTCCTGTTAACGGGTCAAACCTAGGAACCTCCGGTACTGGCATCTTGGTTCCATAGTTTTTCCAGACTGGCTCAGAAACCACCTGTGGCTTCATGGTCAAATTGATCATCTGACCTTCAGAAGAAACTTCTGGAACGACCTGAAGAATCACACCCACTTCACGGGTCACAAAGTTTTGAGGCTCAACAATCGCAATAGGAGCGCCAGTACCACCACCGCCACCAATTGCGCCTCCTCCTCCTTGATTGCCTTGTTGCGAGATCTGCACATTGAATTCACTCGGATAGATGTACTCGGTCACGACCTTGATAATCGCTTCCTGTCCTGACTTTGTGGTCACCTTTGGGGCAGAGAGCACATCCGTGTCAGAACGCTGACAGAGCGCATGCAGGATCATGGAGATATCAGCGCCTCCAATAAAGGCATTCAGCTTCATAAACTTATCGTTTACCGAGCCTGTCTCACCCACGATAGGATTGCCCTCGGTACTAAGATACCGCTGACCCGTCGTGTATCCTCCTGTCTTTCCATCTATAGCATTCATTCCCATATTGTGTCCCTTGACTGGGACTCTGCCGTATTGACCTGCACCGTAGAAAGGATCGTTTAAAGCACCTGGCTGGGCATAGGGCGCATAGCCCGACATTGGCGTACCATCTGCATTAAAGACCTGATTTCCCAACGCATCAAGAATCGGTACTGACGTGTTGCTGAACTCCTTCAAATCAAGAGCGTTTTTCAGGAAGCCTCCTGCGCTCCAACTGAAGTCACCATTGAGTAGCCATTCAAAGCCCAGTGAGTTCAAGTCATTTTGAGAAACCTCAACAAAGCGTGTCTCGATTTCCACCAGACGCGGGGTGACATTTAGGTCTTCAAGAACTTGCTCGAACATCGCAAGCTCCTCTTGGGTGTTGGTGACACGAAGTTTGCCAATGGTCGCCAGATAGGAAACCGAGGAGCCGATCGGCCATTTGACACCCATCTGCTGGAAGAACTGTTTCCACTTGTCTTCGTCTCTGGCCACACCCATGTTACTGGCCTCAAAAGCACCGTCAGCTTTCGCGCCAGCGCCGACAGGACGAAGTTCCGCGGAGGCGCTGGTAATACGATCCGTCAAAGAGGATAAGACGTTATAATTACGGGTCATGAGTAGCTGATCTGGATCGTTCGATGGAACAATCGTCACAATCTTTCCGCTAATCCGGAACTTCATGCCTGTCACATCGCAAACCAACTTCAGCGATTCATAGAGGCTAAGAAAACGAGCGCTGATCGCCGGGATACTCGGGATACCCGTTGTGGCGGTTGCAGCTGAAGAGAAGATGTCGGCGGTTCCTCCTGCGGCAGGGGCTGCTGCGGGTGCTGATTGAGGAAGCTTCAAAACAAAGTTGACGCCACGTTGATCCACGGGAATTTCAGGATCATCATAGTCAATACTGGCCTGCTTGAAGAAGTCAATGGCATCAACGATCGTCGCTGGCGGACGGAAGGTCACTTCAGGAATCAAGATTTTCTTCAACTTCTTGCCCATCAGTTGCTCGTCTGTCTTTGTATCACTGATCGCCACGGTTTGCGCCTTTGTGACCACCTGAAATCCTGTCGAGGGCAACTGTGGGCTATCTGAAGCATAACGATCAGGTGTCCATGCCTTAACCACATCTTTGATCATCATTTCACGGGTCGCTAAAAATTCTGACTCAGCCACAACATGCATGTGCTCAGCAATATGCTTCCGGAGCTCAATCGCATCAGGATCTTGTGGGTAATCACGTAACACCAACTCGCACTCTTCGATCGCCTTGTCATATTCAGCGGTTGTAAAGTATTGCCGTGAACGACGCAGACGTTTACGAATTTCGTCGCGCTGCGATTTATAGGACTGTTCGTTCAAACGATGTGAAATCGTTGTGCTATCGAGAGTCGCCTTCTCAGGTTCTTTTTTGATAAGCTCAAGCAGGCGCGCCGCATTGACATGTCCACGGCGATGAGCCTCTCCTGCCATAGCTTTTGCTTTTTCGAACTCGCGCATCTTGAAGAGCTGGGATGCTTCACGATAATAAGATTCCGACTCGCCGTCCGTGGCACGCTGACGGGCCAGTGCATTTGCGGGGCGATTGACGATGAAGAGTTGAGCCTGTTTGTATTGCTCGATCGCGAGCATGTAGTCGCCTTTTTTGAACGATTTATCCGCATCTGTTAGCAATTTTGAACCATGTTCATCCATGGATTTCAGGCGGATCATCTCCAATGTATTCAATTCAGAGACGACCTGACTGTTCTCATCCGAGAGTTGTACGGGCTTCACTGGAACAACCGCTGGCTCGCTTCCAACGACAGGCGTAGGCACTGCATCTGGAGTGGGTTCAGCTACAGGCTTTACTTCAGCTACAGGCTTTACTTCGGCTACAGGCTTTATTTCGGCTACAGGCTTTACTTCGGCTACAGGCTTTACTTCGGCTACAGGCTTTACTTCTGCTACAGGCTTTACTTCCACTACAGGCCTTGGTGAAGCAAGCGGCTCTTCCGTCAGGAGCCCAAGAAGCTCTCCAACAGCGGATTGAGGTTCTTTGGCTATAACAACTGGCTTGGCAGGCTCGGGCGCTGGAGCAGCGGGTTTTTCAGGGGCAGGGGTAGCGGGTGTAGATTCAGGAGCAGGGGTAGCGGGTTTTTCTGGGGCGGGTGTCACCGGGGCAGGTGTCGCTGGCGTAGGCTCGGGCGCAGGAGCTGCGGGCTTTTCAGGAGCGGGTGTCGCAGGAGCAGGTTCGGGCGCAGGAGCTGCGGGCTTTTCAGGAGCGGGTGTCGCAGGAGCAGGTTCGGGCGCAGGGGTAGCGGGTTTTTCGGGCGCAGGGGCAGCGGGTTTTTCAGGGGCGGGTACGGCGGGTGTCTCTGCAGCTGGGGGAGGTGGTGGCGGCGGGGTTACTTCGGCTGGCTTTACAGCAGGGGTCGTTGGATTTTCCAACCCTTGAAGCA
>CAIZQW010000316.1 GCA_903935195.1 uncultured bacterium
AAAAGAGGAGATGTTTGCCGCATCCGAAAAACCTGCTAAACGGGGTCCGACTTCAGTTGATGACGAGTGCAACGGAACGCAGAATGGTACCTGCAAAGTTATCTTGAATAGAAAGGCGAAAAATCCTTCTTATGTTGTTCTGGTCTCATCAAAGACCTATCAAGACGAGGGTTGGAAAGGTGTTGCCGACGCACTGGTCAAAAAGCACAATGCACACCTGTTGATTTACGACTTTTCGGTCCTTGATGCCAAGAGTGAGCTCCGCAAACTTTCGCCTCGCTATTTGGCTGTTGTAACACGACCTGAAATAACAGGGCGCATCATTGTTCAACGTCTTCATCAGCTGACACGAAATCTTGATGATGACCCCTATGGCGATGCCGTCTGGGGACTGATCACCGCTGCAACGCCTGAACGCGCTTTGGAGATCATCCGGTCCGAACAGCCGCAGAAGGTGGAAAGTTCACTCAATTTAACTGGGGTCAATAATGAGCTCTACAAAGAGGTCTTTACGATCAGTGACGGGAAGATGGGCGACTGGTATTGGAAGAAAAGAGATGGCACCGAGGAACGCGGCGCAGACGGGAAGTCGGACCGGACAGCCCTTTTTTTTAAACGTTTCCTCGAGATGAAGCCCGATTTGATCGTCTCCTCAGGCCATGCCACGGAGAAGAATCTGGAGATGTGTTTCAGCAGAGGGAATACCGTTGCGCATAAAGGCAAATGGTATACACAACCGCGGGACGGCAAGATGGAACTCATACCTGAGAGCACGCATCCACGGGTCTTTCTCGGCGCTGGGAATTGCCTGATCGGCAACATGGACCGTACGACAAACAGTATGGCGTGTGCGATGATCAGCCATTATGGATTCAACCAGTTCGTGGGATACACGGTACCAACCTGGTATGGCAAGGGTGGCTGGGGCACGCTTGGACTTTGGCAAAGCGGAGGAGGTTATTCGCTTGCTGACGCATTTTTCTTCAACAACCAAATAATGGTGCACGAGTTACAGACCCGTTTCCCGGAGGCCAGCAAAGAGGTGATGAACGTCACCGAGGATGGGCAGGGCTTCCCAATGGAAATGAAGCAGAATATAGACAGAGATGCCTCTGGCATGATCTGGGATCGTGACGTCGTTGCCTTTTATGGGGATCCTCTGCACCGCATCATCGCGGGGAACGAAAAACTCTTTGAGGCCAATCTGAAGAAATCAGGCGCCTCCTTGATCATGACCATCAAGGCGCGGAAAGATCTCAAAGAGGGATCTGCAGTCTGCGTATGGTTGCCTGAAAAGATGAAGGGACTTCACCCCGCCAAAAACAGTATACCTGACATTCTTGCCACAGACGATTACATCATCGTTCACAAGCCAGACTGCAAGGCGGGAAGCGAGCTCGTGATTAAGTTTAACACCTTGCCTGAACAAGTCAGGAATTAATCTCCCGCCCCAGTGCTTTTCATTATTTTACCGTTCCATCCACAACATGTTTGAGGACTTGGAAGGACGCTGGGCGTAGCTCACGAAGAATCAGCAGGCTTGCGTTCACGGCTGTTTTTGTCGCGATTGGCACACCTCCTCCAACCGTTGCCCATTGACTTCCCAACAAGAGATTTTTGATGGGGGTTGTCAACTGTGCAAGACCTGATCTGATATTTCTGGGGGTCGGGCGAAGCCCCATGATACCCCCTGCTCTATTTGACGTATACCGTAAAAAGGTGACGGGAGTCGCAATGCTGATCTCCTCAATGTGCTGACGCAACTGGGGAATTAAATTTCTTTCCACACGCTCAATCAGCACATCGGCATATTGCTTTTTCAGTTGTTGATAGGCTTCACCCCGCACTAAACCCTTCTCTGTCTTCCAGCAATCCTGATACGCCAGATAGGCAGGACACTGAATTTGTAGCGTTCCTTTACCCGGCGGAGCAAGCGAAGGGTCACGAAAAGAGGGTGCGAAGACGCTAATGGACGTCGTTTCTGCACAGCCATCGACCCGCTCCTCTGGCGACACAGAATCCTCGGTCAAATGTACAAGTTCCTCGCCAAGCCCTAGCAGGGACGGCGAACAGTCCAGGCCGATATAGATGGAGAAACTGGAGTGATAGAGATCCGCCTGCGACATACGCCTCAACCAACGGTCGAAAAATGCTGCTTTGGGGACCATCTTGCTAAACAACAGTGTGGAGTCACAGGCTCCGATGACATACGTTGAGCGAACAACTTCTCCTGTTTCAAGCGTGACGCCCCTCGCGACTTTATGTTCATCAACCAGGACTTCGCGAACGGGAGAATTCAGATGAATTTTTCCCCCGTTTTTTTCGATGTTTGCAGTGAGCCAGTCAACGACGGTCTTTCCACCTCCCTTGGGAAGTGCCTGAAAGTCACCTGTGAAAGCAAAGGCAATGGGGACTAACACGGACATTAATGTGTCACGCGAATGAAAAAGATCGAGAAGCTCGGGTGAGTTGAAATAGCGATGCAATCCTTTGTTTGCAGATGTCATGGCTAAATGACGGATCGGCAAAACCCAGCGCATCATACCGAACGCATGACTTAATTTTTCGCGAAACGTCATTGTACATGCTGCCCGCATTCGATCATCAAGATACAGAAGGTGGGTCCCTAATTTTTCTGCGTCACGGAAAAGTGCGTTAATGCCAGCTGCTTCCGAGGGGAAATCCTGAAGCAGCTGATCTCTGAACTCATGAGGGTTAGAGGTTAATATGTAGTCACGGGCCGTGCCTTTATAGCGATGAATGCGGTTCAACTGAGGGTAACAAAGCCCCTCCTCGTCTATATAATGATGAATGCGATAGGTAAAACCTTTAGGCCTGAACTGATTTAACCAGTGAATGGAGGTGTCAAAAGTAAAACACCCGCGCTGAAAGGCCGCCAAACAACCACCGGCTTGCGGTTCACGCTCGTAAAGGGCTACCTTCAAACCAGCTTTTGCCAGGAGGGCCGCCGCAGTGAGTCCAGCAACCCCTGCTCCGATCACCACGACATCGATCTTTGCTGACGTGTCTGGGTGTTTCGGACTGACGGAGGCCGCTACTCTCTCTATTTGTTCAGATGCCATTGGTTATTATTTAAAATATCATTTCAACTCCTTGAATGAAAGCTGAAAAAGACCATTATCAAAAACCGTTTTCTTTGGATTTGACAGCAGCATCTTTTAAAAGGTAATATGAACACATTATATTCTTAAGTGCGCTTTGTTCCGTTGTTCACGCTAACTGTTTATGGACTCTTCTCTGCATTCATTTCCTGTCTTCGAAGCAACTGGTGTCCGCGGGAGCCATGTTGTGACTGATCCATTGTTTCAGCACTTCGGTGGTGACACAACAAGCCTCCTGCTGACCAGCAGCCGGGGTGATCGTTTGCTTGTGGATGCGGGCTCAGGATTGTTTCGGTTGAATCCACTCCTCGCATCCGACAAAGCACTGCATCTCTTCCTGACACATCCCCATGTAGACCACATTACAGGCATCCTCTTTTTTGATCCACTCTTTTACAAAAACCGCGACATCACCATTTACTGTTCAGCATCCACCCAGCAGGCCTTGAAGAAATTCTTTGCGCCCCCGCTCTTTCCTGTCTCGATCGAGAACCTCCCTTCTCCTCCTAAGTGGTCGTTACTGCCCACGGAAGGAGTTCCCGCGACCTTTACCACGCCCTCCTTCACCTGCGAAGCCATACCAATCCCTCACCCAGGTGGTGCCTTTGCATTGCTTGTCACCGAAACGGAGACAGGACACTCCCTTTTGGTTCTCAATGATTGCGAGCTCTCCCCCGATGAGCCCTTTGAGTTGCAACCTGGGTTGCAACCTCTACTCTCCTGCCTCGCTAAACACGGTCCTGTTGATTCAGTCATCATTGATGCCATGTATGAGCCCGAGGAGTTTTCGAAACATAAGGGGTGGGGACACTCCGACTACAAGACTGCCATCCGTTTCGGGCTTCACATACAAGCCCGCCAGATTTATCTTGCGCATCACAACCCGAATGCCTCTGACGCGATTCTCCATAAACGCCAAGAGGAGATCACCGTTCGAAATGTCGCGATACTCCGCCAAAATCATCAACTCCCCTGGAGCTTCTCACCATGCAACAACTGATCGCAGGTCTCTTGGAATACGCAGACATGGTAATCATGTTTGTTCTCGTTTTTGCTCTAGCCAGTTTGGCTCACTACAAGATGAAACCCTTCAGAACCACGCCTGTGACTAAATCGCAACGCGTACTGTCTGCTTTATCCCATGTTGTCTTCCCTTTCACTATCTTTGCGGCATCTCTTGCAGGACTCTATTATCGCGATTGCGGAACGTACCCAGCCTATAATGCCTGGGTCATTCTGTGGGGATCGCTTACATTTCTCATCTTTTTAGATCTTCTGGTGATTGAAACTTCAATCGCTCTGACTGGAAAGTGCCACATTCCTAAAGTGTTGCGAAACCTTGTCCAGGGGACTATTTTTTCCATTATTTTCTGCCTCGTCCTTCGCTTCATTTTCAAGTATGACATCACGGTACTTTTGACCTCGTCTGCCATCTTAACAGGTATCCTTGGTTTCTCCATGCAGGGCATCTTCAGTAACGTGATCGCCGGCGCAGTCATCCACTCCTCAGGGAGGTTTAATATTGGAGACTGGGTCTACATCGGAGATGTAAATGGCGTGATCACACAAATCAACTGGAGCGACACGTGGATCACGACATGGACGGGAAACCGTGTGTCAGTCCCCAATGCCACCGTCCTCAGCTCGACCATCATTAATGCCTCTGCCCCATTGCGCAGCGCCCGCCTTGATTTACCCTTTTCCGCAAGCTACAACGATGCTCCGCATGAGGTCCGTCAATGCCTGCTTGAGGCAGCGATGGAGTGCGAACACATCCTTCTAGATCCGGCCCCGTGGGCTTATCTCACGTCATATGGGGACTTTGCAATTAATTACGAACTGCGGGTCTGGGTAAAAGACTATTCAAACTTCCCACACGTTAAAGGTGAGATCAATGAAGCTGTCTGGTATAAATTCAAACGGAAAGGGATTGAGATCCCCTTCCCCATGTCCGGCAAGCTCCTGGACAATGTCCTCACCGCAGCCGCACGCATCAACCAAGCCGCGCCTGAACAAACCGTGGAAACAGACGCCATCCTTGTTGATCTCTTCCAGAGTGATTTTGTGAAGCGGCTTATTCCTGAAACGGTAGTACCTCAAGAACAACTTCCAGACCTATTTAGGACAGTCGCCCCTGAGTTTAAGCGCGTCTCCTTCACCTCTGGCGAACACATTTTCCGTCAGGGGGAAAAAGATGATGAAGCCCTCTATATTTTTATTGATGGCAAACTCGCCGGAGAGGTCCGCCAGGCGGATGGGAAGACCGCGACGTTTGAACCTCAGAAGGGATGTCTCCTCGGCGAGATGAGTTTCTTGACGGGATCGACACGCTCCGCGACCATCAAGGTCACGCAGACCTCACACTTCCTGAAAGTTTCGCCCGCGACCATGCGCAAGCTTGTCCATGCGATTCCCCCTTTGATGGATGCCATTTCACAACTGGCGGTGGAACGCACCCAGCAAATCGAAGCCTCCCTTTGCAAAACACTCTCTCAAGAGAAAAAAGAGCAGATCCGCAAGTCCATTTTCCGACGTTTCTGGAACGTTTTTGTCCGTGATGAATAACCCGATGCTAAGGATAGACAACCCCCTCTGTTTTTGGCATAATGAACACACATTTTTGAAAGGGTGATCATGGATAATGCAGCACTATTGGCGCGGGCAAAAAACGTCATGGACATTGAAATCGCAGGGCTTCGGATGGCCAAAGAGGCTCTGGGCGATGATTTCGTCAAGGCGGTACGGCTGATCCTGAAGACCCTGGATCACGGCGGAAAGATAATCTGTACGGGCGTGGGAAAAAATCTTCACATTGCTGAAAAGCTCTCTTCCACGCTTGCCAGCACCGGCTCAACCAGCGTCATGATGAACCCCATGCAGGCGATGCATGGCGACCTCGGGATGATCGCAGAGCACGATGTCTTGTTAGCCCTCAGTTTTTCAGGTGAGTCAGATGAACTGATCAAGCTGATTCCAGCAGTGCGTCGTTTAAGCATCCCGGTCATTGGTATGGTCGGCAATACGGACAACTCGCTCGCCCGTATGAGTGATGCCATCCTCTGTGTGACAATCGAAAAGGAAGCGTGCCCCTTTGGCATGGCCCCCACCACCAGTACCACGGCGACCCTTGCGGTTGGCGATGCACTGGCGATGGTTCTTTTGGATGCACGTCAGTTCAAAAAAGAGAACTATGCACGCTTGCATCCTGCGGGTGCCATCGGACGGGCGCTTGTTCTCCATGTCTATGATATTATGCGAACGGGCGATAAGATTGCGCGTCTCACGGAGACCGCAACGGTTAAAGATGCCATTGTTTCGATGACGACGGCCAAGAGCGGCGCTGCGTTAATCGCCGACGAGAAGGGACATCTGGCAGGCATCTTCACCGATGGTGATCTGCGTCGCCAGCTCTCCCAAGGACAGAACATTCTCAACGAATGTGTTGCCACCTACATGACCCGAAAGCCTGTCTTCGTAAAGACAGAGGCCTTCGCCGTGGATGTCTTACGCGTCTTTGAAAAATTCAAAATTGATGATCTTCCCGTGGTTGACAGTGACGGATTGCTGGTCGGCTATGTGGACATTCAAGATCTCCCGAAGATGAAAGTGATGTAATCATGATGACACCCGTTGTAACAAATGCGCTGAGGCTTTTTGAACTGGGCGGTCCTGTGATGTGGCCCATCCTGGTCTCTTCCATTTTAGGATTTACCATAGCCTGCGAACGTTTTATTGCCTTTGCAAAGTACAACTTTGCAAACTATTTCTTCCGTTCAAAACAGCGTCAGATCATCGCCTTGACGCGCGAGGGAAAATATGCAGAGGCCCTTGCCATTGCTCGCAGTGCAGAGTCTGCGATCTGTCGGATCTTTGCAGAGGCCATCGAACATCGTGAGGCTGGCTTCACGGAAACGCTTCAGGCCACCTCTCAGCAGACGATCGACCGCTTGAGTCGTGGCTTTTCGATTCTCGACACAGTCATCACCGTCGCCCCCATGCTGGGTATTCTAGGCACGGTGACCGGCATTATCAACACCTTTAACGTCTTGAGCGCAACAGCCATCGACAATCCCATGGGTGCAACGGCAGGTATTGCTGAAGCGCTGATTACTACAGCGGCTGGCCTTATCGTGGCGATTGGATGTCTCTTCCCCTTCAACTTCTTTCTGGCGCAACTCAAACGTCGTACCCATGAACTGGAGCAATCCGCACATCAAATGGAAATTGCCTACAACGCCAGCCAGAACAAGAAAATCGCCTCTCCGCCTGTGGCACTGTAACGTTAACCTCCCCACCGTAACCCCATGAAACTTGCCTCTGGATATGAAGACCGTAAAGCGCGATTGGAAATGATCTCCCTCATGGATGTCATGTTTCTGATCCTTGTCTTCTTTATCTATTCGATTTTTTCCATGTCAGTTCATCGCGGGATTAAGGTCAATCTCCCCTCTGCAACCGGTGTGCAAGAGAAGGGCGAGTTAACCCTGGTTACGCTTACGGCTGAAAACATACTCTATCTCAACAAGCGGCCAATGAAGATGGATGACCTTGTCCCTCTTGCCGCGGGTCTTTGGAAAGATAAAAAGCTTCCGGTCATGATCAGTGCCGATCAAAAAGCTGAACTGGGCATCGGCATCGAACTCCTCTCAAAGCTAAAAAAATCAGGTGTCGAACGCGTTGCCTTTCAAGTCGAGGAGAAGCAAAAGAACTAAATGCTGTGCCAAGGACTAACTATAGTTTAAGTTTTGTACTCGCGCTCATCTTCCATGGAATCGCGTTGATCTTTATTGGTGTGGCGGTCACTTTTAACAAACCGGAAGCGAGCGAATCGCCTATACATCCGGATAGCGTCACACTCTCTCTTGTGGAGGAGCTGTTGACTGAGACGCCTTCCCCGAAAAACGCAGATACGGCCCCGCGCCCCGAGCAGGATAATAAACTTGAGTTTCTTCGACTGCCGAATCCCCTCTTGCAAGCTCCCTCATATGTGGATGTTTCAAGCGATACTGTTGAGATCCCCAAACACCCGTTGCCTGATTTTTCGCCCCCGCCCGTGACGATGATGATCAATCCTCCAACGGAACTTCCTGATAAACTGGTCATGCCCAAGCTGGCCACGATCCTTGCATCCCAAGAGACAACTGACCCCTACTCCAGCCACTCGGACTCCACAGGGGGTATGTTGCAGGGGGTTCTCGTTCCGCCAACAACGAAAGATCAATCCGTCCGTCCGAAATATCCGATGGCTTCACGCCGGCGCGGAGAAGAAGGCCGTGTCATTCTCGATGTCATGGTGAGTCAAGAGGGAAAGCCCAAGAGTGTCGCGCTTGTCGCTTCAAGTGGCCACAAAGAGCTGGATCGCGCAGCGGAAGAGGCTGTGTCAACGACTCTTTTTATTCCAGGAGAACGTAACGGAAAGACAGTGGAGGCCTCTGCCCGTATCGTGATCCTGTTTCAACTGAAACCAAATTAACTTTTAAGGCAATATATTTTGCCCTGAGTCGTTTATAAATACATGAAACTTTTAAATACCCTCTTTCTGAACATTTCGTTGTGCCTCCTCTCAGCACCCTTGGCGTTTGGCGAACCCACAGAACCCCCTCAACGTCACATGCCAGGACGCCCCCCCTCCATAGGACCGCGTGGACATGGTTCTTCATCCAATACGTTGGTGAGAGGTAGTAGCGGCTTTTGGCTTGAACGGAAGGTCACGAATCCAGAATTCATGAAGAAGGTCGGCATCACCGAAGAGCAATCGTTAAAACTTCACGAAGCTTGGAAACTCATTGAAGCTGAGAGTTCAAAACTGGAAAAAGAGATTTCTCAGCTTGCGCGTCAACAGGCTGAACATCTTAAGATTGCACTTGCTGAAGATAGTGCTGATACTTCTGCGATTCTGGAGGTGATTGAGAAAATCGGAAAGCTCAGGATTGAACAGGCTAAACTCGCAATGAAGCGTGTCATTCTCCTACGAGATCACCTAACCCCCGAGCAACGCAAAATGCTCGGCAAGACGATTGAAGAGGATCAAAAGAAATGGCGTGCAGGACGCGAAGAGCCTCAACGCCGCAAGGAAGTGGCCCCCGGAACGAAGCCTCCCCAGCCTGAGAAAAAATAAGCACGCCACTTAGGCGCGTATCGCGAGGCGATTGATCTGCGCAGCAGCGACACCCGCTCCGAAGCCGTTGTCAATATTAACCACGGTGACGCCAGACGCACAAGAATTGAGCATTCCCAAAAGCGCTGCAATTCCGCCGAAACTAGCTCCATAGCCAATGCTCGTCGGGCAAGCAATCACAGGAATATCCGTCAAGCCGCCCACAACAGATGGGAGCGCCCCTTCCATACCCGCCACCACGACGATTGCGTATGCATCTGAAAAACAGTCCACCCGCGAAATCAGACGATGGAGGCCCGCAACCCCGACATCATAGAGACGTTCAACCTTGGCACCCATCCGTTCTGCGGTCACAGCAGCCTCTTCAGCAACAGGCAGATCAGATGTCCCTGCACAAACGACCACCACTTTGCCTTTTCTTTCCGGTAACGGCACGACATCACAAGTGAGAATGCGTGCTTCGTTTAGATAGATTGCCGCAGGAAGTTCTCGTGTGATGGCAAGGGCTTGCTCGGGCGTGATACGCGTTGCAAACGCATTTTGGCCAGCGTCATTTAGGGCCCTTATAATCGCGATAATCTGCTCAGGGGTCTTTCCGGCGCCATAAATAACCTCTGAACACCCCCTTCTGCGAAGGCGATCAAGATCGGGCTTTGCAAAATGGAGATCAGTATCCACGACTAGTAGAGCGCTTCTTCGATTTTCGTTTTAAGCTGCTGGAGCGTTAAGCGCTCTTGCTGCATGGAGTCACGGTCACGGACCGTGAACGTTCCATCTTCCATCGTCTGGAAGTCAACGGTGACACACCACGGCGTGCCAATCTCATCCTGACGGCGGTAACGGCGTCCGATGGCGCCACTCTCATCCCAGAAGGCGGAGTAACGACGGCGAAGATGCTCGAAGATTTCACGTGCCTTCCCATAGAGCTCTGGCTTGTTTTTGACGAGCGGGAAAACAGCCACCTTCACGGGGGCAATACGGGGACTGAAGTGCATGACGACACGAATATCTTCTTTGCCCTTTTCATCCACCAATTTTTGTTCCTCATACGCATTGCAGAGCAGAGCCAGCATCATGCGGTCAACACCCGCTGAGGGCTCGATCACATGCGGCAGATATTTTCCTTCAAACAATTTGGTCACGAACGCTTTGGCTGCCTCAGGATCCTTACCGCGTGATTGCCAATCTGCGACGACCTTGGCAATAAAGGCGGCTTTGGCACCCTCATCCAACTTTGCGGCAGCAAGCTTGAGAGGTTCATCAAAGACCTCCATGCTCTTGCCACTGTGCTTCTGGTGTTGAGAGAGGTCGAAATCGGATCGCGCTGCGATACCTTCAAGCTCCTGTACGCCAAAGGGGAAACTATATTGGATATCTACGCACGCACGGGCATAATGGGCGAGTTCGTCCGGCTTCTGCCAATATTCAACAAACGAGCTCTTGGGTAAACCACAGGCCTCGATCCAATATTTACGCTGTTCCACCCAG
>CAIZQW010000317.1 GCA_903935195.1 uncultured bacterium
AGGAGGTCAACCATTACAGGGCGGAAATTCTCGGTATAGGGGCCAACAAGGGTCGCTGCGCCACATAAACAGGGCTCAATCATGTTTTGAGCGCCATGCTCGCACAGGCTCTTGCCGACAAAGACGATGTCCGCATTACCATAGAACCCCATCAGCTCGCCTGTCGTATCAGCCAGTATGACAGCATGGCTGTCTGAAGGGGCTTTGACGGTCGGCGTTAGCTTGCTCTTACGATAACAACGGAAGCCAGCCTTGACGATCTCGGCTTGAACGGCATCGGCTTTCTCGAAGTGTCGAGGAGCGATCACGAGGCGCAGGTGAGGATAACGCGACTGGATTCGCTTGTAGATGTTAATGAGGATGGTATCCTCGCCAGGCCATGTGGAGCCTCCGAGAAGGACGGTGTGGTGCTCGGTGATGCCGAAGCGGGCAAGAAAGGCTCTGATCGCCTCCTCTTTTTCTGGCGCGCGTTTTGCGACGTCAAACTTGAAGCTCCCCGTGATTTCAATGATCTCAGGCTTGGCTCCGGCTGCGACAAACCGATTCTTATCCAGACTTGATTGAGCAAAAATACGTGAGAATTTGTTGAGCACAGGGCCGAACCAGAAGCGCCCCATACGGTAGAATTTTTCTGAAGCGTCTGCAATTCGGGCGTTGACGAGATAGAGGGGAACGGAGGATGCGTGACAGGCGCGAATCATATTGGGCCAAATCTCAGCCTCAGTGATGATAAGCATCGAAGGCTTGATGGCTTTAATTGCGCGTTTGACAGAAAAGGGGAAATCAAGGGGAAAAAAGAGGAGTACATCGTGAGGGGAAACAAGCTTCTCAGCCTCTTTCCAGCCTGTTGAGCTGGTCGTGCTCAAAACAAAGTGTGCCTTGGGTTTTGCTTTGCGCAAAGCACGCATGAACTGTCCGGCAACATACACTTCACCCACGCTGACTGCATGGATCCAGATCGGACGGTTGAGCTTGGCTAGTCGGCGACGGACCTCTTGCGGGTAAAAGCTAAAACGGTCGCTGAAACGCGTCCGATACCCCCCACGTCGTTTCATACGCATGAGAAAATGCGGTAGCATGATCAGATAAGCTATCGTGAACAAAAAAGTATACAACCACCATCGCATGCGCTAAAAAACCTCTACTGTGTTAAAAATATTGAGCTAGTATACCGCTTTATTTTTTAGATGAAAAGCCTAATGTTCCATCCTTGCAGAAACAGAGGTAAAACCCTATAATAAAATGTCAAACATACCATGAAGGAACGACTGGACACATTACTGGTTTCTGCAGGCCTTGTTGAGAGCAAGGAGTTGGCGCAGCGTCTGATTATGGCTGGGGAGGTTCGCGTGGATGGACAGGTCGCGACCAAACCCGGACATAAATACGATGAGGCTGTCGTCTTGACGGTTGCGACCGCGCCTCGGTTCGTCAGTCGAGGCGGAGAGAAGCTCGAAGGCGCTTTCTTGGCTTTTCCGGCTTTTTCTGTGGAGGGGAAGGTCTGTTTGGATGTGGGGTCATCGACCGGAGGCTTCACCGATTGCATGTTGCAGCATGGTGCTTTGCGGGTCTTGGCCGTGGATGTGGGCAGGGGGCAGTTGCACTGGAAGATGCGTAGTGATCCGAGGGTATGGGTTCGCGAATCCTTTAATGCGCGCTATATGCAACTTTCTGATTTGCCAGAGCAACCTGCATGCGCAGTCACAGATGTATCTTTCATTTCACTGAAATTGATTCTGCCTCCCATGGTGGATGTGCTTCCCGAGGGCGCCGAGATCATCTCGTTGATTAAGCCGCAGTTCGAGGCTGGACGTCAGCAGGCCCCCAAGGGTGTAGTCAGGGATCCTGCAGTCCGAGAGGCTGTGGTGGCAGACATTCGTGCGTTTGGAACCGAAACGCTCAAGTTGAACTGGCTGGGTTGTGTGGAGTCCCCGTTGTTGGGGCCTGAGGGGAATCACGAGTTTCTGGCGTGGTGGAAGAAGTGAACGCGCGGCCCGGCGCGGAATAGTGGCAGTCGGCAGTAGCAGTTGGCAGTGAACAACCCTGGGAATAAATAGAGGAGTAACTTTTATCAACGAATTAAACGAATGGAACGAATATCAATTAGCTAAAGTCGGTTAATTAGTTGAAAACTGTTGGAATCAGACGTGAGGAAAAACAGATGAAAAAGATCGGCTTGTTTGTGAATCAAAAGCAACCTCATGCGTTGGAAGAGGTTAAACATGTCGCCTCCATGGCGGCAGGTATGGGATTTTCTGTCTATGCGGACACGGAGATTTCGAAACTCAGCCCGACCATCAACGTCTGTGATATCAAGGTATTTGCGCGCTTAGGTGTCGAGGGTGTTGTTGTGTTGGGCGGTGACGGAACCATGCTGGAGGCTTCCCATCGTTTATGTGGACAAAGCCTGCCGTTGATGGGGTTAAACATGGGCTCCCTCGGCTATCTCACCAGTGTTGAGCAACATCAGTTTAGCGAGGCCTTGCAACAGTTGCGCGGGGATCGCTACCAGATCAGTTATCGCGCGGCCCTTTCAACACGTATCATCCATAAGTCCGGCACAGTGGAGACGCTTCCAGATGCCCTGAATGATGTCGTGGTTAACCATGGTGCGTCAGGCCGCGCTGTCGAGCTGGAGTTGGCTTTAAATGATTTTCCCCTTGCACGCTTCTTGAGTGATGGCGTGATTGTCGCGACGGCAACCGGCAGTACGGCCTATTCGCTCTCGTCCGGCGGACCCATCATGTTGCCCGATGCGGACACCTTTGTGGTCAATGTGATCTGTCCGCACACCTTGACCTTCAGGCCCCTTGTCGTGAAGACCACAACACGTGTCTCTATTCGCGTGATCGCGTGCTCTGCTCCTCTGATTGTGAGTTCGGATGGCCGCGATGATGTGAAATTGGAAATTGAGGACAAGGTAGAGGTTATCAGGAGCGAGCATGATGTTCCTGTCATTGAATTGAGTGGGTATAATGCGTGCGATGTGCTCTGCAGAAAGTTGCGCTGGGGTCATACCGAACGCAAATAAATGTGCTGATGGAGGTCTGCAATGGAATTTACCGATATTCGTGAAGAGGAAGATGTCGAGGAAGGGGAGGAGACCCCCAAGGGAGGTTTCCTCATGGGCGTATTCAAAGGGTTTCTCCTGTTGGTGATTCTAGCGCTCGTGGTTTTGAGCATCCTGCCGAGTATTCTCTCTTCGGATGCTTCCCGTAAATGGGCGCTCGCAAAAATCAATGAGAAGATTGCTCCGAAAACCGTTTCAATTGAGTCCTGGTCCTTTGGCTGGTTCTCTGCCCCTGAGTTTAAAAAGATTGAAATTTCTGATCC
This sequence comes from uncultured bacterium, assembly GCA_903935195.1. Taxonomy (GTDB): domain Bacteria; phylum Verrucomicrobiota; class Kiritimatiellia; order RFP12; family UBA1067; genus CAIZQW01. Next base: position 3,334 of record CAIZQW010000317.1, read on the forward strand.
AGAGAAGAATCTGACAGTCAAGGTGGACTCGTTAAAGATGGAGAAGGGATTGCTCCGGTTGTTGCCCATGGGGAAATTGAACATGGGTCGCGTGACGCTCACACGTCCAGACATTGCGATTGCGCCCTTGGAAGAGAAGGCGTCGCTCCCTGCCGTACAAGAGGACTCTGCAGAGAAAGCAAAGGGCAAAAAGATGAGCGTGGGCCTCCCCATCTCTGATATCGCCGGCGAGCTAGTTGTCGTTGATGGCAAGTTTACTGTTCAGGCGCCACCCGATGCGAGCTTTGTTGCCGACCAGATTGGTTCCACGGTGAAGATTGCCTCGTTCATGAAGCCCATCGGCATTCAATCAAAGATGCGTGTCGGAGTGGGGAGCTTATCGGTACAGGGTTCTGTTCTGAGCCCGGCAGCATGGGCCTCGGGGAAGAATGCAGCAACAGCGGAAGAGTTGACAGTTAAGCTTCAGCAACTGGATCTGAGCCTTTTCTCATCGATTCTTCGGATGTTGAAAACAAATATCTGGATCGCCAATGGCGTGGGGGAGGGATCGCTCACCTTTGCGATTGCGGGTCCGACGCAGTTTAAGGTTGCCGGCGGGTTGCTAGTCGCTGACTTCTCAGTCGCCGGGGAGAAGATGAAGCCCTCGCCCAAGGCGGAACTCGCCTTGATGGCTGACCTTGCGGTTGCTAACCGTGACGTGACCATCAATGCCTTTGATTTCGCCTCACCCTGGCTGAAGACACGCTCAAAGGGCGAGTTGCAATTAGGTTCAAAACAACAGCGGATGACCGGCGCCGTGACCGTGAAATGTGATTCAGACTTAAAGGCTGTGGTCCGTGATTTCGGACCGCTCCTGGGTGTCAAACCTGATTTTACGATGCAGTCGGGCCGCCTCATGATGGATGCGAAATTGGAAGCCGGTGAAACGGGGTTGGCCATTGATGCAAAGGTGACGACAGCTGACTTGCAGATGAAGATTTCGGGCGAACCTCTGTTGTTGAAGCCCGCACCCGCCTTGACGCTTCAGGCCAGGCTCCCGCAGGGAGAGAAATTCCCGGAAATTGGCGAGTTGCGTCTGACCGCCCCCTTTGCCGATGTCACGGCCAGTGGGCGTCTGGAGGCGGGTCACATGAAGGGCAATATCAATCTGACGGCCTTTTCACGAGACTTCCGTCGTATATTTAAAGCATTGCCCCCCATGGTCGGTGCCATTGATTTTTCGCTGGATACTGAGCAAGCAGAGTCACGCGTGAGTTTGCAGAGCCGTCTGATTGTCTCGGATCTGGCAGCTGAATTTAAGCCGGGGGAACGCACGACCATCTCTAAGGGCTCAGTCAAAGTCACAGGTTTTCTCCCTATTGAAAAAAGCTTCTCAACGTTGGAGGATTTCACCTTTTCGCTTGCGGTGCCCGGAGGTTCGGTCGCCGGTAAAGGAAAGCGTTTTGCGCTTAATACGGTTGACGCGCAGGGGGTCAACACGCTGTACCCCACGCTAAGAGGATTCTCGCTCTCCTCCGAAGCCGATATTCCTGTGGTGCTTCGGTTAGTACGTCCCTTCCTGTCACAGAATCTGCGTCGTCAAACCGCAACCCTGCAAGGGCAAATTGTCATGAATGCGACAGCCGAGATCGCAAAGGGTGAGACCAAGGTGTTGATGAATGCCGCAGGCCAGCGCATCTCGCTGACGCAATCGAATCTTCTCTTCAAGGTCCCGGATATTCGAGTCGAGAGCTCTGTTTCTCAAGGCAAACCCACAGCACCCTTCCACGTGGAAGGCGAGACGGTTGGAACCGTAGCGATCATGAGAGAACAAGAGACGCTCTTTGCTGAAAAAGATGCAAAGGTTGTCATGAGCATGGTGCTCGCATCGGACTTCAACGAGGCCGACATCAAGAACCTTGCGATCACCAGTGAACTCCTTGTATTTAAAGGCAAAGTAAAAGTGACAGAGTTGCTCTCCCGCTCTGTTGTCGATGCGCAAGGCGAATCCACGTTGGATTGCGAACGCGTGACCCAGTTGCTCAATGCACAAGGTATTGATGCGTGGACCCTGACCGGGCGCTCCACACGGCCGTTCAGTTTCAAAGCACCTGTTGCAGGCGGACTCAGCACGCTCTTCGCTGAGGGCCACATGGCTTGCGCTGTCGCAATTGCTTCCGGGCAGGGTATGGGACTGAAGGCTGGCCCCGCAGATGCGTCTGTGAAACTCTCAGAGGGGCAAATGAAAATAGCCTATGCCCCTGTGTTGAACGAAGGGAAGATGAAGCTCAATCCCATCCTGACCATGGAACGCAACAATCTCACCTGCACTGTGCCACCTAAGACCCGCGTGCTTGAGAAGGTGCAGCTGAGCCAGGAGATGCTGGATGGCTTCTTTGTTAAACTCTTTCCGCTCTTCAAAGGAAGCGTTGCTCAACAGGGTTCGGTGACGCTAGATGCCACCTCCTTCCAGTATATGAGCGGTGTTCCTATCGAGCAGGGGCTCAGCGCGGATGTGGTGCTCCAGTTGGATGATGTGAAGGTTCATTTTGGAGAGACGCTTCGCGAATTACTGTCAAAAATGCAGTCGAAAAGTACGCTCTGGGAACAGAAAAACGTGACGCTTCGTGCACGCATCCTGAACGGACGAATCACGTTAGATCCTGTGACCTTGGTGGTTGATCGCCACCCGATTACGTTGAGTGGCTGGGTTGATTCAAAGGGCGCAATCAATTATGTGATTGAGGTCACACTGACAGAACGTCTTATTGGCGTGAAGGGTGGCAAGGCGATCGGGAAGGTGATCAAAGTTCCGGTCACTGGAACAATTAATGAACCCAAGATCGAAATGAATGCTTTGCTTCAGGCGCTTGCCCCTGCCGCAGCTGAAATTATTCGCGAAGAGGTTCAGGACCATGCCAAAGATTTGCTAGAGAACCTTCGCAAAGAGCTGAAAAAGAAGAAGGATAAGGAGAAGGGCAAGGGCTAAGTGCTTTGAAGGGCCGAGACAAATCGGTCATGTCCCGCATAATCCTTGTGGATGCAGATCGCGGTAAAGCCGTGATCCTGTAACAGGTCGTGAAGCGCGACCCCTTGATCCTCACCGATTTCAAAGAAGAGCACACCGCCCGTCTTTAAGATCATAATCGCATCCTGCACAAGCTCGCGATAGACATCGAGTCCATCTGCGCCGCCATCCAATGCCAGCCGTGGCTCATGGTCACGGATATGCGCAGGGAGCCCATCCACAACCGTTGAGCGGATATAGGGCGGATTGGAGACGAGGATGTCCACGCTTTCGGGATCCAGCTCGCCACATCCATTGCTCTGCGCAAAGTGCACGCGCTCGGCCAACCCGCAACGCACTGCGTTTTCTTGCGCGAGGCTTAAGGCCTCCGGACTGATATCCAGTCCGACAAAGAATCCATCCTTCAGTTCCTTTGCGAGACTGAGGATGATACATCCTGTCCCTGTACCAACATCAACAATCAGGGGTTTGGGTGTTTGCTTGATCACGTCCGACCGGAGGATCAAATCAATAAGCTGTTCGGTTTCAGGCCGCGGAATCAAGGCCCGGGAGTCCACCTTCAAGGTAAGTTCCCTAAAATCCCATTGTCCGAGGACGTACTGAATAGGTTCGCCTTGGGAGACACGCTGAAGTCCGCGTCGCATCGCCTCCACCAGACGTTCTTCGGGAACTTCTGAGAGAAAGCGATGGAGTTCTCCACGTCCGCACTTGGTGAGTCGAGCCACCAGCAGTTCGCAAATGGAACGAGACTCCTCAATGCCTTTGCGTGTGAGAAAGCCTTCGCCTAACTCAATCAGTTCAGACCATTTCTTTGTGGGCGCGTCCATAACTAAAACATTTTTCCTAAAAGCGGAGCGTTTTTTTTCTCACAGAGTCACAGAGAGCACAGAGAATAGAAAGGCCAACTTGTGTTGTCGAAACTAATTAAGCATTACCTGTAACTTCAATAGTTTTCTCCACGAAACACACGAAAATCAGGAAAATAATTCTCCTCCGTGCTCTCTGTGGCTCTGTGAGGGACTACACATCAAAATGCTCTAGAAGGGCATGGGTTCGTCGGAAGGAACCTCGGTGGCCTCGTCATAGGAGACAGAAGAGCCGTCCGCATCCATCTTGTCAATGCGGAAGGGTTGGAGGTCCACGAAATAGCGTTCCTTAAAGAGGTTGCCTCGAATGCGGAAGCTGACTTTGACGCGCTCGCCGACGACGACGCTGTCGAGCATGCCGCACTTCTCTTTAATACAGGCGAATTTGATATCTTGAGGATAGTCATCTTCCATGTTCAGAACAAATTCGCGCTTGGTAAAGCCGCTTTGAAAAGTCATCGGTTCGAAAATCACCTTGATTGTTCCCGTCATCTCATACGTTGATCCTGCCATACTAACCCTTTCATATTTTTTTAATGATGTGACACTTTACCCTTGTTTGACCGACTTCGCAAGAATTAAAAGAGCTCTTCTTGTTGATAAAGATTCTTTCCCGTACCTCGTTTTGGCGCCTCGACTGGAGACGGGGCCGAGGCTGAGTCTCGTTGAACTTGAGTAACCGGCTGGGGCCGCAATAGTTCCTTAAGTTTGTCCTCGTCAATCACTTCAGTTCCGAGCGCACGCGCCTTCTCCCGCTTGGCTTGTCCGGCATCTGCCCCTGCGACGAGGTAACGTGTGTTTTTCGAGACTGCATCGTGGACAATTCCCCCGGCGGCCTTGATCTCCGAAGCGATCTCCCCGCGAGGTTTCGAAAGGGTGCCAGTCAGGACAAAGGTCATGCCTGCAAGGGGTCCGCCCTCTGTGCTTGAAGGCTTTGCGGGGGCCTTGGGATCAATGTTGAGTTGGGCTAAGCGAGCCAACCAAGCCTTGCCATACTCCGAGGCGAAGAAGGCGAGAATCGCCTTAGCTGCTTCGACCTTGATGAGGCAGATATAGTCAGGCGGCAAAGTAGTGCCAGGTTTACGCGTGGCGAGGCCTGCGGAGACAAGCTGATCGCCCAATACCCCGATCTCTCCGCAGACATGGTTGAACCGCTTTTGGCGCTCTTCACGTTCAGCTTCATCTTTGGGACGTTGCAGGGTTGACCGCGGATTGATCGCCAATGCCGTATCGTAAAGCTCGTTCAGGCGGACAACAGCTTTGAGGGTAGGGGATTCGCTGAGCTCAGAATAGAAGTCATGTGCGGAAGCGATCTGCTCGGCGACTGTGACGCCGATATTCGGAATGCCTGTTGCAAAGAGCCAGCGGTCCAGAGGGAGTTCGCGCGCAACAACAAGCGCGTCCAGTGCGGTCTGCGCATTCTTGCCAAACTTGCGCATGCCTGTGGTGCTATCGCCGATCATGAAGGTCTCAAGCTGCTGGGCGGTAAGCGAGAAGAGGTCCAGCGGATCCTTGACCCACTCTTGAGCGACAAGACTCTCCGCGATCTTTCCGCCGATGGCGCGGATGTCGAGGGCATCCCGCGAGGCAAAGTGCTCCAGGCGTCCGACGCGTTGTGCGGGACAGGCAGGATTGGTGCAGCGGTGCGCGACTTCATCGCCGACACGGGTCACAGGACTTTGACAGACGGGACAGGTTGTCGGCATGACGAAGATCTTTTCCTGGCCTGTACGCTTTTCAGGGATCGTGCTTTCTATAGCTGGAATAACATCGCCAGCCTTGACCACCCAGACCTGATCACCGATGCGAATGTCTTTGCGCGCAATCTCGTCAGCATTGTGCAGGGTTGCACGCGCAATTTCAGAGCCCGCCAAGAGCACAGGGTCCAGCTCCGCGACGGGCGTCAGCACCCCCGTCCGTCCAACCTGTACAGTCACCTGATGAATACGTGTCAGGGCGCGTTCAGGCTCGTATTTGAAGGCCCGTGCCCAACGGGGTGATTTGGCTGTGGACCCCAGGCGGTCGTAGAGCGAACGGTTATTGACCTTGATGACAGCTCCGTCAATCTCAAAGGGAAAATCGTGGCGCAGGGTCTGGAGTTCATCAATCGCGGCAAAGACCGCCTTCATGTCCACGCAGAGCCGTTGCCACGGTGGTGTTTTGAATCCCCAGTCCGCGAACTGTTTTAGCAACGAGCCATGCGACGAAAACTCAACGCCCTTGAAGGTGCCAACCGCGTAAAGAATCGCCTCAAGTGGACGTAGTGCGACTTCGCGCGGATCCAACTGTTTGAGTGAACCTGCCGCGGCATTTCTGGGATTCATAAAGGGTTCGCGGCCAGCCTCCTCTTCGCGGCGGTTCAGTTCAGCAAAGCCTGCACGGGTCATATAGACTTCGCCACGGACTTCTAAAACTTCAGGCGCGTTTTCAAGGGAGAGTGGAATAGACCGGATGGTCTTGACATTGGCCGTAATGTCATCGCCGACATCGCCGTTACCACGCGTCGCCGCACGCGTCAGAATGCCTTGCTCATACACAAGCGAAAAGGCGACGCCATCCACCTTCGGCTCCACGACATAATCCCAGACCGCATTCGGCAGTTGCTTGCGGATAAAGGTATCGAATTCGAGCAGGTCATCTCGGGAGTGCGTCTTGTCCAGGCTCATCATGGGAGGTGAGTGGCGGACCTGTTTAAAAGAGGAGAGGGGAGCGCCGCCGACACGCTGGGTAGGGGAGTCAGGGGTAATCCACTCCGGATGCTCGCGCTCCAGGGCCTCCAATTCGCGGTAAAGCGCATCATAATCCGCATCGCCAACCTCTGGTCGCGCCTCTACATAATAGAGTCGATCATGCCGGCGGATCTCATTTCGTAAAAAGTCTAGTCTGCTTGACATGGATTGGAGTTTTGGTGCCAGAGATGGGACTCGAACCCATACGAGGGAATAACCCCTCTCCGGATTTTAAGTCCGGTGTGTCTGCCATTTCACCACTCTGGCGGAGAAAGAGGTGATAGTTTGCCAAAAGTCGTTCATTCTGGCAAGGTGATTGTCATTTTTAAATAAAAGTAAACAAATACTATTGACTTAGTAGAGTATGTTTGCTACTTTACTCCCATCAAAGGCAAACAAGAGGCTTTCAGAGAAGGAGCAGAAACGAATGAGCATAGACAATTTACAGCTTGAATTAGCAGGAAAAGAACCTGAGACAGTACTCCGCAGGGCTTTGGAGACTTTTGGGAATGAGTTGGTCTTTGCAACCTCGTTGTCGCCAGAAGACCAAATCATCACGGAGATGATCGCGCGGAACAAATGGCCTATTTCGTTGGTGACACTGGATACAGGACGCCTCTTCCCTGAAACCTACACGCTGATCGAGGAGACTGAGAAGCGATATGGGGTCAAGATCCAGATCTTCTTCCCTGATCGTGTGGCAGTCGAGAATCTGGTTGCCCAAAAGGGCGTGAATAGTTTCTACCAGAGTGTCGAGAACCGCAAGGAGTGCTGCCGCGTCCGTAAATTGGAGCCGCTCAAACGGGCGCTGTCACCCTATGAAGCCTGGATCTGCGGACTTCGCCGTGAACAGTCGGTTACGCGTATCGGAGCAAAGGTAGTTGAACAGGACACGTTAAATGGTTTAGTTAAAATCAATCCGTTAATCGACTGGACCGAAGAGCAGGTGTGGGGCGTGATTGCCGCTCGGAAAATTCCCTATCATCCGTTACATGATCAAGGCTATCCCAGTATCGGTTGCGCCTGCTGTACACGGGCGATTAAGATGACGGAGAGCCTGCGCGCAGGACGGTGGTGGTGGGAGGACCCGGAACACAAGGAGTGCGGTCTGCATGCGAAGCCCGTAGGAAGTTTAAGCTAGCCCATAGCCCGGGGCGGTACAGTGGCAGTCGGCAGTAGCAGTTGGCAGTCTGACGGGTCGGACAGGTCTGACAGGTCTGACGTAGGCGCAGAGTTTTCGAATGGACAAAGTTCGAGACAAGGTTTTCCCTGAACCCTGAACCCCGAACCCTGACCCCTCTGAAACGTGCATAAGCGTGACACAATGTACAATTTAG
>CAIZQW010000318.1 GCA_903935195.1 uncultured bacterium
CTTGGCTGCGGCAAAGTCAAAATTCGCGCGCAGTCCGGGGGTCAACACCGGAGGGGTGATCTCAGCCTCGAACCATGGCAGGGCCAACTGTCCGTTGTTGCCTGCAGGGGTCAACTCAAAGGCTGTCTTGTCAAAGAAGTTCCACTCAGCACTAGCCTCCTTGCGCACGCGGTCGCGCGCCAGTGAACCATTCTTGAAGCAGGCGAGGCTCATGCAACCACCAGCCGGATTTCCGAAGACGTGTCCGCACCCCTCAGGATCCGTACTGAACTGTTCTAAGGAGGAGAAGAAGGTGTCGCTCGTCCCAAGGCTAATCACGGCAACGCCTGCGCTCCAGGCGCCCGTACCGACAAGGCTGGCGGGATTATCACCCGTCCAGACCGCCACCGGGATGCCAGCCTTCAGACCATACTTTGCGAAATAGGCATGCAGCTTTCCAGCCACGCCACCCGCCACGGGAGGCAGCTTCGCAATCAAGCCGGGAGCTGTAAACTCTGCAATCGCAGGATCCCAGGTGTTGGTCTTAAGGTTCAAGAGGTTCATACCTGCGCCGTCACCGCGATCAATCGGGGCGTCCTTGCCGATCAACACCGAGCAGAGGAAGGAGCTGACCAAGTGGATACGGGCGGTCTGCGCATAGCGCTCGGGCTCTTGCTTGGCGAATTTACGGATCTGCGGACCTGTAAAACGTTCAATGGCGGGAGACCCTGTGTCGGCCTGAAGGCGCGCACCAAAGGCCTTGTCCAATTCGCGGCACTCAACAGAGGTCGAACTGTCCATCCAGATCGGCGAGGTCGGACGCGAGAGGGTCCCCTTCAACTGCTCAGCCAGTGGCATACTTGGATTCAACGTCGCCGCAACCGTCGCGAAGGTGCTATTGAGATAGACTGAGCCGTGCTGCTGGCCATCGCCACCAATGGCGGCAATCTTCTCCATGGCGAGTCCGCTCTTCTGCAGACGTGACAACATCAGATCCAAGGCCGCCAGCCACATCATCGGATCCGAGTGCTTCACCAACGGATCCGGATTCGCAAGAACCCCATCCGGGCAGTTGAACTGGGGCAGATCCGCCTTGAAGTTAACGCTTGCGCTACCGACGATTTTTCCTGCTGAAGGGTCAATGACAAGTCCCTTCAAACTCTGCGTACTGCTATCAATCCCTAAATAGTATGACATCTTTCTGCTCCTTTTTTAAGAGGATAGAAAGTTTTAGGGGAAAATACAAGAGCAGAGTCAAGGCTGGTTCGCATTCGCGTTAACCGAGATCCTCGATATTTTTTGTCGCCATTAAAAATTGCTTAAAAATCGCATCATACTGTTGCGCAACAACCGAATCTGGCTGATGGTGTTCCGCTGGTCGGACCAGTGTATCCATAATTGCGAAGTCCTTCCAGACACCCGTGCCGATTCCCGCTAAGACCGCTGCGCCCAAGGCGGCACATTGTTGCCCGATGCTGCTACGCTGGACCTCGACATGATAGACATCGGCCGTGAGCTGACGCGCAAAGGCCGCGTTGGCCCCTCCCCCCACCAGGATCAGCGGTTCCTTGACCTCTGTCAGCTTTTTCAACTCGGTCAGCACGTTGCGCAATCCCAGAGCGATGCCCTCCTGTGTGGCGCGCAGGAGATCCGCACGCGTGTGGCGCAATTCGAGTCCCACAAAACCTCCCCTGCCCTTGGGACCTGAAAGCGTGGGGATGAAGAGAACTCCATTCGCACCAACAGGCGAGGTCGCGGACTCCGCATCGATCTCCTTATAGCTGAGCTCCTTGGCCATCAGACCCTTGACCCAGTTGAAGGCCGTGCCCGCCGAGAAGATCGCCAGCGCGGAGACATACTGCCCTGGCACAACATGGTCAAACACATACGGACGTTTCACATCGTCCAAGAGCGGCTTCGAGGAGGAGACCGCAATCCAGCTTGATGACCCGAGCGAATTATAGGCGCGTCCATCACGGAAGGCTCCCGCGCCCAAGCTCATGCAGGAGTTGTCCACGCCCCCTGCCACAACCTTCACCGTTTGCGGCAAACCCAACGCCTGTGCAGCCACAGACGTCAGCGTACCGAGCACCTGCGTGGAGGGCACAATCGGCGCAAAGATGTCAGCGGGCAACCCTGTTGCCGCAACCAGACGCTGCGAGTAGGTGCGTGTCTGCAAATCATAGACACCGCTGCCAGAGGCATACGATGGATCCGTGGCGCAGATTCCTGTCAGCTTGTAATTGATGTAATCCTTGGTGCCGAGTACGCATGCGATCTGTTGGAACATCTCAGGCTCATACTCCTGAAACCACATCAGTTTGAAGGCCGAATAGAGTGCCGCTGGAAAGCCGTTACCGGTCATGCGATACCACTCAACCTCGGACACAGACTGAAAGACTCGCTTGGCCTGTTCACCTGCACGGGCATCCGACCAGATTGGCGTGCGGGCCCTCAGCAACGTGCCCGACTTGTCCAAGGGGACGACCCCGAGGCTATGGCCTGAGATGCCGATACCGACGATCTGCTGTTTGACCTCTTCCGAAAGTGTGGCCAATAGTTTATGCGTGCTGCTCTGCGTCGCCTGCCACCACGCCTCGGGCTCCTGCTCATGAAAGCCTGGGGCCGGATAGTAGGTCGGATAACTATCAAATCCATCAGCAACACACGCCCCTTTTTCATCATAGAGCGAGGCCTTGATACCCCCGGTGCCAAAATCATACGCAAGCAGATAGTTCATGAGATTGTCCTCTGTTAGGATTGATGCGGAAGAAATCGGGAGAAGTCGAGCGAAGTCGGGAGAAATCGAATTAGTAAAGATCGGAACTTGTCGGGGCGCCTTCGAGAATCGCACGGGCGGTCCGCACGCCGATGCCGAAGCGGCGGACACCGCGTTCGTACATCGCGAGCAGGGTCTCTAAATCCTTCACGCCACCGGCTGCTTTGACCTGACAGCGGCCCCCTACCGTCTGCTTCATCAGCGTCACGTTTTCGAGTGTCGCACCCGTGGGTGCCCAACCCGTACCCGTCTTCACCCATGAGGCGCCAGCCTCAACGCACCACTCACAAGCTCGAACGATCTCTTCAGAGGTCAACCAATGGCACTCCAAAATGACCTTGACCGGCAAACCCCCGGAAGCTTGTATCACAGAACGGACATCGTTCATGTAGGCCACTTTATTATTCGCCTTGAGCCAGGCGATATTGTTGACCATGTCAATTTCCCGGCAACCCATGGACACCATCTCCTTCGCGATGGTTACCTTGGTCGCTGTGGTTTCCGCTCCGCCCGGAAAGCCGACTGCGCCACCTGCAAAGACCGTACTCCCGCCCAGTTGTGAAATCAGATACGGCGTATGTGCCGGAAGCGCAAAGACGCAGATGCAGCCATACTGCTTGGCCAACTCAGCAGATTCTTTAATCTCCTCCATCGTACTATCCGCGCGCACCGCACTGATATCCATCAGCTTCGCAATCTCATTCGTTGTCATCATCGTCTCCTTGTAACTTCAATGGAATATTGGAATATAGGAATGTTGAAATAATGGGATTGGACTTGTCGCCTCTGCTTTATCTTCCAGTATTCCAAGATTCCAGCATTCCATTATTCCATTCCCCTCTTACACCGCCGTATACCCGCCATCAATGATCAGATCACTTCCGGTCATATACCCAGAAGCGTCGCTTGCCAAATAAATGAAGAGTCCGGTCAGCTCATCGGGCTTGCCCAAACGACCGAGCGGAATACGTGGTTTCCAGATTGCATGATAGTCTGTGAGGGGTTCAACCAACTCGGTCATAATATAACCAGGGCTAATACTGTTCACGCGGATGTTACGTGGCGCCAGCTCGACTGCCAGTGCCTTCGTCAACATCAGCACAGCACCTTTAGAGGTACAGTAGTGGCCGATGTCCTGAGGCGTATTGACCACATGCCCTGACATCGAGGCGGTGACAATGATGCTCCCGCCTGACTTCATCTCCTTCGCGCACGTCCGAGCAACCAGAAAGACGCCCGTCACATTTGTCTTTTGGACGCTTTCGAACTCCTCCACAGGCATATCGCAGAGCTTAGCCAGGGTGACAATGCCAGCGTTACACACGGCAACATCAATCCGACCCCACTTCTTCATGACCAGCGCGACCATGGAAGCAACCGAGTCTTCATTCGTCACATCACACGATACGGCGAAGGCGGCATCGCCAAACTCCTTCTCCGTCTCCACGAGTTTCGTCGTGTCACGGGCAACCAAGGCGACCTTTGCACCCATCTTGATGTAGGCTCGTGCCACTGCCTTACCAATGCCACTGGTCGCGCCCGTCACAATCGCCACTTTGTTCGTCAGTTCAAACATAGTTCTCTCCTTGTCTTTAACTTCAAACTGGAATGTTGGAATATGGGAATGCTGGAATGTTGTGGAAAGACAAATCGCGGAGCTGGGAGGGGCACGCGTCTGCGTGCCTTGGACGAGCAGACGCTCGTCCCTCCCAATCGTATCTTCTTCCAATATTCCAGTATTCCATCATTCCACTATTCCTTCTTAACACTATCCTTCGTTTATTGCCACTCTATCGCTAACGCTCATCGCTCTTGCAAGCAAGCCTTAAGCGAGCGTTCGGACATCGTGTATACACTTGTCCTCTGCGCGCGCTTATTCCCGGGTCTTAACTGCCAACTGCTACCCTGGCACGGCGTAGCGTTCAAGCGAAGCCGGCTGCCGACTGCTACTGTGCCGCCACCAGGCGGCACTCTTATCCTTGATACCCCAAAATGCGGGATATTTCCAACGCTCCGTCGCGAATCTGTTCGCCGATGCTTGGATACTGGCTCGGTGTGACGCGATTATCCGGTCCTGTCACCCAGATCGCCGCAATCGGAAACCCGTTACGGTCAAAGATCGGGGCCCCTAAACAGTAAATGCCTGCATACTCCTCGCCGCGATCAATCGAATATCCTTTTTCGCGCACAGTCGCCAACTCCTGCTGAAAAGCTTTAAGCGATGTGATTGTGTGATTATTGTACTTCACAAACTTGATATTCTGAATTGTGCGACCCCGTTGGTCCTCTGGCAGAAATCCTAGAATTGCCTTACCCGGCGCAGAGGCATGGAGCCCGATCCGGTGACCGGCAGTCAATGAGAAGCGAAAGAGATGAGAACCCAAGACGCTTTCGAGCACAATGATCTCCCTCGCATTCAACACGCCCAAGGCGACTGTATCCTGCAAGGCATCGCGCAACTTACGCATGGTGGGTAACGCATTGCCCACGAGATCAATCTCCGAGATGGCCTTCTGTCCCAGCATCAGCAACTTCATCGTATGACGAAAGGCCTTGGTCTGCGGATTGCGAATCAGATATCCCGCCTTTTCGAGGCTCAGCGTCATGCGAAACACACTGGCGGAGGGACATTTCAATGCCTCCGCAATCTCATTTTGGGTCTTGCCTTCAGGATGCTCCGCAAGATATTCCAAGATGGCCAAGCCCCGTTCGAGTCCGGGCACCGAATAGGTCGTATCGGATTTCTTTTTTTTACTGCTTGTCGCTGTCATAGATCTTCTTTTCGGCTCGAATAGCTTCATAGATTTTACTTTCAGCCGCAAGCCGTTCTTGATAACGCTTCTCCCGGTTCTGATCCGCTTCACACGGTTGAAACCCTGGCGCATCCGCATCCGGCTTTTCCGCCAGCCGCTTCCCACCTTCACGGATTAACGCGACGGCTTTCAAATAGTTTTCGGAAGCAGGGTCCAGCTTGCCAAGCATGCGGCTCTTCTCCGGACGCGTAAAGCTGATTTGTGAACGCTGCCGCGCACCATGACTGCCGGCGATCTTGACACCTGTCAATCCTGAAAGGGTTTTGAGCTCACCACCCGTGAGTGGTGAACGTCCGCCTGCGTTTTGCGGATAGGCACACTCATACCTGGGATAGTAGGGCGCATTGATGTCCACCCAGGTAATGAGGCGGTCCATCTCTTCTGCCGACAACTTCACATCGTGATGGCCCTTCTTCAACACCTGAATCAGCGGCGAGAGGTGACTGCCCCAACTATAGGCTTCCTGAAGTTCAGCGAGTCCACCCCCCACGCACTTGACCATGTTCAATGCCCAGAGATCCACATACGAGGCGGCAAAATAGACATCGCGATCCCCTGCGAGGGTGAGCTTCTGCGCTGCCTTCTGTCCATAGTCGTGACAACTGATGCAGTGCTTGTTGAATACCGGCTGGACCTCCTGCTGGAAACTGAAGAGGCGTGCGGGTCCGTACCATCCGTTCAATGGATCCGCTTTGCGCGACAACGCCTTGGGCTTCTGCTTTACAGGCGGGATGTCCCCTACCCTGTTCTCATGGCACCCCACGCAGCCGTAGGTCTCGCCAGGTTGCACATAGATACCCGAGCGCATGGACTGGATGAGCATGCCATCCTTATCGAGCGCCTGGAAGTAAAGGTAGGTATTGCCTGGCGCTGCAAAATAGGCACTGCCGTCGGCCTCCACAGGCACTATCCCTAAGATCCGCTTGTTCTCGAAACTATGCCAGTTCATGGCGGCTGCCTGTGCGCCTTGGCCACCCCAATCCCCCTGCGACCAGCTACGCTTCTCAGGGGATTCCACCACGCGTAGATATTTGATCGCCCCCGGCTCCACACCCTTCATGTGCGTTCCGATTGCAGCATTCTGAACGTAAAAATAGCCGTCACCTTTCACATCGGAAAAATTACGGCGAGTCGGTTGCACAGCCGGCTTTTTGCGCGGACGGATCGGCATCGGATCAAAACACCCAGGAGCCTCAACATAAACCAACACTTCGTTTCCATGCAAGTCCAGATAGTAGATGCCCATTTCTTCGCCCTGGCCAGTCATACGGGAACAGAGAAAGTGTCCGTCATCCAAGGGGAAGGGATCTTCATATTTAATTTTAAGCCGTGCGGGCGAATCGAAGTTCTGTCCCTTCGTCGAGATCTGCTCGCGAAATTCAGCCGGCCACGTACGTATCACAGGCTCCTTGCCGTCCACACCCTTTGAACGGTCAATGAGGCCTAAGGCGCCCCAAGGGCGGTCATGGCAGGCCGCGAGAACAGCGATGCTCAGGTGAGCCTTCGACAAGGTCCGCGCATCAATCACGCCGCCGGGGCTCGTCGTATTGTTGCCCCAGTAAATGGCATGGCCTGTTCCATCCGGGTTACAGACCCAGAGTCCCTGGGCATCCCCGAAGTTGCGATCCACATACTCCCAGCGGTCATAAAGGATGCGTCCATCCGGCATGACTGAAGAATGGCCCTCAAACAAAGTTGATTTTCCGATTTGATGGATATTCGCCCCGTCTGCCTCCATGCGATAGAGATTGCACATGATATGCCGATTACACATGCAATATTTAGGTTCGCGCGAGCTGGAGAAGAGGATGTGGCCATCCTGCAACCAGATGGGATCAATATCCGAGACTTGCGGCTTCGAGGTGAGCTGCTTTGCCTCTGGCTTCTCAAGTGAAAGCGTATAGATGTGATAATCATCTGTCACGCCTTTGCGCATGGAGAAGACGATATTCTTTGCATTAAAATCAACATCTGCATCGCGCACCGTCGCCCCCTTGCCAGGAACAAAAAGTGTCGTGACTTTTCCGCTGGCCACATCAAGAACCTTATAACCTCCCTCGGTATCATAGCTACGTGTGTTGATCTCCTGAGTCTGAAACATGGTCTCTGTATTGTGATGATCGGAGCGATACTGCTTGCGCGTCGCAAAGAGAATCGGCGCGCTATTCACGATGGGGTTCAACGTCACCAGTGCCTTGCGTTGGAAAGACACGAGGTCCTGGGTCGTCTCCAGCTCCTGAAGCAGTTGAGCAGAGGGATACTGAGGATAGAGCCGTCCCAGCTCCTCGATCGCGTCCTTGGTTGGTGCCAAGACCTTGGCACGCAGGGCGGCCTTTTGCTGGGCAACGCGATCCACCATCTGGGTCGCATCAACTTTGCCGGAGCAGGTGATGTCATCCACGATAATATGTCCCCAGCCCCCTTTGGAATGATCGACAACACGGAAGATGAGAGGTTTGTTGAGATGTTCAGCCGGTACTGTCCAGCTGATCTGCTGCATCACCTGATTGTCTTGACCGCGCGCAGTCAGGATCTCCTTTCCTGCGGCCGTACAGAGTGCCACATAGACCTCCTGAGCGCTCCCCCCGCACACGCGCAACTTAACCGTGGGAGAATCGAGCACGACGATCGGCGATTCAATGGCGCCCGTAAAGTCATCACTGGGGCCGTTCTGCGTATCCAAGGTCGAGAGAAAATAGGTGCCGTCCTTACCAAAAGGCGTGGAAGTCTGGTGCTGCGTCTTGCGATCGCTGACCAACGTTCCGAAACTCCCCTCGACAATCTGCCACCCCTGCAAATCCCCGGTCTCGAAACCAAACTTAATCTCTACTGCGTTACAGAGTTGCGCGAGGCAAAAGAAGCCCGCAAAGAGCAGCGCTGAAAATTTCATAAGTAACATCCTCTTTTATTGATGAAAAGATGGTACACCGATTACTCAAAGATTTCAAGTGGATTTTTGCCTCAGGACGAATCAAATATCACGTCTGATCGATTGAGCGACTGAACGATTGAACGGAACGACCCACGCTCCACTTTCGTCCTTTTTTCGAAGTATTTCAAAAGCACGCACTTCAGACAAGCCCATTTTTCGTTTGCTAGTCTTTCGCCCGCAGTTCCTTCATCGCTCAGTCGCTCACTCGATCAATCGTTAACTCGTCTCCCCTATACTCGATCAGTCGATCAATCGTTCAGTCGCTATTTCAACCTCCTTTTTCCTCGCCTTTAAAAGCCATTTCATCTTATACTAAGCTCTTATTATTTAACAAGGAAGTCACTAGCATGAACAGTTCACGCCGCACATTTCTAAAGACAGCTGGGGCAGCCATCACCTTCCCAACCATTATTCCTTCGCATGTCTTAGGGGAGAATGCCCCGAGCAAGACGATTGCGCTCGGCCAGATCGGATGTGGACGCATCGCACGCGACATGGACATGGCGGGCCTCATGAAGTGCAAAGGCGCCCGTTATGTCGCTGTGGCGGATTGCGACATCACTCGCGCAAATTTAGCCAAGACGTTCACCAAGTGTGAGAAGGTCTATCAGGACTACCGTGAACTCATCGCCGACAAGAGCATTGACGCGGTCGTGATCTCGACGCCCGACCATTGGCATGCACAGCCTGCTATCGAGGCCTCCTTCGCCAAGAAGGATGTCTATATGCAGAAGCCAACTGCCCTCACGATTGACGAGGGACGTTGCTTTGCAAAGGCCATGGCCATGAACAAGACCGTCTTCCAGCTCGGCTCACAGCAACGTTCAACCTCGCAATTCCAACGCGCCTGCACCCTCGTGCGGAATGGCCGTCTTGGCAAGGTCCACACGATTGAGATCGGACTGCCTGGCGACCCCAGTGGCGGAAAGACCGACAAGATGCCTGTCCCGGAGAATTTGAACTATGACTTGTGGCTCGGCTCCACACCTGACGT
This sequence comes from uncultured bacterium, assembly GCA_903935195.1. Lineage (GTDB taxonomy): Bacteria > Verrucomicrobiota > Kiritimatiellia > RFP12 > UBA1067 > CAIZQW01. Next base: position 9,498 of record CAIZQW010000318.1, read on the forward strand.
GTTCTATACAGAAGACCGTGTACATCCGCAAAAGGGCTTTGGACGTCCGGGTTGGCTCCGCTGCGAGCAGTTCGGCGCTGGCATGATCACCGGCTGGGGATCCCACCATCTCGATATCGCCCACTGGGGCATGGGCTGGGAAGCCATGGGTCCTGTCACTATTGAGGGCAAGGGCGTGTTTCATACAACAGGTCTTTGGAATGTGCATGGCGCTTATGACATCACCATGACCTATCCCGACAACGTGAAGATGCACATCTGGGAGAAGTTCCCGAACGGTATCCGTTTCATCGGCGAAAAGGGGTGGATCTTCGTGAGCCGCGGCGCTGCAAAGATGACGGCCTCCGATCCGACATCGCCAGGCAAGGCACTCAAGGCTCTTGATGCCAGCGATCCAAAGCTCTTGATTAGCGATCCCTCCTCGGAACCCATCAAGCTCAACTGCTGGGAAGGCCTCCATCAGCAAAACTGGGTCAACTGTATCAAGACCCGTGAAGAGACAAACGTCCCTGCGGAAACAGCCCACCGTTCCTGCTCAGCCTGCCTCGTCGCCCATATCGGCATGAAGCTGGGCCGCAAGCTGATCTGGGATTACAAGACTGAAACCTTTGTCGGCGACGAAGAGGCTAACACGCATCTCAAGCGTGTGGAGCGCGCACCCTATGGCGTGCGCCGCGCCTTCGAGAGACTTTCCTCTTAGCATCCGAATAGCACGAACCACACGAATTTAAAGCATCAAACATCCAACATTGAACATTGAACGTTGAATTTTAATAAGGCAATAACGCTCGTTACGTAGCCGTAACCATTCGGCGAACGCCGAAAGCGAAGCGGTAATAAGGCATTTCTCTTATGACACAAGCACACTGGGAACAACTGATTGCCGTGGTCAACGGACAACGGCTTGATAAACCTCTCTGCGGATTCATCGCGGACAGCCCTTGGTTACCAAGGTGGACACAAAAGGCCTCGATTCTCGACTACTTCACCTCGGACGACGTCTGGCTCAAGACCAATCTTGAGGCTGTTAAGACCTTTCCAGACGCGATCTTCCTGCCGGGCTTTTGGTCCGAATATGGGATGTGCACGGAACCCTCCGCCTTTGGCTCCAAATTGATCTGGCATGAGAACGAACTGCCCTTCGCAGCACCGATCGCACCTCCCGGCGAAAAGGCCCTTGTCTTAGAGAAGCCAGATGTTCTTTCCGCAGGCCTCCTACCCTTCGCCCTGCGCCGCCTCGTGCGGATGCGTCCTGCTATCGAGGCAGAGGGACATGCGATCCGTTTCGCCGTGGCGCGCGGTCCGCTCAACATCGCCTCCTTCTTGATGGGCACGACTGAGTTTCTGATGGCGATGCAATTCGATCCTGAAGGCACGCATGCCATGCTCAATGTGATTACAGCCTTCCTTGAGGATTGGCTGAAGCTCCAGGCCAAGAGCATACCGACGATCAAGGGCACAATGCTGCTGGATGATATCGTCGGCTTCCTCGGACCAGAAGATGTCGAAACCTTTGCGGTCCCCTACCTGAAGCGCGCCTTTGCCGCGATTGACAGCGATGTGCGCCTCTTCCACAACGATGCGAACGGTACTAGTTGCGCGTCGCAACTGGGAGGCTGTGGCATCAACCTCTTCAACTTCGCCTTTGACCATCCCATCCAGGAGATGCGCGAATGGGTCGGACCGAAGGTCTCGCTCCTCGGCAACATCCCACCCCGGGACGTACTAGCAGCAGGAACACCTGAGGATGTGCGCAAAGCTGTGTCAGCGATGAAGACCGCACTCGGCAACGACTACACCCGCGTGATCTTCTCCTGCGGTGGCGGCATTCCGCCCAACGTCTCGACTGCGAACATGAACGCCTTCCTTGCGGAAGCAAAGTAACTGCGGCATCCCGCCACTACGGTAGGGCGCGCCTCGCCGACCTGCCCGCCGTAGTCGTACTCGCGCATAGAGGCCTCCGAAAATGTGATTTACAATGTATGTCACTTGTGCTATATTTTGGCTTCATTAGAGGAGTATTATGACTACAACAATTCGGATCGATAATGATCTTAAACATGAGTGTGATTTGATTCTTAAAGAAATAGGGCTGAGTATGTCTGCCGCCATGACATTATTTCTCAAGCAGGTTGTAAAAACACGCGGAATTCCATTTGAGTTGAAAGCCCATGTTCCCAACAAGGAAACCCGAAAAGCACTGGATGCCATTATCAACAAAAAAGAGAAGTTGAGCGGCCCCTTCACCTCACATAAAGAGATGATGAAGGAGTTAACCCGTGTATAAACCTGTTTTTTCCAGTCGCTTTAAAAAAGATATAAAGCTGGCGGTGAAAAGAGGAAAGGACCTGGAAAAGCTATCTGCTGTCGTTGAGCTGTTATGTGAGGGGAATCCCTTGCCAAAACAGTATAAAGACCATCCACTCGCAGGAGACTATTCAGGATTTAGAGATTGTCATATCGAACCTGACTGGGTGATGATTTATCGAATTGAAAACTCCCAGGTGCAACTGATCTTAGCACGTACAGGCACGCATGCTGATTTATTCTGATAATAAGTACGAAGCCTAACCCACTCACTGCACTAGGCGCAACTATATGGCTGGGACCGCTTCAATGATCCCGCCACCTAGAAGGCAGTCGCCGTCGTAGAGCACGAGGGACTGGCCTGGGGTGATGCCGAAGACGGGCTCGGCGAAGCGGACACTGACGTGGCCTGACGCTTGTTGTTCCAGAGTTGCGGAGACGGGTTTCTGGCGATAGCGGACTTGTGTCATCAAGGACGTCCCCACGAGCGGTGGATCGCACTGCCACACGAAATCATCTGCTGTACAGGCACTTCCCATGACCGCATCAGGTCGGCTGCTGATGACGATGGTTCCTGTCGTCGCATCAATCGAAACGATCTTGGCACGCTCTCCTGTGGCAACACCGAGTCCGCGGCGTTGCCCAATGGTATATTGATGAATGCCGTCGTGTTTACCGAGAACCTTGCCGCTTTCGTCAACTATGACGCCAGGGATCGTCTTGCCGTCATATTTCTTTCGCAAAAACTCGGCGACATGTTCCCCTGAATCGGCAAAACAGACATCCTGGCTCTCTGCGCGCGAGGCATTGACGAGTCCGAACGCTTGCGCACGAGCACGCACCTCGGGCTTGGTCATTCCGCCCAGTGGGAAGCGAAGCATCCTGCGTAGCTCCTCGGAAAGGCCATAGAGAAAATAACTTTGATCCTTGTTCGGATCGGTTCCCCGGTAGATGCGCGGATGATGCTGCGCATCGGGCAATAAGCGCGCGTAGTGTCCGGTCGCAATCAGCGTGCACCCCTCTTCACGCGCAGCGTCAAGCAGACCTGCAAATTTCACACGCGGATTACACCGGATGCACGGATTAGGGGTCCCCCCGGAGGCGAAGGTCTCCCAGCAGGGACGGATGACTTCACGTTCAAAGGGCACCCGGCAATCGCGGACAACATGCTTGATACCGAGCTGAGCCGCGGCGGCAGCGGCAACGCTGACAGAGTCAGAACCTCCACAGGCCTGTTGCGCATGAAGGTCTTTGGCCGGTTGCATCAGCAAGGTCACACCGATGACCTCATAGCCTTCATCGCGCAGCAGCAACGAACAGAAGGTCGAGTCCACTCCCCCTGACAATCCTACTGCGATGCGTCCTTTTGATTGTTTAATCACTGATCTCTGACCTCCGACCTCTGACCTCCGACCTCTGACCTCTTCTTCAACTCGTCAAGATCTCGTTTCTCGACCGTCGTCAAGGTCTCTTTCTCCAAGAGGGTCAGGGCTTGAAAAGCATTCTCTTTCTGTTTGCGCAGGAGGGCGAGGCGCGCATCAATGAAGGCGA
>CAIZQW010000319.1 GCA_903935195.1 uncultured bacterium
GCCTTTTCAGGGGAGAGTGATAACGAGATTTCTTCAGCCATTAGAGTCGAGCCTTTACAAAGTCACGCAATGCAGCAACGGAAGAAAAGTGACGAAGGTCAAAGGCCTCATCTTCAAGAACAATCCCGAAGGCCTCTTCAAGTCCCACCACCAGTTCCAAAAGGCAGACCGAGTCCACGCCGTAGGTCCTCATCAACGAGGCCTCGGTGTCAATCGCTTCTGGGGAAACATCCAGGAAGAGACGCTCGACAATCATCTGCTTTAATTTTGTTTCAATCTGCTGCGCATCCATAACGTGGCATACTATACCGAATGGTTCCCCCTCTGAGCAAGCAGAAGCTTTTCAGTTTCATCACGGTTTGTCTAAAAAGAGCTTTGGGGTTAGCTCAAAAACCGGATTATTTCAAAACAGGATCTCGTCCTAACAATTCAGGAGGTGAAGGACCAGCGCCAGGCAAAAATCGATTACGTTGAATTCATTTAACTGGGGTATCTACTTCGCTGGCGCAACCACTATCTGTAGTGGGACTGCTAGGCTTTTGACCCCTTTGTATGGTAGTCGCGTCAGTCAAGTGGATACCCCAGTTTCATTTATACCCATTTATAGCTATTTATAACGTAAAGGCGATATAAATGGACAAACTTGATATAAAGTCAAGTGCCTAATACCGTTTTATTACGGTTTTAACTCCCTTTGTATCCATTTAAGCCTAACATCCCCAAATCGCGGTACTACTATGACGGCGCATGGTACGACAGTCAGGGTAACTTTGTCAGCCGTAGAAAGCCGGCTCGTGGCCTTGCCAACCGCTCAGGTGCCCAGAAGCTTTACAAGTGGGTGCTCGGCAAAAACCAAATCAGGTACACACTGTCCGGGGTGCCAAGCGCGGAATGGAAAAATCAAGACCGCAACCGAATAGAAGGCAATGGGTAAAACAGCCTGTGGTAGTCGGTGCAAGTGCAAATTGGTACCCATAAAGTAAAAAGGTGGGAGCGACGCAATAGTTGCATCCGCACTGCTGACTTCGTAAGCGGAAGATAACGTTCTTAGAGGGAAACCTCCATTAAGCACAGTGTCAAGCACTTGATTTGCCGCATGGCAATAAACCACGCACCAAGGTTCTTTCTGTGTCCTGTGCCGATTTTTCGAAGTACTTCATAACCGACAATATTGGCGCTGACAATGACTGCCTTTTCTGTGGAGTTGGAAAATTATACGGAAAATTGTAATGGTAATTGTAGTAGAATTCGGCCAGCTCTTTAAAGTCTGTTCTCCCGCAAAGATGAGCAGCAATCAGTCCCATGCATGCCGCTGAAACAGTAGTTGGACGATAAGTTCCATCTACATTCTTCTTGTTCAAATACCTTTCAACAGCATTCAAGTCGTGCATCTTATCGTAATATGGCAGAGCGATTTCGACGAAGTCCTCTTTAATGCCTTTTGCGGCGACTTCAACGTCGTCAACTGTTTCAATATTATAATCTCCGCGTCCGTGATACTCGTTTGATATTCCAAAGCAAAGTCCAACAGTAGATCCGTTGATCTTAACAGGTTCTTTGGACGGCAATATTTCTTCAAAATCAAACAGGTTTAATTTGAGAGCGCTCTACGGTGTCAGTAAAGTCGGTAAAAGAAACTCTCATTCCTCAACACGCCAAGGAACAAAAATCATCTCCACATAGTCAAGAAATTCAAGAATCTTCTCCTTCTTCATTTCTGCAATACTGAACGTTATTACAAGATTTTCTGCGAGCTCACAAATTTGTGTGCGAATATTAATTCCACAATAATCAACGTGCCCAAACCGGAATCTCTTACATACATTAGACAACGAACTCGGAATTTCTGCAGTCGAATAGTTGTCGTTTTCTGCAAAAGGCAGACGGGACTCTGACAGTATTTGATGCACACTTTCTAACGTCACGTTACGAAGGGTCAAATGAATACTAGGCTCCACTGGTACCCCCTTTTAAGCGATTACAGTTTTTAATACCATCCTGCTTTTTTTAAGTAACCAACCCAACTAGTGTCATCTTTCGGCATCCAATCTCTACCATGAAGAATTTGTGTGTATTTTGGACCGAAAAACCCATCTTCCATTAACTCGTCAAAACTGAAACAAAGTTTCTTCGACTCTAAGCCGGCCGTGTCTGCCCAATAAAGTTGTATCGTTCCGTCAGATTGTAAAAACAGTGGATTTCCACCAGCGTCCTCAGCAAATGGGCAAGCTGATACTATGTTGAAACGATCACACCATCGGCTACAGATTTTATCCACAGAGGGATAAAGAGACTGCCCCGACCCAAAAAACACAAACCAATGAATGTCCAAACCATCATACTTAGAAAGTAAACTGGTGTAGCTTTGTGGTAAAAACGGATAACGTTCTCGAAGCGAAGTGATATGGGTGTCTGGTGCGCATGTTTTGGCTGAATCAAAAAACATTTGCACATCAGTCCATGTAGCTCGGCGATCAACCGTCAAACTCAACTTTTCCATCCATGTCATAATCAGAGTCCTATGATGTTAATGTCAGAGATGCAGAGGGGATCGCGGAGGCGTCGCAATTAGACACACGCCATTCGCAGCCTTTCGGTTTCCCAAATCCATTGAAATGGGACCTTTGCCAGTCTGTTTTCCAGTCAACATCCTGTCGCGGATTATACTCGTTTGGGGATATGAAGGGCAAGCAACAACTAAAATTGCCAAGATCACGCCACGGCGCGGTTGACGTTCCACCCAACTTCAGGGATACACTTCTGCTAGTTACGACATGTGTACGTCATTGGATCTCGGCACGATCGCTCCTCAGAAATGCCTTTAGTTGTTCCACGCTGGGCAACACAGTGAGATAACGGGTGACGAATAGTTTCTGGCTCATGCCTGCTGTGGCAAACTCAACCTCGGCATTATCCTTGTCACTGCAGAGAAGAATACCGACAGGCGGACGGTCTCCTTTGATCATCATGTTGGTCCTGAACCAGTTCACATAGAAGTTCATCTGTCCGGCATCTTCTGGACGGAAGGCTCTGATCTTTAAATCAATCAACACATGACAGCGCAATACGCGATGATAAAACACTAAATCCACGCGGTGATGCTTACGTCCTTCGGTCATCCTGAACTGGCGGGCCTCAAAGCAGAAGCCCCGGCCAAGCTCCAGCAGAAAGCGCTGGAGGTGGTCCAGCAGAGCGGTTTCCAATTGATCCTCGGAATACTCCGGACGCTCCGCTAAGCCCGTAAACTCCAAGATATACGGATCGCGAAACATGTCCTCGACAGTCTCGAGTGGTGCCTGATTCCGTGCACGCTTGACTACTGCCTTCTTGTTGGCGGAGAGTCCTGTACGCTCGTAAAGCAGACTCTCGATCTGCCGCTGAAGCTGTCGCACCGACCAATGTCCATGAAGACACTCATTCTCGTAGAAGGCGCGCTTCCACGGATCATCAATGCGGATAAATTCAAGAAAATGTGACCATGACAGGCGAAGTAAGTGCTCGGCATTGAATGGCTCTGGCAGATGGCTTTGGTCGCCCTTTGCCTTTCCGTAGACAGCGATTACGGAATTTGATGACAAATCACTTTTAGGCTCTATCGGACCTCGAATTCCGTAGACAGTGTTTACGGAATCTGCCATGCGCAGGGCATCCCCTCCCCATTCTGCTATCTGAGATTGCGAAATTTTCGCGCCCATCTGAGGGTACACAAGATACAATCGACGCATGCGTTCCAGAAGTGAAATGCCGAAACCACGAAGTCCTTTGGCCGCTAGATCCTTCGATAAGGCTTCAAGCAGCCGAGCCCCGTACTTCGCACGATCCGAACCATGCTGTTCAAACTCCACAATATATGCACCGACGATCCAGTTACGCAACACCAGAGCTTGATTGGCCACTGTAGCGACACTCCCGACCATCTGAGAATGAAGTATGGCAATAGCCGACACAAGCTGGAAATAATGGCCCTGCCCTTTTTTGAGAGTGCCGTTCCGTTTTTTCGTCATCCTTGCTTCCTCCCTCATTTCGCTCAACCCGATGCAGACTTTTTTCGGTTTTAGATGTTTAGATAATCTACCTTATCTCTCGGGAAAAACAAAGGCACCAGAGCCAGGCTGAACTCCAACCAACATCATGTCTCGGATTATACTCGTTCGGGGATATGCAGGGCAAGCAACAACTAAAAAAATGACCTTGCATCAAACAAGGAAAGGGGTGTATTATACTAACAGAGTTAAGCTTTGCTACTGTATCAGACCTAACCAGCAGGAGAACAAACATGAAAACGACCCTCTTCACTGCTGCTACACTTGCTTTTGCAACGTGGTGCAGCGCCGAAACGAACACCCCGGCTATTACCTTTCAACCCCTGCCCTACGCCTACGATGCGCTCGAACCGCATATTGACGCGAAGACCATGGAGATCCACTATTCGCGCCACCACAAGGCGTATTTCACGAATACGCTCAAGGCGCTTGAGGGAACTGATCTGGTCGGCAAGACCATGGAGGCGATCTTGCCGATAATCGGCAAGTATCCGGCTGCCGTCCGAAACAACTTAGGCGGCCATTATAACCACACCTTCTTCTGGTCCTGCCTTTCGCCTAAAGGAGGCGGACAGCCAACAGGTGTTCTCTTGGAGAAGATTAACAATGCCTTCGGTTCCTTCGACGCCTTCAAGGAGGCTTTCAAGAAAGCAGCGATGTCACGCTTCGGAAGCGGGTGGGCCTGGCTCTGCGTGGCGCAGGACGGTTCGCTCTTTATAACCTCCACACCTAATCAGGACAATCCACTCATGGATATCGCTGAGAAAAAAGGGACACCCATCCTTGTCATTGACGTCTGGGAACACGCCTACTATTTGAAGTATCAGAACCTACGTGCCAGTTTTGTTGATTCTTTCTGGAATATTATAAACTGGCCGCACGTCCAGAGCCTTTTTGAACAAGCAGAGAAAACAAACAAAACAACCACCCCGCAGAAATAAGGAGAAGAACCATGAGTACTGTCACCTTCAAAGGAAACCCGATCAAACTCGCAGGAACCGTTCCCGCTGTCGGACAACCCGCCCCCGCGTTCAAGCTTGCAGCAGGCGATCTCTCTGACAAACAATTGGCTGATTATAAAGGCAAGACTGTCATTCTCAGCATCGTGCCGAGCCTGGACACCCCAGTTTGCGCCATCTCCGCGCAGAAGTTTAACGAGGCGATCAGCAAGAAAGACAATGCTGTACTGATCAATGTCTCCGCTGATCTTCCGTTTGCGCAAGGTCGCTTTTGCGAATCAAAAGCCCTGCGCAACATCGTGACACTCTCGACCTTCCGTTCGCCAACGTTTGGCGCGGATTATGGCATACAGCTCGCAGAAGGTCCCCTTGCCGGACTCATGGCCCGCGCCGTCATCGTGATTGATCCGACTGGCAAGGTCACCTACGTGGAACTGGTTCCCGAGATCGCCCAAGAACCTAATTATGACGCAGCACTGGCGAAGGTGTAAAGGACGTCCCGGGATACCGGGACAGTAGCAGTCGGCAGTAGCAGTTGGCAGTGGCGATAGGCAGCCGGCTTCGCAACAGCTACGCCGTGCCAGGAATAACGCAAAGAACACATAGAAAAATGACGTATCCTTTGAAGACGAAGGAAATGATTTAGAAATTGATCTTTGCGATCTTTGTGTTCTTTGTGGTTAAATAAATGAATTTATAGAAAAGGACTTTCCCTTATGAACGATACCCTTCAAAACATTCAAGCCCTGGAGATTCTCGACTCCCGTGGCAATCCGACCCTTCGGGTGAGCGTCACGCTCTCCGACGGCACGCACGCCGCCGCCTCTGTTCCCTCGGGCGCCTCCACGGGCGTCAATGAGGCTGTGGAGTTGCGCGACGGCGATCGCGCGCGTTATCAGGGCAAGGGTGTTTTGAAGGCAGTCGCCAACGTCAACACCATCATCGCGCCTCTGTTGAAGGGCTATCATGCCTCCAGCTTGGAGGAGATTGACCGCCTGATGATTGAGCGCGATGCGACACCCAATAAGTCGAAGCTCGGCGCCAATGCGATGCTCGGGGTCTCCATGGCCGTCGCACGTGCCGCGTCGCAGTTTGCAAAGAAACCCCTCTATCAGTGGCTCAACAAGGACAGCGAACTGTTGCTCCCGATGCCGATGATGAACATTCTCAATGGTGGAAAACACGCGCAGACGCGGGTTGACTTCCAGGAGTTCATGGTCGTGCCCGTTGGCTCGCCATCACTCCGTGAGGCGGTCCGCTGTGGCGCGGAGGTCTTTCATGCGCTGCAGAAGATCCTCGCAAAGCAAGGCTATTCAACAGGCGTTGGCGACGAAGGAGGCTTCGCCCCGGACCTCAAATCCAATGAGGAGGCCTGCGAACTGATCGTCGCCGCGATTACCGCGGCCGGCTACAAACCGGGCCACGATGTCAGCCTCGCGCTCGACCCTGCGTCGAGTTCGTTTGCGGAGGGCAAGAACTACGATCTCGCCAAGTCAGGCCAGGGAATAAAGACCACGCAGGAGATGATTGACCTCTACTCGGACTGGACGACCCGCTTCCCGATTGTTTCGATCGAAGACGGACTTGCCGAGGAAGACTGGGAGGGTTTCCGAGCTCTGACAGCCACGATCGGGGACAAGGTTCAAATCGTCGGGGACGACCTTTTTGTCACCAATACCCGTTTCATCGCCAAGGGTATCCGGGAAGAGGCCGCGAATGCGGTTCTCATCAAGCTCAACCAGATCGGTACGGTCACGGAGACGCTTGAAGCGATCCGCATGTGCCAGGATGCTGGCTGGCGGGCTGTGGTCTCCCATCGCTCCGGCGAGACAGAGGACACCTTCATTGCCGACCTTGCCGTGGCCACAGGATGCGGACAGATCAAGACCGGATCCCTCTGCCGTAGCGAACGGACAGCGAAATATAATCGCCTCATGGAGATCGAAGCCGAATTGCAGTCCAACGCACGCTTCACCAATCCGTTTGCGAAGAAGTAAACGGACTTTTCGCGAATCTTGTCGAGCCTATGTTGGCAGTGTCAGTAAGTCGGGAAGTGTCAGTAAGTGTCAATAAGTCTTATTGACACCGTGGATCCAGTACTCGGAGCTTAATAACCTTGGCGAAGAGTTTAGAGTCTAATTAAACGTTGTTAAAAAAATGCTCATAAGCCTTGCGCTCATAGTCTGCACCATATACGCGATTGTCCAACTTATTCGGTCATCCAGCGACTTCTTTAAGTACGGAGGCAAGGTTTGGCAGTTTGCATCACTTCTCCTTCTTGCATTAGTTGCACTCGTAATATTTATTGTTCCATGGATTCCTGCAATACCCCCTGTCGCTCGTGCTCTTGCCGTACTTTCGTGGCTATTTGTTTGTGGCGCACTGGCAATCGTTAGCAGAATTTGTGTGGTTTTGTTTGAGGCAAGTGGCACATCCCTGTCTCACCGAGCTGAACACGCCTGCAACGCGATGTTCTTTGTTGCAATAGTGAGATTAGTCCTAACCATCTCCTCATGGATGTTTGCATGGTTGAGTGCGTATTTTTAAAAACGATAGAGCAACAAAACAGACACGCTTTTCAACATTCGCTCAGCTTTCACTTGTCGCGCTTAGATTTATCTACATCTTCATTTGTTCCAAATAGAAACCAGTAGCTTTCTTCATTCCTAAATCGGATATAACCAACTGGCTTGTAATATATGCCAACAGTCACGGAGTGAAACGCTTTGTTCGTTGAATCTCTGTGTCTCAGTGCCCTCTGTGGTTAAAATCCATAAAATTATACAAAGAACCATTATCTATCCACGCGAATAAAAAAATAAGGCAATAAGGCAATTCGCCTTACGCTTTTCCGGCTGGCTTTTTCTGGGGCACGACCATCTGCATGAGGGTACGCTTCTCCTGCCAGGTGTCGCGCAACGAGCCAATACGGATGAGCTGATTGAACTGCTCAGGTTTAATGCGGCGCGAAGGGGTCACACGTATGCGTGTCGGCTTCCCAGGTTCAAGACAGAAATAGTTGTCGTCATAGCGTGCATCCATCCCCTCAAGCGAGAGCCACACCCACATGACGGTAACGGAGCTAGTCAAAGTCACGGCATAGCTGTTGTCGTCCCAGATCCGAATATCCGCACGCATACGCGGAGGAGGGAGGATCCACTCCTTGGGTTCACAGAAATAGACCGCATTTGAAGCTGCGATACTCCCCTTCTCATCCTTCAACTCCAACCAGAGAAAGAGATCTGCGGCACCGTACTTATCCAGAAATTCGACAAGAGAGAATGCACAGATGCTATCGCGCGTGAAAGGTGAAAGCGACACCTCTTTCGAACCCTCGGCGACCAACTCCCCCTGCGTACGAACCAAGCGCCAGGCCAGCGTACCTTTAAACAGCCTCTGCAAATCATTAAAGGCAAAGAGTTCCACCTGCTTTGTTTTTTCAGAATAAAGTCCTGTTGTCCAGAGGGGCATCATCGCCTTGCGCAACATATAATGCGCAGCTTTCCAGCGGCCTTCGTAATCAACAGTCGAGTGACTGCATTGAGGCCAGAAATCATTGAGGCGTCCATGAATAAATCCCTTGGAATCCCCCAGCATACACCGCACATACTCCCATTCGCGCTTCAGCAAGATACCCTGCTGAATCTGGCTCAGCCAGAGCACGCTCTCGAAATGCGTCGGGAAGAGGAAGTGCTTTGCAAAACTGGAGACCATTCCAGAGAGCGCCATCTCCTCTTCTGTATGATAGACACATGTGGGATGAGAGATATTTCGTTCCTCTTCCGGCAGATACGCTTGGACAATGCGTTGCTCAGGAAAGGACGCGACCGAGAACGTCTCCTTACGCAAGAAAAGCTCGATGGGCAGAATCGCACGTCCAGGATCCTCCACCTTAAGTTTTTTGATCACCCCTGCATCCTCGCACCCCCAAACAGCTAGAGAAGCATGATGGCGCAAACGGCGGATATTCGTTTCCAGGTCAACGTCAAGGGCATCGTGCCAGACCATCACGCCATATTCATCGCACAGATCGTAGAAGGCATTGCATTCGAAGTCAGCCATTTCATGCAAGCGCAGAAGATTCATGTTCGCCACAACGGTGGCCTTGACCAAGCGTGCATACTCCATGCGGGAGAGACGCGCAGGAAAGAGATCGGGAGAGACCCAGCGGGTTCCTTTTACAAAGACAGGTTGTTTGTTCGCAACAAGTGTCACCTGTCCATCCTTCCCCTTTTGAACATGTATATCGCGAATACCAATACGCTTGGAGAGGTGTTCAAGGCAAGCACGCTCAGCATACACGTCGATCAGCACTTCATACAAAGGCTGCTCACCCATCCCAGCAGGCCACCAGTATTGTGCATTCTTCAGCTTGAGGTGGAGCGACTGACGATCCTTCTTCAAAATATCGCGCACCTCGTGAAGCGTATTGCCCTTGTAACAGATACGGACGAGCACCTCCATGTGACGAGCAGGATCAAAACGCTCTGAACAGACCGTCACATTGATCCCAACGAACGTTGGCGCTGTTGAGAAGTCCTGTTCAATGATCACATCCGTCACTCGGACACCATCGAACGCCAAAATAGAGGCATCCCCTGCGATTCCCATCGTCGGCAGATTTGGGGCAGGCTTTAAAGGCGGGACCGTCCCCTTCCCTCTCTTGACTGCAGGATCAAAGGCGAGCGTAAGGGTGTTCTTGCCGATCTTCAGGTGTTTCTTGACATCAAACTCCGACCGGTGCGCTAAAGCCTCTGTTTTGCCCAGCTTCTGGCCGTTCAGCGAAACAGTTGCAACGCCCTCCACGCCTTCGAACGAAAGCAGGACGCTCGAAAACATCGAGAGGTCATCGCTGGTAAAGATGCTTTCGTAGGTCCACGCTTCCTCTGCAACCCAAGCGCTTTCCTGAAGCTTCCGTCCCATAAAAAGATCGGGAATCTCCTGTACCGCCAACAGATCAGCATGTATACATCCAGGGATAACTGCTTTAAAAATTTTCTTTGAACTTCCCCCGCGGACAGTCCATTCGCCAGTCAAATCAAGTCTTCTCATGAATCAAAAATCCAAATCGAGTTTTTTCGGGCCTGCTTACACAAAAGGCCACTTGCACCACACAATATAACCATTCAAGCGTCACCGCTAAAAAAGTAAACAAAACCGACTCATACAATAGCACAGGAGACACTCCTATTGCAAACAAAACAGCAAAAACGTATCGAGCGCACAATTGCGAGTTTTTTTGCGTGTGGTTTTAGTTGGAAGCTGGCAACCAGACTTTGTCGTAACCTTTTAGCTGGTATCACGATAAAATGCCTACGAGTATCAAACTTTTTTCATTAACTCCTTTTCTCCTTTTGCCTTACTTCTCTTGGGTGATCCGTCCGGTATCCGCCTTCGCTAAGGCTACGGCGTGACAGGCGCATCTATCGCCTTCCTGAAACGGAACGGATCCGCGTCTGAGATTCTTCCGCAAAAACCGCCAAGAAGAAGGGTGGCTAACTCATCCGCCTCACCCATGAATACATGGACGGCGGAATGGTTAGCCACCCAGAGGAGACTTTCCTCATTAATACTCAGCAAAAAACAAGTTTTTTGCTGAGGGAGAAATAATCTTGCTCCGCGCAAATGTCCGCTCCGCCGTCCGTGTATTCACGGGTGAGGCGGGCGTGACATTTGCGCTCTTCTTGGCGGTTTTTGCGTTAAAATCTTATGCTCGATACCGCCTCGGACAAAGTCAGGGCGCGGTCCCGGTATCCTGTTCCGGACGCCCCGTAAACGCCCGCTGATACATCAGACAAGGACCAACACGCTCCTTTCATCACGAAAAAATGGACATTGCCAATCAATTTGGGTATATTATCGTTTTCAATTTTCGAAAGAGAGTGAATGTGTATGACACTTGCAGAGCTTGATCTCCACCATTCCCAGTCCTTGGCTGAAGTTGCCTCCGTTGCCGAGCCAACAGCCCTTGAACAACTTCGCGTCAAATATCTCGGACGTAACGGTCTGTTACCCGCCATCATCAAGCAGATGAAGGAGGTGCCAGCCGAAGAGCGCCCCGAATTCGGCAAGCGTGCACAAGCTTGGCGTGCCGCACTTGAGGCTGCCTTGACCGAAAAGCATCTCGCTGTGGCCACCGAAGAGACAAAGGGCCCGGCCTTTGATCCGTCCCTTCCTGGACGCTGGTTCGCCCCTGGATCGAAACACCCCGTCTCCCGCGTGATTGAGGAGACAGCCGCCATCTTTGCACGTCTGGGGTTCACCGTCGCAGACGGACCCGACATTGAAAATCGCTTTAATAACTTTACTGCCCTGAACACCCCGGCCCACCATCCCTCGATGGATCCCTCGGACACCTTCTGGCTGACGGACAATCTCCTGCTCAGGACCCAGACCTCCCCTGTCCAGATCCGCATGATGACCCAGCATCAGCCCCCAATGCGCATCATCACTCCGGGCCGCACCTATCGCCGGGACACGACAGACGCGACGCACAGCGCCAACTTTCACCAGATCGAAGGGCTCTATGTCGACACCCAGCCTGTCTCACTCGCAGACCTCAAGTCGACGCTCGCTTATTATGCCAGCGAGATGATGGGGTCGAAGGCAGGTGTTCGCTTCCGTCCGCACTTCTTCCCGTTCACAGAACCGAGTGTGGAAGTGGACTTCTCCTGTCACGTCTGCGCTGGCAAGGGTTGCCGTGTCTGCAAGATGAGTGGCTGGATCGAGATCGCAGGCGCTGGCATGGTTGATCCGCGCGTCTTCCAATTTGTCGGCTATGATCCGGAGAAGGTCTATGGCTATGCGTTTGGCTTCGGTGTGGAACGCATCGCCATGATCAAGTATGGTATCCCTGATATCCGCTGGCTCTACGAGAACGACATGCGCTTCCTCAGCCAGCTCGCGTAAAGCAGTCGGCAGCCGGCTTCGCTTGAAAGCTACGCCGTGCCAGGGTAGCAGTTGGCAGTTAGTTCCCCGGGGAATAA
>CAIZQW010000320.1 GCA_903935195.1 uncultured bacterium
ATATGAGTCGTATGGTCGTCTTGTTCAGTCTGGTACTCGCCTTTTTTGGTTCCTTCTTATCGCGGGCGGCAGAGACGCCTGTGCCTGGACAAAAAAGCACCACCATCACCTGCCAGAAACAAGATGCATTCAGCTACATCATGTATTTCCCGAGGAGTTATGATCCTGCCCGCGCGCATAAGTGGCCAATCATGTTCATTTTAAGTCCCGGCGGAGGCAGTGCCATGACGCTGGACATGTACATTGACGGTGCCGAACAAAACAACTTTGTCCTGGCGGTCTCGATTCAAAGCAAGAACGGTAATAAAGAAGCTACGACTGCCGGACTCGCCATGATTGACGATGTGCTGAAGAGCTATCCTGCGATAGATCCCCTGCGTTGTTATACCTCTGGCTTTTCGGGTGGTTGCCGTCAATCATTCGAACTTTCCGGACAACGCAGTAAAAACATCATCGGTATCCTTGCCTGCGGCGCGGGGTGCATCAACGGAAACTATAACAGCAAAGCCCTTATCTATGGAATCTGCGGCACCAAGTGCTTCAACCGCTGGGATATGGCCATCACCTTCAACAAGCGAATCAAGAAGAACGGGGTCTTGCGTTTCTTTCCTGCAGGACACGCCTGGGGTGACAAGAAGTTGATTGCAGAGGGCATGGATTGGCTGAACGCCCAATATCTGTCCACAAAAAGCGGTGGACCTAAGTCCGCGACTGACGAAAAAAGCGCCTTCGCCAAACGGATCGCGACTGTCGTCGAGGAGAACCTTGAGAGCAATCCGGAGGTTGCCTACGAAAACGGCCAATTGCTCGCCAAGTTCAGCGGTCCCGAAGTGACCAAGGCGAAAACAGGCCTTTCAAAACTTTCAACCAATCCCAAGGTCAAAGCCTACCTAGCGGCCCAGAAGGCTGTTGATCTCTTTGTCGCCAAACACTTCAACACCGATGTCATGGATTACGCGAACAAGCCCGTCACCAAAGAGATGACCCGCGATGCAAAACTGCTGGATGACAAGTATAAAGACACCCCCTTTGCGGGACTGTTTGCAGGCTTTGGCGAACCCTGCGTAAAGCCGTAACGGGGACAGACAAGACTTTCGCATGATCCTAATCCTTTCTCCCGCTGAGGCGCGGAGGCGCAGAGAAAGTTTTTATTCTTCAGGGATGTACATACGATCGATACGAGAGGATACAATCGAATGGATATGATTAATTTATTGTGGGATGCCACGCAGCAGATGCAGATTCAGGAGGCGTTAGGCGCAGCCAAGGATGCCAAGCTCGAGGCTCAGATCACCGCACAACAGACAGTTGACCAAACATACCTTCCCTATGTCAAGCAACTCGAAAAGCTTGGCTTGGTCTGCCAGGCCATGTGGTCGCTCATTCAGGAGAAGACAGATCTGACTGATGCCGACTTGCTGAACCGAATCACGGAACTCGATCTGAAAGATGGCGTGCTGGATGGAAAGTACACCAAGCCCCCTGTTGACTGCCCCAAGTGCGGGAGCAAAATGAGCCGGAAGTTCAACCGCTGTCTCTTCTGCGGACAGGCGTGCACCGATGGATCGGCCTTTGATACCGTCTCGCCGAGCTGATACTATGTCTGTCCCCCTGTACAACCGCAGACAAGAATGTCTGCGCCACCTTACTGAGACACGGCTTCATTTGCAAAGAATCGCGTGAGTTCATTGATGCGTCAGCACTTAGACTTATTGACACTTCCAGACTTACTGACACTTCCTCCAGACTTACTGACACTTCTTCTAAACTTTCGCCTGGTTGCCATTAGTCTTGTCCAATATTAGAATTTTTGCGATACTTTCAAAAGTTATCTTAGGAGAACTCATGCTTAAAGAACTCGAACTGGGTCCACGGCAACGTGCGACTGTTGGCGCGGCGATCACGATGGTCGCGGTAGTGGTCCTTTTAACAATTTTCATCGCGAGCATCTGGGGACTGGCACTCTTTATAGGCTTTTTTCAGAATGTACTGCTACCGCCTGTGGTTGCGGGCATCCTGACGATCCTGTTGCGTCCGTATTATGACTGGCTGGTCAAGATCTGCCGCGGATCGCAAGCCGCCGGGCTGTTCCTCTTCTTCCTCTTCGCACTCATCCCGCTGGTGCTCTTTGTCTGGCTTGCTGGCGGCTTCGTCATTAATCAGCTGGTCAAACTCTTTGAAGACCTGCCCTCCATCCTCAATAAAATGGTCGAGGCAGCTCGGTCACATTGGCCGCAAGTCGCCGCACTCCTGGAAAAGTACGGACTCATGCCCGAGTCCGGAAAACTGCTGGAAAATCCCAGGGAACTGGTGGCCAACGTGCTCCAGTCGTCTTGGAAACTCATGCTCCATCCCATTGCCCTGATGTTCCAATCCGTGGCGGGCTTGTTCGCCTGGGCCATACTGCCGATCTATTTAGCCTTCTTTCTCAAGGCAAAACCCTTTGAGCCAAAACAAATCAGCACCTTCCTGCCGTTTCTGAAGAAGACCACACGGGACGACATCAGCTATCTCTTCGACCAGTTCATCGGCATCTTGGTGACCTTCTTCCGCGGACAGATCATCATTGCCTTGATTCAAGGCGTGCTCTTTTCCATCGGGTTTGCCCTCGTCGGTCTTCCTTACAGTATTGTGATCGGCATGACGCTTGGACTACTCAATATCATCCCCTACTTAGGAAACATCGTCGGGCTGAGCGTTGCACTCCCCCTCTCCTATTTCGGCGCGGGTGGCGGTCTCACGCAGGTCATTCTGGTGCTGGCTGTCTTCACTGTGGTGCAGTCCATCGAAGGCTATATTCTAACACCGAAAATCATGGGCAACCGTACAGGCCTGCATCCAGCCCTCATCATCTTTTCCGTCTTCTTCTGGGGTGTCGCCCTCGGCGGCATCCTCGGCATGATGCTCGCAATCCCCTTGACCGCCTTCGCCGTCGTCTTCTGGAGACTGCTCAAGAAGAAATATATGACCGAAGTGGTCTAGCCACTCTCTTACTTCACGAAGCGAATGACGTTGTAGCCGCGGCGGGGGATGATCGTGGTTTCAGGGAAGCGGGTTTTAATACACTCGTCAAGCGCAGATGCTGACTTGGCAACGAGCATCCCGACCCCACCACGATTCAGAACCTGAAAGGCGGTCTTCACAAAGAGTTCGGCAATGCGGAAGTCGGAATAGTACGGCGGGTTGCCCACAAAGAGATCAAAGCCCGCCTGATCAACGCCTCTCGAGGACAACACGAGCGCATGCTTCTTCATCCCCAGAGCATCAAGATTCTGCTTCGTGGCTTCGATAGCCCGGCTGTGAGAGTCCACAAAGGTCACCGTGGCTTCAGGATAGGCCTTAGCCAACAAGATGCCCACAAGTCCGCACCCACACCCCATATCTAAAATTTGAGCTCTGGGATGTTCGATTTGCGCTTGTTCCTTAACCGCGGTTTCCGCAAGAGCAAGCCCGCCCATGTCAGGACGCCGGTGACAAAAGACACCGGGCAAGGAGGCCAAGGTGATGGGCTCCATTCCAGGCACTGATGCCTTGAACTCTGCACGAAACGAGCGACGCTTCTCCAAAGGCCTCGTCTTCTTTGCGCTCACGCAAAAAAATCCACGTTGATCACTCTCTGCCTTGATATTCCCAAAGATCTGACGGATCTGCTTCTGCCATGTTCCGGTATCACCTTCATACGCGATATAACAAACGCCCCCGAGAGCGAGCTGTTCATGCAGATCCTCCAACTGATCAAGCATCAATTCCGCTGTTGTCGTGGTCTCTGTCCCAGAGAAAAAGGCCAGGTCATACGGACCTTCGGGAATCATGGGCGAACAGACGACTGCGACACCGCGCACATCGTTGTCCGCGAGATTCCGCTCCATCGTCTCGACATGGTGGATGTCTAGGGCATGACATCTCACGCGCACGTCTGGCCACTGCATCGCAATGACCATGGAGAGCACGCCTGTCCTGCTTCCTGTCACCAGGACCTGCGACGGAGGCGTCGTAATAGTGGGGACACGTTCGATGAACGTTGCCTCTGTCCGGTGCAACCCGGAGTGCGAGACCACACAGAGATTCTTGTCAAAAAACAGTTGGCGTTTTACATCCTTCTCCGGCAGATCCGTGATTTTAATATTCGTCATAAATTATTCTTGGTCCAATCTCATGTGATACAAAGTAGTGTATTTTACCGCAAAAACCGCTATTGTTTCGGAAATGTCACGCCCGCCTCGCCCGTGAATACACGGACGGCGGAGCGGACATTTCCGAGGGTTTAATCAAAACCTGTTTCAGAATTCTTATCACCTCGTGCATGACAGTTGCAATCCCCGTATTCAAATCCGCGAGGCTATCCATTCCGCCGTCCATGTATCCATGGGTGAGGCGGATGTGATAGCCTCGCACTCTTCTTGCGGTTTTCGCGGTTAACAAAATCTCATGTCTTAATCAAGACGCCATCCTTCAGCTCAAACACGCGGTCGCAGGTTGCGGCGGTATCTGCAGAGTGGGTCACCATAATCACGGACATCTCATTTGAACGCGAGAGCCCCAGAAGCATATCCATGATCTGCGATCCTGTCAAACGGTCCAGATTACCCGTAGGCTCATCAGCCAGGATCAGCATAGGTTCATTCATCAAGGCGCGAGCCAAGGCGACACGTTGCTGTTCGCCACCCGACAACTCCAGCGGCGTATGGTTCATGCGCTCCTTGAGTCCGACCTGTTCCAGCAGCTCTTGCGCACGCTTGCGCATCTGGGCCTTGGTGATCTTCCGTACCCCCGTCATAGCAGGGAGCATGACATTCTCGGTGACATCCATCTCCGGCAGGAGATGATACGACTGAAAGACAAACCCGATCTTCTCGGCGCGCAATGCGGTACGCTGGCGCGCTGACAACTCATACAACGAGCGACCGATGACCGTAACCTTTCCCGCATCCGGCTTGTCGAGTCCGCCCAGCACATGCAGTAGCGTGCTCTTGCCCGCACCGCTGCGTCCGACAATGGCCACGCGCTCACCGGCGCTCACCTCAAGTGTCGCGCCTTTCAGCACCTGCACTTTCTTGTGCGGTAGCGTATAGGTTTTATACAGATTTTCAGCTTTTAGAATAATGGACATAGGAAGGGCTCCTTGAGGGGTCTCAAGATGACGCAAGGACAGAAGGACGTAAGTACGCAAGGGAGACTTTTCACTTTAAACTTATCACTTTTCACTTACTCTTTCCTCAGGGCTGTCACGGGATCCATGCGGGCTGCGCGCCAGGCGGGCAGGAAGCTTGCGAAGGTACAGAAGAGAATCACCGAGACCGCCACCACCGCAATCTCACTCGGCACGACACGCCAGGGAATTTCCGCAAGGCCATAGATGTGCTTGGGGAAGACCTCCAAGCCACACTTCGCGAGGAAACTGACCATCCGCTGCAGATTATTCAGCACTAACATCGCGGTGCCGATACCCAGAAGGGTTCCGGTCAGGCACTGGATCCAGCCATGCAAAACAAAGGCGGACATCACCTGCCAGGAGGAGAAACCCAAAGCCTTGAGCAGTCCGATCTCATCGGTCTTCTCCACGGTCAGAACGATCAGCGTATTCATCACGCAAAAGATGGCGACAATGGTGATAAACATCAGCAGAATGACCATCATATTCTTCTCGACCGCCAGGGCATTAAAGAGCTGGCTGTCAATCTGTTGCCAGGTCCGCACCGTGTATTGGGGGAACTGGGAGCGGATCTTGTCACAAATAGCTTCGAAAGAGGCATTATCCTGCGGATTATCCACCTTCACATGAATCGAGTAGACACCCTTCTTCATCCCCATCAGATCACGTGCGACAGGAAGCGAGGTGATAATATACCCTGCATCAAAGTCACGCTGGCCTGACTCATAAATACCCGTGACCTTCAGACGCTCCGGGAAGTAGACCTCGTCCTTGGAGACTAAATTCATCGGCGAGTAGACCATCAGGTCATCGCCGACCATGATGCCCAAGGAAAGCGCCAAATCAACGCCGATCACGACCGAGTCGCCCTCCAGATCAAACTTTCCAGAGGCCATCTTCTCCAGCTTCATGATGCGCTGTCCACGCTTGGGATCTGTGCCGACAATGAGTGGGGCCTGGACGCGGCGATTGTATTCGATCAGCACCCGCATCTCCACCCCAGGGGCAGTGGCTTTCACACCGGGAATCTCTTCCAGCTTCTTGCAGAGCCACTCCTCGTTCTCGATGAGACGGGTCGCTCCATATCCGCCGGTAATCGTGATATGCGGCTTAAAGTCTAAGATTTTTTCACGCCAGAGGTCGCCAAAGCCTGTCATCACCGCACGGACGATAATAATGATGGAGACACCCAGAATAACCCCCACGACAGAAACGCACGTCACCACCGAAGTAACCGACCGCTTGGGCTTCAGATATTTTAAGGCTAAAAAGAGTGAAAAAGTCATATCGTCAAGATTGTAGCGGATTACCCTCCCCGCTCCAAGCGGAAACTGGCGTGAAAACGGAGGTCGGAG
>CAIZQW010000321.1 GCA_903935195.1 uncultured bacterium
GAGCGCAGAGGCACAGAGGAGAATGGGAAAGGTATATGCGGATTACCGGTTGTAGAGCTGGATTATTAATCAATTTTAATACGCCAACGGTAATCGATGGAGTGAAACGCTTTGTTCTTTGAATCTCTGTGTCTCAGTGCCCTTCCTGACCGCCGTAGCCTTTGGCGTAGGCTGGTTGTGGTTAAAATCCATAAAATTATACGAAGAACCAGGTTTTTTCGCACAAGCTGTCATGTCGACAAAACTGCCTACACAGTCCCCTGTCGCCATGTCCAACTGTCTTCATCATCATGCTTTAGATTATACTCGGTTGAGTCGATGCTATTCAAGGTTATCCCTGTGCCGTCTGAGGAAAAAGCTGGAACATGCTCTAACTCCGTTCGGAGAGGAAATCCCTCAGCGAGACCACTTGAATGCCCTCTATGCTGTCGCCATGTACACTGTCCAGCGTAATGATCGTCTTCGGGTGGTTGTCGCAGATCGCCAACAATGGTACCGTCTCCCGTGCGACAACGGCCTTTGCGTCGAGGTGAAGGGTTACTTGAAAATAGTGGGGCGTCCCGTTTTTCTCGGCGACAAAGTCAACTTCCTGTGTCCCCCACTGCCCCACGGAGACGCGGTAGCCTCGCCTCCTCAATTCAACATAGACCAAATTTTCCATGACCCCGGAAATATCCGCGTCTCGGAAGCCGATCTGAGAGTGACGAAGACCGAGGTCAGTGGCATAATATTTGTCATTAATCTCCAAATGACGCTTGCCCCGAATGTCGTAGCGCGGGACACGAAAGAAAAGTTGTGCATCAGTCATGACCGCGAGATAGTTTACAACAGACTGAACATTAACAGCGATCCGTTGGCTCTTAAGATAGGTGCTGATGCGGTTTGCCGACAGAAGATTTCCAATGTTATCAAACGTATAGCGTCCTATATTGCACAGGAGCGCTGTGTTGCGGATCTGATGTCGGTCAACACAATCTTTCAGCAAAATGGTGTTATAAATGGCATCGAGATAGGGCATGACGGTCTCGTCCTCAAGTTTCTCTAGGACGTGGATACCTGGCATTCCTCCGTAACGCAGATAGTCTGCAAAGACATTGTCTTGAGGGCGCGACGTTTTGCCAAAGAACGTACAAAACTCAGGAAAGGATAACGGGTAAATCGGAAACTCAATATAGCGCCCAGTCAGTTTGGTCGCAAGGCCACCTGAAAACAAGGTCGAGTTGGAGCCCGTGATCGTCACATCAAAGCGTTTACTCTCCCCAGACCAGGCGGCAACCGTTCGCTCCCAATCCGCAATATCCTGTACCTCATCAATGAAAACATAAACTTTGCCACGGGCTTTTTTGATTTGTGCGGTAACGTATGCATGAAGATCCTGATACGTCCGAATTGAGTCGAACGCTAGCGACTCCATGTCAACGTAAACGAGGTTGCTCTCAGGGACACCTTTCTTTCGGAGACTTTCCATGAGCTGACGGATGAAAAAACTCTTACCGACACGTCGTATTCCTGTAATAGCCTTTATCATCGGTTGCCCGACGAAGGGTTCGATTTTTTTGAGGTACTCTTTTCGCAGAATCATAGTTCCTCCATATCAATCATGATGGATAGATGTCACAACAACTAGATAGTTTCAAACACGATTGAATGTAGCACATACACGGTCGGCAAGTCAATCCTTCGAGCCTATTTCACTCCCACCGCCACAATCGCGCACGGAGGAATCGTCAAGGACACCCGCTGCGTTTCATCGACTTTCAACACGGGGTCGAGGGGGCCCGGGGGTCGTCGCTAAAAATTAGCTACGACTCCTCTGCCTTCTTCTGCCGAGCATGTTGTGGATCGCGTCGGCAAACACTCGCGCCATCTTTTTTGCGCCACCGGCATTGGGAAGCGTGCCGTCAGTGGTCACATCCCTCGACACATCGAACCCTTTGCACGGATCCGCCAAAGCAACAGGGCACGGACGCGTGGCGTTGGACTGAACGTAACGTGAGATCTTCAGATTGACAAGATTGACCACATCCTGCTTACCCGCCACAGGAATGAGGGTCGAAAGCACGATCTTCACGTTTCCGTTTTTAGCACGGAGTGCATCGACCACCTTGCCGATGTTCTTCACAATCCCGTCGGACAGTGGCTCGGCAGCTGCATTGCTGGACATGACATCCTCTGTCCCCAGGTTGATCACCGCGACATCCGGCACGTGACTGGCCAGCACGCGCTGCATATTCTCTGCCATCCAGGCCGAGCTTTTACCCCAGTGGCCTTCATGATCCACATCGTATTCATAGTTATCCGGTTCTGTTTTATCATCGTTATGCTTCTTCTGGCTCCCCACAAAATCGATCAGGTGCCCCTCGCTGCGCAGCATGCCGTCCAGGTAACGCCGGTACGAACTGTTCGAATCAACACCTTCAGTAATGGAATCGCCGATCAACATGATCTTCACAGGCTTAAGCGGCGGCGCCTTCATGAATTTCTGAAGGAGCGGCTCGATGCCTTTGGCCCAGAGCCGGTAGCCCTCGGGTGTCAGATGGGTGCCGTCCGTAAACAGCTTTTTGTTGAGTGAGCCGTCGGGCAGCAGAAACGTGTCCCGCAAATCAACAAAGGCCACCTCATTCTCATTGCGGACCAGGGTGGCATTGATGGCGCTGGCTTGCCTGCACGTGGCCCGTTTGGGCTCGTCGGATACCGGCAGGGTCGCCATCATGATCAACCGCGTCCCCGGCAGGCGGCGGC
>CAIZQW010000322.1 GCA_903935195.1 uncultured bacterium
CGCCCAGTCTGTTTTAGAGATTCGACAATCATGCCCATGTCGAGCGGGTTGAGTGTGAGTAAATCAATGACCTCTGCTTCAATGCCGCTTTCCATCAGCTGGTCCGAGGCTTGTATGGCCAGTTGCGTCATGTAGGACCAGGAGATCAGGGTGACATCCTTGCCTGTTCGCACAGCATTCGCCACGCCGAATGGAAGCGGATCAGGGAGGCGCGCAAGGTCGTCAAAACGCTGAGGATAGAGCATTTTGTGCTCGAGAAAGAGGACTGGGCTTTTCCCGCGCAGGGCAGTTTGTAAAAGCGCAGAGGCATCAGAGGCATTGGAGGGGGCTGCGATTAAGATGCCAGGGATGCCCATGAAGAGTCGTTCGAGGGACTGCGAGTGCGTCGCACCATAGCCACGACCGCCGCCATGCGGGGCGCGGATGACTAGCGGGCAGTCTAGTCCGTAAATAGGCTTGAGTTTCGCAGCCATGTTGACGAGCTGATCAACGGCAAGCGTGATAAAATCCATGAACATGAACTCAATGATTGGGCGTTGTCCTGCAACGGCCGCGCCAATGGCGATCCCTGTGAGGGCCTGTTCAGAGATGGGGGTGTCGCGCACACGTTGAGGTCCGAAGGTCTCCAGAAGTCCTCGTGTCACGCCGAAGGCACCTCCATAGAGGCCGATGTCTTCGCCCATCAGGAAGATAGAAGGGTCGCGCTTCATCTCAGCGGCCAGGGTGTCCCGCAGGAGCTGTGTAAAGGTCATGCTCATGTGAGGACCTCCGCAAGATAGTCGAGTGGATCGGGTAGGGGAGCTGTCTCGCAGAAGCGGATGGCCTCGTCAATCAGCGCCTGTGCCTGCTTCTGATGGGCGACCAGTGTGGCGATGGGCAGAGACTCATGCTTGGTGAGATGGCTCTCCATCCGGAGGAGGGGATCTTGCTTCTGGGCCGACAGTTCCTCTTCGCGGCTCCGGTAGGTGCGCGGATCACCCCGGGAATGGCCTGAGATGCGATAGGTCAGACATTCAATGAGGGCAGGGCCGGCGCCCGACCGTGCGGCTTCGACAAGCTTTTGAACCTGTTCGCGCACAGCAAAGAAATCATTGCCATCCACGGTGACGCCCGGCATGTTGTACGCGTGTGCACGGTCGGCGATGCAGGGATTCGCCAGTCCGCGTGTTGTCGGGGTGGACATGGCATAGCCATTATTTTCCACGATAAAAAGGATCGGGAGTTTCCAGAGGGAGGCGAGATTCAAGGTCTCATGGAAGACCCCTTGATTCGAGGCGCCATCTCCGAAAAGGCAGGCGGTCACGCGTCCTGACTTTTTCAGTTGGGCATCGAGTGCGAGTCCGGCGGCAAAAGGGATACTGCCACCGGTGATACCATTCGCACCATAGAAGCCGAGTGCGGGGTCCATCATCATCTGGCTTCCCCCGCGTCCCCGGGAGTAACCTGCTTCCCGGCCAAAAAGCTCGGCCATGACGCGTCGGGGATCTGCCCCTCGCGCGATGAAGTGTCCATGCCCGCGATGGGTCGAGGTCATGGCATCGTGAGGTTGGAGCGCGGCGGCGACACCGACTGCGACAGCCTCCTGGCCGATACACGTGTGCGCCGTGCCGGCGATGTGTCCCTCCAGGAAGAGGCGCTCAATCGCCTCCTCAAAGAGGCGGATGGAGACCATCAGATCGTATGCTTGGAGAGGGGTCATATTGTTTTTATTGAATCGTTGTCAAGAGGGCGTCAGCGACCTTTTGCGCTTCGAGCTCGCCTTTGAAATGCTGGACCAGCACGAGAGAGAAGAGCAAGGCGGTTCCGGGGCCCTGTCCGGTAATAATGTTTCCATCCGCGATAACCGGCGCATTGGCATAAGCATCACCGAGCTCTTCGGCGCAAGAGGGATAGCAGGTTGCCGTGCGACCTTCGAGTACCCCCGCCTTGGCAAGCACCGTCGGGGCGGCGCAGATGGCGCAGACGTGACGTTCCGTGATGGCGAATTGACGCACAGCGCTGAGAATGCGTTCGTCATGCTTCAAGACCTCCGTGCCCTTCCCGCCTCCTGGGAGAACCAGTGCGTCAAATTCTTCGAGATTCAGAGCCGACCAGGTCGTGTCCGCCGCGAGCTTGATACCATGCGCTGCATGAATGGTGATGTGGTCAGTTAACGAAGCGGTGGTCACACGGATTGAAGCACGTCTCAGAACATCGATAATCGTGACGGCTTCCAGCGGTTCGACGCCCTCGGCCAGCGGGATTAATACAGGCATAAGACTCCTTTCTATTCTTTGATTTCCAGTAAGTTTCGGATCGAGGCTAGGTCAGGGGACATTGTCTCACGTGCGATACGCTGCCACTCCCTGAGCGACGTGAGGTCGTGCCGCTGCTTGGCAAGGTGTCCGAGATAAAAGAGCGCCTTGGCCTTCTCGAGGTCATCGTTGGGCGCCTTCTCGTGGAGGCTCTTTTCGTAGGCCGCCAGAAAGGCCAGCTCAGCTTTTTTAAAATCATTAAAATGCCTCATCAGAATCTCGCTCCGCGAGAGTTCCAGCGTGACGTTGTAAGGATTGTTTTGGATGCCTTTTTCGAGGAGGGTGAGTGCCTCTTGAGGTTTCTCCGTCATGTTGGCCAAGACATACACGGCAGCTTCAATCGCTTGGATGTTATGGGGAGAGGCTTCACA
Source organism: uncultured bacterium (assembly GCA_903935195.1). GTDB lineage: Bacteria > Verrucomicrobiota > Kiritimatiellia > RFP12 > UBA1067 > CAIZQW01. The sequence goes on from CAIZQW010000322.1 coordinate 2,666, forward strand.
GGCTGCCCAGTACCAGGGAAGGATTTCCTCAGCCCCTTCGCGGTCGAGGTGGATGTGGGCTTGGGCTTGCAGTTGCTCATTCAGATAACGCAACGGGTCGCGCCAGGCCGGGCTCTTGCGGGTGGTTTGTTCCTCCTCGTGATCATGGTCATGGTCTTTACAGGCTGTCAAGACTGAGCAGTCTCCGTGATCCACCAGTCCGCCATGATAGTAGGCATCGGCTTTTTCAAGCAATGCGACGCCGATGATGGTGCGCGTGTCACCCGCGATGATGTCTAACAGATTGCCGGTCTTTCCCTGTTGCGGATGAACCGAATACCCGCGGATCGCGCTGTTGCGCGCGATGAGCCTGCTCGTTGAAAAGAAGAGGCCGGGGACCAAAAGAGCCAATATGGAGAGTCGCCAAAGCATTGCTTAGATTTTTTTACGGTTGAACAACCACGCGGCAGCACCGAAGCAGAGCCCTGCGTAGGTGAGCGCATAGAGGAATATCATGCAGCAGACCCCCCAGGGGATCGCGGGCCAGTGATGGATCAAGCGGGTCCGCATGTCAAAGAGTTCGCAGTGCGGTGCAAACCAATAAAAGGTATGGATGAGGGTTCGGATGGGCAGCGCATGTTCCGAGGCCAGTACGGGGAGTTGCTGGCCATAGAGAAACATGCTCACAATGAGGATGCCCATGACTGAGAGGTTGGCGTCCGGGTTGAAATAGAGGGATCCCAGAAGCGCCAAGGCGGTCACGAGGATGATGAAGCTCGCGTGCAGGAGGAAGGCCTGAGCAAAGACTTCCCAGGGGAAGAGGGCGCTTTTCAAGTTGTTGATCAACGCGTACAGGAAATAGAAGAGGAAGAGGACCGAGAGGGAGGCGAGCAGGACGCCCGCATAGCGTCCGAAGAGGATGACTGTACGCGAAGCAGGCTTGGAGAGGAGGGGATAGATGGTTCGCGACTCAATCTCGGTTGGCAAGATGCGCGCGGTACGGGTCATGGCAATAGCAAGGACGAAAATCCAGACTAGGAGTAGCGCGATCTCGTTCAGATATCGGCTGGCGCCCTTGACGCCGAAGGGCGTTGCAAAGGAGAGGGGGACGAGCAGAACCACGGTGAGCAGTGCCACCACCACAAGATCCTTACGGCGGTAGAGGTCGAAAAGGGAGAGGCGCATGAGCGCGGAAATTTGTCGGAGTGTATGCATACCGGTCATCTCTACGAGGATTGAAGGACATGGAGGAAGATTCGTTCAAGATTGGTGTTGCCATCGCACACGACCTCCTTGACTGGCTTGTCGAGAACCAGCCTGCCGGCCTTCATGATGGCAACACGGTCGCACATCAATTCAGCCTCCGAGAGTTCGTGCGAGGAGAAGAGGATCGTCTTGCCCTTGGTTTTGAGATCCAGAATCAAGTCGCGCAACTGAATGCGGGCGAGGGGGTCGAGTCCGGTGAAGGGTTCGTCTAGAATGAGCAGATCCGGGTCGTGCAGAAGGGCTTGGGCGATGCCGGCGCGCTGTAACATGCCTTTGGAGTAGGTCTTGAGGAGTCGTTTGCCTGCATGTTCCAGACCTGTTTGTACAATCAACTCCTCGCTGCGCTGGCGGATCAGATCCGCGGACATACCACAGAGTCCGCCATAAAACGAGAGGAGCTCGTGGATGTTCAGATAGGGGTAGTAGTAGGCGGTCTCGGGCATATAACCCACACGCTGACGCGTGGTGGCATCTGAGGGGTTCTGGCCATAGACAGCGATCTGGCCGTTATCCGGGGCGAAGAAGCCCAACAGCATCTTGATCGTCGTGGTCTTTCCGGCGCCATTGGCACCGAGAAACCCGAGAATCTCACCGGAATTCAGTGAGAGCGTGAGATCAGATACAGCCTGGCAGGTGCCATACGCTTTGGAGACATGATCAATGGTAATGACGGAGGACATAAAAACCTATTTTAAAACTGCAATGCGAATGGCTAAATGATACCGAAAGAACGCCTCTGATGCAATGGGAAAAATACAGTCGGCAGTTGGCTTTTGGCTTTTGGCATCTGGCAGTTAGGCTTTGGTATTTGGCGTTCCCTATACTCTCTATTCAGCCATTCCCGCCATTCAGCTATCTCAGCCACCCCGGCTACCTCCGTTCAACCAGCAGGGCGAGGGTGGCTGAATGGCTTTGGGTCAGGACAAGGAAGGGACCTTGAAGATCAGCGAGCAGTCCCAGGCAGAGATGAAGCGCGGAGGAGGCGCCGGCGACATCGCCGCAGAGCGTTTCCGGAAGCAGGATATTGGCATTCGGGAAGAGCTTGCGCGCTGGTCCGCTGGCCCGCTGGTTCACCACCAGTGCGTGAATGGCATCGCGTGAGACGTCCGCTTGCTGTAACACATCCTCAACAGCCTGGGCGAGCGAGGTGGCGAGCGAGCAGGCGAGGAGCCTGCCTAATGCCGCGTTGGACTCTGTCGAAAGAACCACCGTTGCCGCGGCTTCACCCTGCGGAGCCGTTTCAGCTGTTGCGCGAAGTCGCAAGGACGAGAGGACGTCAACGCCGCCGACCACCAGGGTCTTTACCTCTCCAGTGGCGAGCCTATCAAAGGCCTGGAGGAGGGCTGTTCCCGAGGCAATTGCATCCGTCAGATGGTTGTCGTGTTCGCCCGTCAGTTCCCACTCCATGGCTGCGAGGCTGACCGGGGTATTGGTGTAGGAGTGGGGGAATAGAAGGGGTTTGACGAGGCGCGGACCCTTGGCAAGATAGTCCGCGTAGAAGGCTTCGACCGTCTCCAGGCAGCCGTACATGGTACCGGACAAGATGCCGATGGATTCTTTGCCGGCAACTTCTCGGGTGATCCCTGCCTGCTGGAGCGCCTGTGCGGTTACTGCGAGAAAGAGGGCGCTCGCTGGATCGAGATAGGATTTTTTGGAGAGGCCCAGCAATGTTAAGTCAGGCATCTCCGCTTGCCCGACGAGAGGGGGGGATGGATAGGTAAAACGCGAAAGAGGTGTCAACGCTGGCTCCCCTTCGCGCAGGGCCATGGCAATCTCCTCCCGGTCGCTTCCCAGCGAGCAGAGGGCGCCCATTCCTGTGATATAGATTGGCCGATTGGCCTGGGAACGCGGACACTCTTGTCCGCCTAAGCAAGTAGTCAGCCCAGCGCTACCGTAACGGGAATTGAGGTTATTGAAAGGTCTGTGGTTTGACAATGTGTGTGCAGATAAGGTAGGTTGGCGGACAGGAGTGTCCGCGGTCCCAGGTGTGAAGTTATCGACATGCAACGTGCCGGGTAAAGAAGTGTGAGAATCTGCCTTCGAGAGAACGACAGCTGCGTTACAGCCACCGAACCCGGCGGAATTGGAGAGGACATGATGGAGGATCGCGGTACGTGGAGAAGTGACGATATCGAGATCGCAGGCTGGGTCAGGCGTCTCGTAGTTTGCTGTCGGGGGGATGAGGTTGTGTTGAAGCGAGAGGATCGCGACTACTGCTTCCAGCGCTCCTGCGGCACCGAGGAGATGGCCAACTGTCCCCTTGATCGAGGTGACAGGGATGTTGGGGGCCGAGCTTCCAAAGAGATCCTGGATGGCCTGCGTTTCGGTCTCGTCATTGGGTTGGGTTCCGGTCCCGTGAGCGTTGATATGGTCGATTTGGGACGCTGCGAGTCCTGAACGTTTTAAGGCCTCACGCATGACAAAGGCTGAACCCGCGCCGCGCTGGGCAGGTGCGGTCAGGTGGAAACCGTTGTTGCCGGTCGCCCAGCCCGTGAGAAAGGCGAGCGGTTTAGAGCAAGGCTGTTCGCCCTCCTCCAGGCGTTCCAGCAGGAGTGCGGCCGCGCCCTCGGAGAAGATGGTTCCGCTGCGGTGAAGGTCAAAGGGTCGGACATGCTCTTTCGTCATGGTCCGCAACGAACAGAGACCGCTCCACGAAAAGGGAGAGATGACATCATATCCGACCACGAGGACACGCGTGGCCCGGCCATTGGCCAAGAGCTGGGCAGCGGTCGAGATTGCGGATGCCCCTGAGGCGCAGGAGAGGGAGACGGCAAGGCGGGGTCCGCCGAGGTGGAACGCATCCGCCAAGATATCCGCGAGCGAGGCTTGCGCACAAGCCGCACGCTGATAAGGCTCATGACTTTTAGATGGGGAGGTCAGCGTTTTTTCAACGCTCTCCATGTCGCCGAAATTCGAAGCGGTGATGAGTGTGATCGTCTGGCAAGACTCGGGGTGGTTGAGCAGTCCGGCTTCGGTCAGGGCCTCACGACAGGCCGCAGCTGCAAAGGCGAGAGACCGGGAGGCGTGGGGGAGCTCCGGGATGACGGGTGGTGTCCGGAGGAGGCCGGCAGTTGTGCAAGCGATGCCGCCGAGGTCAAAGCGATCACAAGGACTGAAGGCGGAGGTTGCTTCGAGCAGTCCCTGCCAGAGTGTGTTGACACCCTCTCCGTACGGGGTGACGGCCCCGAGCCCGATGATGGCTATACGCGATTTATTCATTATCCTTCGTGTAGGTCATAAACCAGTTCTCCAGTCGGCTGGGAGCGCGTTGATGACCGTTTGAATGACCTCTTCGAGCGTCATGAAGGTACTGTCAATTTCAAGAGCGCCATCTGCTTTTCGCAGGGGGGCGTGCTTCCGACTCGAATCAATGGCGTCCCGGGCCAGCAGGGACTTTTTTACATCCTCAACTGATTGGTTGGCAATACCCTTCTGGACCTCCTCGAGGCGGCGGCGCTCTGCGCGGGCCTCCGGACTGGCGACCAGATAGAAGCGGGCAGGGGACTCCGGAAAAACTGCTGTGGTGATGTCGCGTCCCTCGACGATCAGGTTGCCAAAGCGCGTCATGTCCCGCAGCCACTCGGTGATCCGGTCACGGACCGCCTTGACCGTCGCGACCGGGCTGGTGTGTTTGTTGATTTCGGGTGTGCGGATGGCATGTCCGGGTTCGACGCCATTGACATAGAAGGCGATTTTTCCGTCACAGGGTGAAAAGTCGACCGTGACCTGCTCGGCAAAGGCAGCCACGGCGTCGGGATTCGCTGTGTCAATGCCATTCACGAGGCACTGCCAGGTCATAATACGGTAGAGCGCTCCGGAGTCTACATGCAGATAGCCCAGTTGCTCGCCCACACGCTTGGACACGGAGGATTTTCCAGCCCCTGAGGGACCATCAATAGCAATTACACGTGAAGTCATCAGTCACATCCTTTATTTTTAACGCTGTTACAATAGCAAAGCCCCTGTGCAGAGGCGAGTAAAAAGTAATAACAGCAATACGGATGTTAATGCTTGTTTAAACAGCGTAAATTCTCTATCATTAAACTCTTAAAGTTACTGGAGAGTGTTGTGATGGACTTACAAGAAAAAATGACAGACTCAAAAAGCTCCAACGTGTTTATGATGTTGGGGGTTGGCCTAGTAGCCCTTACCATCTATGTGGCGACACTTTCGATCGGGGTCTTCCCAGGCGAATCAGCTTGGCTTATGGCGATCTATACAGGGTTAGAGCCGCTCGAAGTACCGATGCATCCCGTGTGGGGGGCTATTGTTAAATGGCTAGGAACACTCACGTTTGCAACGTTGCCGATTCGGCTAAACTTTTTTAGCGCGCTCTGTACCGCCCTCTCGGTGATGCTGGTATTCAGCCTTGTCTCCTCCTTTATACGGAATGTGATTGATGAGGAGTATTCTGTAGACTACGCTCCTTTTGTCTCAAAGAGCGCGGGACTTTTGGCTTCCGTGGCGTTCCTCTTCTCAGTGCCAGCTTGGCAGGCAGCGACACGGTTGCAATATCAGAGTTTTGATTTGCTATTTTTGCTCGTGACGGTACAGCTCATCAGCATGTATCGAGGCCCGAGAAAAATCATATGGCTTCTTCTTTTTATCCTGATGGCAGGGGTGGGGGTTTTGGAATCCGTGCTCTTTATTCCAGCCATGCCCTTCCTGTTAGCCTTTGCCTTGTATGCATTAAAGCGTCAAAATCAATCGCTGGGCAATATTGTCTGGATCGGGGTTGGAATGCTGGTCGTGCTGGTTGCAGGGTGGTATCTGGTGGCACACCATTTTTTCGTCACAGCAGATGTCGAGTCTCTTGAGGTAACCAGCGTTCTGCAAGTCATGGTTAATATGGCTCGCGTCCATCTCAAACAACTGCTCTCTGGTCTTCCTCGTTCGGGGTGGATTGTTCTGCTTCTGACGGGCTTTGTTCCTTGGTTTGCGGCGTTGATGGCTTCCTTCCGTGCCTTGAACAATGAGCGTACCATGAGCCAATATATTCTGCATACGGTGTTGTCGCTCATGGTCATCCTTGGTCTTTCAAACGCGATTTTTTCGCCGTGGCAAATTCTAAAGCCGTACGGACAACTCCCCGTTTGTGCGTATGCGCTTTTAGCAATGACCGCAGGATATCTCTTTGCCTATTGGTACCTGCTGTTAAAGGTCCAACGACAGAAAATCGAAAAACAGGCGACGCTTCGCGTGAAAAAGGTTGGTGAATGGATGGGCGTTTTAATAGCCTATCCCTTTGTGGTGATCGTGGTGGTGACCTCTGTGTTGAATGCGTTTGAATGTGCCAATCCGCGTCGTGGCGCTTTCGCTGATCGCTGTGCGAAAGAGATTCTTGATCGGCTGGGGTCACGGACGTGGTTTGTGACAGATGGAACCCTTGATACGCATTTACAGATCATGGCGAATCAGCGTGGCCAAGAGTTGCATCTCATTTGCCTCCAGAAGGATATGAGTCGTTATTATTTGAAGTCCTTGTGGAAGTTGGCAGAGGAGAAACAGCTCTTCTCTGGGGCAGATGTGCAAAAGATGAAGAGTACCTTGGAATTGGGTGTCCTGCCATTTATTCAAGACTGGTTCGCGATGGATCGTGAGATTGAAAAGAAGGTAGCGGTCTTTAGCATTCCCGACTTTTGGTACACCTCTGGACTGACTCCCATACCTGAATATTTATTCTTTAGTGGTTGTCGCGATGTTTCGAAAGTGAACGACAAGAGTATAGTGAAAGACTATATGTCCTTCTGGAAGAGCATGGCCACTGACCTTGACATTGGAAAGAAGGAGAATCTCAAAGATTCCCAAGAACCGACCGATCGGATGAAGAAGAATTTGCGTCGTCACGTGGGCTTTGTTGCAAATAATTTGGGCGTTCTATTGGAAGAGCGAAAGAACGAGAAAGATGCCTTCGCTGTTTACAACTACGTCAGCAAGACAATTGATCCTGAAAACATTGCTACGCTTTTTAATCGGTATGAGATGGCGAACAGAGGATCCGAAGCCGCGTTGAAAAATAAAGGACAAATTGAACGTGAGATGCGTGAGTTTCTCGCAGGTTTAAAGACGCAGTATCCGCTATGGTCCCTCTCGCGCTACTATGGTTATGTCCGCAATCCTCAGCTTTTTGTTCAGCAGGGCTTTCATTGGGCGCTCTCCGGTCATACGGGTGCGGCACTGGCGGTTGCAGGGCGCGGTATTGACCTGTTGCCCTCGTCAGAAAAAAATGCAGCCATGGGGGCTCTCGCCGCGATTTATGCGATGTCGGATGACAAGCAGAAGACAGCCTCTGTCTACCAGGATATGATCGTCAATGACCCGAATGACCGCTCTGCGATGTTGGGTCTGGCGCGATTGGCGGTTCAAGAGGGTGCCATTGAAAAGGCGAAGAGTTGGCTTGAAAAGGCCACCAAGAACAGTGACAAGCGGGGCACCTTGGGTGTGGAGTGGGCGATCATTCACTTGATGAACAATGATCTGCCGCGGGCACGTCTGGCCTTGCAGGAGGCGACGGATCTCCAGCCGAAGAACTTGCAGGCATGGGCGATGCTCGCGCTCTTGCAAATCCAGCAGAATGAGCTCGAGGAGGTGGAACGAGTCATTCTTCCGAGGATGGAAAAGTTGGCTGGAACCATTGATAATTATTTCATTCAGATCTCACGTGCTCAAATTGCACTCGCCAAGGACAAGCAGCTCGCGAAAAGCAAGTCCAAGGATAATGATAGAACCTTTCGGCGTGTGGCGCGTGAAGCATTCATACGGGCTTCCTTGTTACGGCCTGACATTCCAGGCGTAAAAGATATGATTCTTCAGCTGGATATCGAGATGAATGACCAATCCTCTGCAGAACTCCATGCGCGCCAGGTGTTGCGGACAAATCGTAAACATGCCCTTGCCAATTATGTGATGGGGTCTTTACGGCTCCAAGAGGGCGAGTATGGTGAGGCGGAGGACTTTTTACGTCGTAGCGTCGCGGCAAACCCTAGCTCGGCAGCCCTGAACGATCTGGCCGAGGTGTTGCGTCGCATTAAAAAACTGGATGACGCAGAGCGCTTTGCCCGCGAATCCATCAAAAAGAATCCAGATCTCTATGTGGCCTGGGAGACATTAGGTGCAATCCTCTTAGAGGCTGGCAAGAATCTTGACGAGGCCGAAAGTGCGGTTAATAAGGCACTGACCTTGTACAAGGATGATCCGCGAATTAAAATCACCCTGGCACGTATTCAGCATCGTCGAGGAAGCATAGAAAAGGCGCGCGAGACCTTGAGCCAGGTCAAGGCCGAACAGAGTAAGCTGACGGAGTTTGATTTGGACGTGATGAAGCGTCTGAACGCAGATCTCTCCAAGCCGCGCGGCAAGTAATCAGTCGGCAGTCGCAGTCGGCAGTTAACACCCTAGTGATAAATCGACTGATTCTTTTTGACAGGATTAACAGGATTTTTTGGATTAGTGGGTTTAATAGCAATCCTGACAATCCAGTAAATCCTGTCAAAAAAACATTCCGTCGTATCATTGCAAACGGAAATTTTTACAGGTGTCGAGGTAGGCCTCAATGTTGGCCCACGGTACTTCGGGTTCGAGCATGTGTGTCGGACAGCAGAAAAGGCCTCCCTTGGGACCTGCAATGGTGAGGTTTTTCCGCGTTTCTTCCCGGACCTCCTCAGGGGTGCCACGCGGCATCAACTTTTGTGTGCCCAGTGTCCCGTTGAAGGAGATGCGGTCGCCATACTTCCGATGGATTTCACTGAAGTCCATGCATTCGGGTTGCACAGGATTGAGAATATCAACCCCTGCCTCAATCAGGTCATTGATAAAGGGTTCAATAAAACCGCAGGAGTGGTAGCTGATCAAGATGTCGGGTTTCACTTCGCGCGCAGCGTCAATGACCCGTTTGAGCCTTGGCTTCAGCCATTCTTGATACATGGGGACAGACATCATGATCGTCTGCTGCATGCCAATATCGTCGCCGAGCCCCAGAATGTCCACGCCAGCTTCCGCAAACTTCCGGGCACGAAGACAGGCCATGTCTGTCACCTTGTCCAGCAAATAGGTCGCCATGGGATCTTCACAGCCCATATCGACAAAGAGGTTGTCCATACTGCGCAGATACCAGGAGGTCTCCCAGACCGTGCACTCCGCCCAGACAAAGACCGCGTTCCCCTTTTGCTGGATCGCCGCCACCTGAGGCTTCAGGTAGGAGTAGTCCAAGTGTGTAAAATCGGGCCATGGATACTTTTCGAGATCCTCAATAGTTGCGGCATCCTTGAGCGGATGGTGCATGCGCGTCATGTGATGGGCGCCGGGAGCAGCTTCGTGCGCGACACCCCAGCCGTCAAATTTGACCTCATGCGCGAAGCCTTCGGGGTAATAAGGCTTGAAGACGTTGATGTCACGGTTGGGTATGCGGTGGACCTCATCGAAGTTCCACGCAAAGCCCGGATCGAAAATGATGCGGTAGGGGGCTCCGAATTGCTTGAGGTAATCCCCTTTGGCTTCGGGATAGCGCCGATTGAACTCCTCCACCAGCGAGGGGCAGAAGTGCATGCCGACCGGGACGGTTTCATAGCCTGTACGGCGATAGAGACTCAGCAGGTTTTCACGTGGTGTCATAAACTGTTCTCCCGAAATAATGGGGTGTATAATAAAGCATGTTTATTGCTGATGCAAATAAATAGTCGGTTAATTAGTCAGATCTGTAAAGATTCTGCCGGAAAAGGCTTCCGAAGGCTTGAAAGGGGCGAGGCATTAAACTATACTACTAAGCTTGATTTTGTTTGAAAGGGGTTTAGGCGTATGGAGTACTTTATTCTGTTGGTGAGTGCGATCCTGGTGAACAACTTTGTGCTCAGCCGGTTTTTGGGTATTTGTCCGTTTCTAGGCGTCTCGAAGTCTATCTCAACCTCAATGGGCATGTCGGGTGCCGTGATCTTTGTCATCACCATTGCCTCAGCTGTGACCTGGGCGCTCCAATAGTATCTGTTGGAGCCCCTCGGACTTGAAAAGTTTCTCCAGACCCTAGCCTTTATTCTTGTCATCGCCGCATTGGTGCAGTTGATTGATATTGTGATGAAGCGCTTTGCGCCTCCGCTTCATGCGGCGCTGGGCATCTACCTGCCGTTGATTACAACCAATTGCGCCGTGCTGGGCGTAGCTGTCCTGAACATGAAGGATGGAAATGGTTTTGTCAAGTCAGTCGTCTTCGGTTTTGCGGCTGCGGTTGGTTTTGCTTTTGCTTTGCTGATCTTTACGGGCCTTCGTGAGAAGATTGATCGGGCTGATCCGCCCCGTTGCTTTAAAGGGGTTGCGATTTCGTTGGTCACAGCAGGTTTACTCAGCCTTGCCTTTATGGGCTTTAGCGGTCTGGTGAAATGAGTTGTTTTCGACAGGATTAACAGGATTGATAGGATTGATATTTTAACCACAGAGAACACAAAGAAGAGAATAAGAAACTGAAAGAGTAGAGAATGTGTTTTAGAAATTGATCTTTGCGATCTTTGTGTTCTTTGCGGTAAACCAATGAATCTGGCGACAAGGAACTTTTATGGATCCTATAACGACATCAACGGTATGTATCGGTGGCATCGGACTCGTAAGTGCCGCGGCCTTGGCGATAGCTGATAAATTTTTGACGGTCCCTGAAGACCCACGGCTTGCCAAGGTTTTAGAGTGCCTTCCAGGCGCCAACTGCGGGGGATGTGGTTTTGCGGGCTGTGCTGATTATGCCAGGGCTATTGTGCTCAAGGGTGCCGAGACCAATCTCTGTGCGCCTGCCGGGAGTGCGAGCGCGAAGGCGATCGCGGTCTTGTTGGGGCTTGATGCCGGAACGAATCCGGAACGGAAAGTCGCGCTGGTCCTCTGTTGCGGAGATTTTACCGAGGCAGTCCGGCGTTCCAAGTACAATGGCATTGC
>CAIZQW010000323.1 GCA_903935195.1 uncultured bacterium
GCGGCCTGCGTGGCCGGGGCGCTCGGCGCACAGGTGGCAACAGGGGAGGCGAGCGGTGCCGGCGGGAAGCCCGGCAGTTCGTTTTATACGGATGCGCCGCTCTTTTCGACACGGCCGGATGAGGCCAAGTCGGAATTCACGCTTGAGCGGTTCGGACCCGTCGGACTCGGCATCAGCCTGCATCAGCCGGCCTTCGTGATGAAAATCAAGAACGTCGAGAAGGGCTCACCCGCCGAGGCGACAGGCAAACTCAAGTCCGGCCAGATCATCGAGACGGTCAATGGGCAGAAGCTCAAGGAGATTGATCCGCGCATCCAGCTCGGCAACATCATCACCCAGGCCGAGGCGACTGACGGCAAGGTCACGCTGATGGTCAAGGATACACCCGAGGCCGTAGCGCAGGAGGTCGTGGTGCAGATCCCGGTACTCGGCGCCTACAGCAAGACCTGGCCGCTGAATTGCCCGAAGTCCGACAAGATCGTCCGCGGCATGGCTGACTGGCTGGCTGCGAAAGGCGACCACTATGGTGCCATGGTGATTGATCAGGGACTGCTCTTCCTGCTTTCGACCGGTGAAGAGAAGGATCTAAATGTCGCCCGCGGCTGGATCAAGGAGATTGTCGCCAAGTACAAGGATGCCGATATCTCAACGATGTATCCGTGGTCCATCGGCTACGGCGCGCCGGCGCTCTGCGAATACTATCTGCGGACGGGTGACGAGACCGTCCTGCCAATCATTGATAAAGTCTCCGCCCATGCGACCCGCACGATGTACAACAGCGGCTGGAACCAGAAGACTTCCGCGAACATCGAGTACGGCCACATGAACGCCGCCGGCGTGCACTGCCTCAAGTTCCTGCTGCTCGCCCGCGAGTGCGGGGCCAAGGTGGACGAGTATACCCTGCAGGAGGCGCTCAAGCACATGTATAGGTTTGCCGGACACAACAACGTGCCGTATGGAGATCACCTGCCCGAGAACGGGTTCATTGACAACGGCAAGGTCGGCGGCCTGGCCTTCGCCATGGCGGCCGCGGCCTCGCTCACGCCCGAGGGCGAGAAGTCCGTCTACGCCAAGGCCCGCGACATCTCGGCAATCAAGAGCTTCTATTCGACCTCATGGATGCTCCACGGCCACACCGGCGGCGGCATCGGAGAGATCTGGCGCAGCTCCGCGATGGGGCTGGTTCACGATCAGCAGCCGGTCAAGTACCGCGAGTTCATGGATAACCGGATATGGCACTACGAGCTGTCGCGGCGGTATGACGGCTCGTTTGCCATTCTTGGCGGAGGGGATGGCTACGCCACTCCGGATTGGGGCGTGGGCTTCGCTATGACCTACACGGTTCCCCGCAAGACGCTGCGCATGACCGGTGCGCCGCTGACGAAGTTCTGCAAGTCATACAAACTGCCCGAGCGGCCCTGGGGCACCCAGGCGGACGAGGCGTTCATCTCCCTGACACCGGCGCCCAACCGTAATGGAAAGACCCAGGATGTAGGAACCGAGAAACTGGCCACGGATTCGGCGGTGCCGATCCTGCGACGTATGAAAGTTCCCCCATCCGCGGTGTTTGCCGGTTGTATTAAGCGGAATGCCACGTGGACGAATCCCGTGAACGAAGCTGAAGTGTCCGACGAGGTACTGCTCATGTATGCGCGGCACATCGACCAGGGCGTGCGCGAGTTCGCGGCGCAGGTGATTGCCAAAAAGGCTGCCGATCCCTTGATTCTGGAACTGCTCAAGGACAAGGATCCGCGCGCCCGTCATGCAGGTTTGTTGGCGATTAATTCACCGGCCCGCCTCAACGACGAGGTGACGGCGTTGCTGCTGGGCATGATCAACGACCCGGAGGAGTCCCTGTGGGTGGTGCGCAGTGCGCTGGCCGCACTCTCCATGGCCAGTAAGGAGGTGCTCTCTCCGCAGGTGGACCGCCTCTGCTTCTGGCTGCAGCACGACGAATGGTGGTTGCAGACCGCCGCGCTGACCGCCCTTTCGAACCTGGTGGCTGATGAACAGCAGGCCAGGAAGATCCTGCCGTTGGTGGGCAAGATCATGTCCACTACCCAGATCCTCCCCTTGCAGCAGGCGCTGGCAGGGGTGATGGCCAAGCTGCAGCAGGCCACTCCGGAGATGCAGGCTTATGGCGTAAAGATCCTGAGCCAGGCGTATACGGCCTATCCGGCCGTGACGAAGGCGCCGGGCGGCATGGACATCACCGGCGCCCAGGGTGTGCTGCTCAACATCACCTCCGGCGCCCTGACCGGCTTTCCGAACGGATACGATGCACTCTATGCGCTGGCGAAGGAGCGCTTGCCGAACCAGGCGCTGCCGCACAAGGAAATATTCCTCAATGCGGACCCGGAGAAGCTCGGGCCCAAGGTCAAGGAGGCCATGACCCCGATCATCCGCGACAACTTGATCTACGAGTACATCGGCAAGAACCGCTACAGTCTGCTCGCCGAAGCCGCCGCGTCCGGGCCCTGCCGGAATTTTCTCGAGCGGAGATGCGATGTCCGCGGCGGCAGCCACAAGGGCCTCGTTGAGCTCTACAATAAGATCGGCGTCCACGATTACGACTGGCACACCTTCGGACCCAACCTCAAGGATGCGACCTGGGACTACCACACCTTCGACCCGCCGGAGAAGATGGCTTTTGACGTCTCCTCGTGGCGTTATCGCCCGGTCACCTATCCGCAAGGCATGGAGAACTGGTTCGCCTCCGACTTCGACGCCGGCAAGGCAGGGTGGAAGAAGGGGCAGGGACCGTTCGGTCAGTTGGATGGCAAGCTACTCACCGACCTTACGCCGCGCCGGAATCCCCACCTCCGCGACACGGGTCCGATGCGCACCCTGTGGGAGAGGGAAGTCCTGTTGCTCCGTGGCACCTTCCAGTTTCCGCCGCGCAAGCCGGGCCACCTCTACCGGTTGCGGCTCGAGGATGGCCATAACCCGGGCAGCGGTGGTGGTTTCAAGCTCTACCTCAATGGTAAACCGATGGCCGAGATGAAGACGGGTAACGGTCAGTTCGGCGGTGGTATGAAACACGGGGTCATGATTGCCGGTGAGGTAGCCGCGGAATTCGAAAAGGGGCCGGTGACGATCGCCGTCACCGCCTTCCTGCGTTACGGCGAACGGGCGGTCCTCACGATGCCCCCTGTGCCGCTGGGGGTCATGGCGATCTGGGTTGAGGAGA
>CAIZQW010000324.1 GCA_903935195.1 uncultured bacterium
AATTACCTCCACAATAGGTTGCGCACCTTTGCATCTCGCGCGTCGGGAAGCCCTGTATCCGCTGAGGTCCCTCGACTATACCCTTCCCGTGGCGAGTGCGCAGGTTAAGTCCTGTGTGATGCTAGCCGCTCTTGCGGCAGATGGGGTGTCAACCATTCGGGAGCCCGGCCCCTCCCGTGACCATACTGAACGGATGCTCTCCTCCATGGGTGCGAATATTTGGACAACAAAGGGTGTTGTCGAGGTTCATCCGCTGACGCGTAGCTTGAATCCGCTTCACCTCTCGCTCGCAGGCGATATCTCCTCCGCAGCTTTCTTGTTGGTCGCGGCATCGATTGTTCCCGGTTCTTCCATTTGTATTCGCGATGTGGGACTGAATCCTACTCGCACAGGGATTCTTGATGCGTTGAGGTGCATGGGGGCTTCAATTAAATTGGAAAATGAACGGATGGTGGCAGGAGAGCCGGTTGGCGATATTCATCTCTCGTCTGGCGCATTGAAGGCGATTACCGTCTGCGGGGACCTTGTCGTGCGGATGATTGATGAATTTCCTGCTTTTGCCATTGCCGCCTGCTTTGCGGAGGGGGTGACCGTGGTGCGTGATGCCCGCGAATTGCGCTTTAAAGAAACCGATCGGATAGCGGTATTGTGTGGCGAGTTGCAAAAGCTCGGCGTCCAACTCGAAATGTTCGACGATGGTTTTGCAATTCATGGCAAGACCCTAAAGGGCGGGGTTGGCGACGGCGCGGGCGATCATCGCATTGCGATGTCCCTCGCGCTTGCAGGACTCGCCTCCCCAGAATCGGTCACTGTGCAGCATGCCGAGATCTTAAATGAGTCCTTCCCTGACTTTGTGACGCAGATCCACACGTTAATGAAATAGCGTTATGAGTACACACGTGTATGTTGGAATAGATGCTGGATCGCGAACGACTAAGATTGTCGCCGTAGATGCGACCGGCCAGGTTGTTCGGCGAGGGCTCGTGGATCAGTCGATTCGTCCAGCTGAGAGTGCTAAGCAATTGTTTGATGAGACGCTGAAGGGGCTTTCAGTCCAGCAGTGTGTGGCTACAGGTTATGCGAGAAATGTACTCACCTTCGCAAACCGGACCGTGACAGAGATCACCTGTCATGCCAAGGGGTGTGTTGCTGAATGTTCCGAGGCAGGTGCGATTATTGAGATCGGCGGACAGGATAGTAAATACATCGCTCTTGAACAAGGGCGCGTTCATGATTTTGCGATGAATGATCGCTGCGCTGCTGGGACAGGCCGATTTTTGGAGGTCGTTGCAGTGCGGCTCGGGCTCTCTCTGATGGATTTGAAGGGTGTCTTGTCCGAAGCGCCTCGAGAGGCTTCGGTTTCAATTAGCAGTATGTGCGTAGTCTTTGCCGAGACCGAGATCATTGGCTTGTTGGCAGCAGGGAGTCCTCCGGCAATAATCCTGAGGGGCGTGCAACAGGCGATCGCGGCGCGTGTAGTGGCGATGATGGGCCATCGCAAAAAGATTTCAGGCCGAATGCTCTTCACAGGCGGTGTTGCTCAGATCTATGGGATGGTTGCCGCTTTTGAGAAGGCGCTCGGCGAGAAGATTGTGGTTCCTGAATACCCGCAATATACAGGTGCGTATGGTGCGGCGTTGATCGCGAGAGAGTTATAAAAAAAGGAGGAGATTATGTTTAAATCAAAGAGTGACTATGATAAAGAGATCCAGGCGATTTATTCCGGGCCAGAAGGTCAATTGTGGGAGTTGCTCATGGGGGAGCAGATCCATGTCGGAGGTTTTGCTTCGTCAGCCGACCTCGCGCATTTTGGCGGTATCAAGGCTGGAATGAAGGGTGTTGATTTCTGTTGTTGTTCCGGGGCTGGAATGCGCTTCCTGATCAAGTACTGTGGCGTCTCGCAGATGGAGGGTGTGGATTTCACTTCTGCGCAGGTTACGCTCGGCAAGAAGCGTATGAAGGATGCAGGACTCTCTGCGAAGCAGTACCGTTTTCATCTGGGCGATGTCGCTACGCCGCAGGTAACGGCAGGAGCATTTGATTTCGTCTGGGGTGAGGATGCTTGGTGCTATGTGGCGGACAAACCAGGGCTTCTTCAGCAGGCTTATAAAGCCTTGAAGCCAGTAGGAAAGGTTGTTTTTTCTGACTGGGTTGCAACGGATAAGATGACGGCAGCAGAAGCCAAACGCTTTTGCGCATTCATGAAGTTCCCGACCCTTATGACACGTGCAGATTACGAGAAGGAACTTAAAAAGACGGGGTTCACAAAGATTAAGTCAAAAGTATCGTGCTATTTTGCGCCGTCAATGGAGCTCTATGTCACGCTCTGCCTTCGTCAGAAGACCTATGACGTGTTGCGCCTCTTCGGTTTTAGCAAAGAAACGTTTAAGGCGGTCCTTGAAGAGATGGGGTTCATCATGGAACTCGCAAAGTCAAAGAAGATCGTCCAGGCCTACTTTGTGGCACAGAAGTAATGTGAAAAAAATTGCCGTCCTATCGAATGTGATTCCGGATGTCTGGCTTGAGGGGCAGGGAATTACGCTGGTGCGTGAGGCGGAGTGTTCGCAACATGAACCTGTGACGCTCCGTGCGGGTATGTGCGGCTATTTAGCCTTCCTTCCTGCCTTGCTCGCCGATGTGGATGGCGTGGTCCTGACCACTACCTGCGATCAGATGCGTCGCGCTGCTGAGTGGCTTGACGCGGATGATCGCGTCTTTTTATTCAACTATCCCTCGACGCTTCACCAGGAATGTCTGATTGATGCTGAAAAAGCGCGGCTCAAGGGGTGGGTTGCGCAATTAAAGCTGAGGAGCAACCTCCAGCATGAGCGTGATGCCCGTGTGTGTGACACAAGGACGCATGGGCAGCAGGACATAAGGCAGGTTGCAGATCACGGGCGAATCGCCATTGGAGTCATTGGTGGCCACTTTTGTGGTGAGCGGCAAGCGGTTGAGAACTTTTTCGCACAGCGGGGTGTTCAGCTTGCTTTATGGGGCTGTGAGGGCGGTGAAAGCGTGGGCGACGTGGCGCAACGCCCCAACGACGCTTTTTATGAGCACCTAAAAACGCTTGTCACACAACGTCACTTAGCGGGGCTCATCGTCGTGCGTACCACGTGGTGTGATCTGTGGCGGCTGGCCTGCGTGCGCCTGCATGAAGTGCTGGACGTTCCAGTCCTCGAATGGGTCATGGATGGGCAGAGCCATGGACAACCCTTTCCGGATAGTACCAGTAGGACGCGCCTGGAGGCATTTTGTGAACTCCTTCAGGCACAATGTCAGGAGGCGCCATGAAAGGGCCTCTCACGCTGTTTGACACCTTTGCGCCAAAAGAGTCCTGTTTGTCGCACGGTTACCAAGGCCCGTTGCAACGTCATGCTGCAGGGGGAGACCTGCGATTACTCCATCTGGCCTTCCATCTCTCTCCCGCAACGCATGACCTCTGGAATTTCTTAATGACTGAGGAGGATCGACTCAAGGATTTGAGGCGCTCTGGCAAGGTGATCATCGGTGCGCTCAAGGATCTGGGGACCATTCCTGTTTTAGTGAATGCCTATGAAAATGCAGTCGCCTTCTATCCGGATGGCGCTTGGTGGTTGCCCTGCTTCAAAGAGCAGCGCACGGATCTCTTGCCGGTGGCCGAGGCGCTGGGTGCAGGAGAGGGGCTTTGTCCAGTGCGCGCCATGCTGGGAGCCTTTGAATTGGGGTGTCACTTCCCTGTTCCGGATCTGCTCTTTTGCAGTACAGGCGCGATTTGTGACGACTTCAAGGCACTCGCGCAGCGACTCGTCGAACGTGGTCATCCTATTCATTTCTGGGAGATGCCTCACGTGCGTGAAGCGCAAGCCGATGAAACGTCTATTCAACTTGAAAGTGGTCTGAGGGTGCCTGTTCTGCTCCGTGATGTCGTGAAGGATGAACTCCACCGTATCGCAGGGAAGCTTGATGAGCGCACAGGGGAGTTCCTAAATGTGGAGAAGCTTCGTGCTGCGATTCGACGTTCGAATCGTGTGCGCCACTTGCTTGCGCGCATCCGCACGAGTGCATTGCCGAGTCTGGAGCGTCTTGTCTGCGAGATGATGGCGATTCACTACTGCTCAGACTACGAGCTGTGCGAGGCGGTCCTGTCGCGGGTTGCGGAGGAGGCTGAGACGCTGACGCCCGATCCAGCGTTAAAGCCGGTCTTCTGGGTCAATCCTGTGGCGGATGTCCGTGTCATGAACCTTTTGGAAGAGGCTGGCGGACGACTCTGCGGAACGGATTTCATGTTTAGTCATGCCCTCTCGCCCTTGGAGGAGACGGGCGATCCTTTTGATACGCTTGCGCGTATGGCTTTGTCCGATCCTATGGCAGGAACGACGCGCGCGCGGATGAAGCTTTGCCTAGAGGAGGCAAAGCGATGCGGAGCGAAGGGAATTATTGTCTCGCGTATTCCAGGGGCGAGTCATTGCGCCTTTGAAGCTTCCATGCTTGCATCACTCTCAGACCTGCCACTCCTTGAGATCGAAGTCTCCTCCCTTACCGACAGCTATGCGCCTGCACTTATGACACGCTTACAGGGCTTTATGGAATCGTAATTGTGGGTGGACAAAAGAGTGTTTTTTGGGGTATAGTATACAAATTATAGTTACGGGTCATGGTAATAATCCAAAAGAAGGATGTGCGACATGGAAGGTATTTTACTGCTAGGCGTCTTTATCATCTTTGTGATGGTTCTTGTGATGCTTTCGACGCTTTCCACGCTGAGTGTGAAGCTTGAGCGGCTTGAGGAATCTCTGACACGGCAACTCAAAGCCCTCCAAAATGAGCTTAAGAAGGTGAATGTCCCGCAGGATGGCGCAGTGCCTGCACCGGCATCCCTCCAGCCTCTTGTGGCTCCTAAACCAATACCTGTCTCTGCTGAACCGCCTTGTGTGGCTGGACGGGTTGTTGTCACAGAGGCCCCAGTGCCCCTCCCCACGCCGCCGCCGCTCTCCCCCTATATTCAAAATATCAAGGCTGGGGCACAGCTAGAGGCGAACGTAAAGCTGGAAGGCGTTGCAAATGCCCTTCCGCTACAGCAGCCTTGGATTATTCCGCCTGTGACTCCAAAGGCTCCGACAACAGTCAAGTCGCCACAACCCGTTATTCCCCATCAGGAGACCGCCATGGAGCGGATCCTTAAAAAGATTTGGGACTGGATTGTCGTGGGCGAAGAGTTTCGGAATCCGAACGTGCCGGCGGAGTTTGCCATCGCGGCGGCCTGGCTGGTTCGTATCGGCATCATCATTGTGGTCATGGCGGTAGGCTTTGGCTTGCAACTTTCGATTAGTTCAGGGCTTCTAGGTCCCTCCGGTCGCGTGGCGTGCGCCATGCTCTGCGGCTCCGCATTTGTCGCGCTGGGGTTGCGTAATATGACCAAGAAGCTGGCGTTGCTCGGACAGGGCTTTATCGGCGGTGGCTTGGCTATGTTTTACTTCGCCTTCTTTGCGGCCTCGATGATGTATAAGCTCCTGGCGATCGAAATGGCCTTTGGTTGCATGATTGGTGTGACCGCAACAGCGGTGCTGATCGCCGTGCGGTTCAATGCCATGTCCGTTGCGGTTTTAGGGGTCGTGGGTGGTTTTCTGACGCCGGTGATGATCAGAACGTCCACAGGGAACGTGCCAGCGTTGAGCGCGTATTTGCTCCTGTTAGGATTGGGTATTCTCGCCGTGGCAATCTGGCGTCAGTGGCCGTTATTGACCTGGCTCAGTATTTTTCTGAACACCGCGATCTTCAGTGCGGCGATGGTTAAGTATGGAACAGGCGGGACGCTGGAAACCGTGTATGTCATGATCTACTTTGCGCTCTATTCGACCGCATTCTTCATCTATCCCGTTTTCAGAAAGATCAAGGTGACGCCTGTCGAAATTATCCCCCTCTTTTTAAATGTCCTGATCACGTTGGGCTGGGGGTGGAGGATTATGCATGTCGGTGAACATCCGCGTATCTTCCTGGCTTACTTGTCCCTTGGAATGGCGGCCTTTTATGTGGCGCACATTTGGGTCTTGCTGTTTAAGCGGAACTTCGATCGTGGCATACTCTCCACATTCATCGCCTTGACGGTCATTCTGATCGGCGTTGCGCTTCCGTTACTCTTTACGGGAAATATTCTGTCCACTGTCCTAGCATTGCAAGCGCTGGCCTTCCTCTGGCTCGGGGGTAAGCTGGAGAGCAGAATGTTTATCTGGGGCGCTATCTGTCTCTACATGGTCGTGCTGGTGAGGCTTGTAATCGGATTTGTTGACCCACACTCCTTCGCTGTTGTTACTGGGGCAACTTACTTCCAAGGACTTAAAGATCGTGTCTCAGAATTTCTGTTGCCCATGCTCTCGATCTTTTTGGCAGGACGCTGTTTCAATCGTCTGCCAGTTGCGCTCCAGCATAAAATCGGTGATGCGGGCCTGCGCGAGGCGGATGCCTTCCGGACCGAAAGGTGGGTGACGCTTGCCGCCTTCTATGCAGCTTTTATAGTCTATCTCTCGCTGGAGACCTTTACGTCGTCTAAACTTTATGCTTTAGACTTTGTCCATGCGAACATCACGTTGGTTTGGTGTGTGTTCCTCTTCCATCTACTCCTGATGCGCAAGTATCTTTCGGCTTCGGTTGCTGTTGGGTTAGCCTGGGTTGGATGTATCTTAATCGTTGGGCAATGGCTTCTCTGCGGTTGGACGGGGTTGGAATTTGTTCATCTCGAGAGGCTCTGTCATCATGATCCCTTCACTGGGGCGACGGCCCTTCCGCGCTTGATGTCAACCGTGCTCTGCGCAGCTGCATTGCTGGCTGTCTGGCAGGTGTTTAAGGGTGATGACGCAGAGGAGGCAGAGGCGATTACGCCTGTG
The DNA here is from genome assembly GCA_903935195.1 of uncultured bacterium. GTDB lineage: Bacteria > Verrucomicrobiota > Kiritimatiellia > RFP12 > UBA1067 > CAIZQW01. The sequence continues at coordinate 6,864 of CAIZQW010000324.1, forward strand.
GCGCTCTATACGGTGCTCGCTCTTGGGTTCTTCTATCTGACCTTCGAGGCAGCCACCTTCTGCGATGTCTATGTTCTGGGCTTCCGTCGGTGGGCCGTCAGCATTGTCTGGGGCTGCTATGGGTTAAGCCTGCTGCTGGGTGGACTCCACTTTGCGAAGAAGGAGTTGCGGATGACGGGCTTGCTCCTATTTGCCATTACGATCTTCAAGATCTTCCTTGTTGATTTAGAGGGGTCTTCCGCCCTCTTCCGGTTGATCGCCTTTGGTCTTGTCGGTATCGTCTTCCTGCTGGCAGCGTATGCCTATCTGAAAAAGCAGGACACCTTTAAACGTCCGGAACAGAAGAAAGGATAAATCATGTCTAAAAGAATCAAAAGTGGTTTCGTTTGTTTTGTACTTGCGCCGTTGTTGGCAACCTCTGTTCTCCTCGCAGGCGAACAATCCTTCAGCCACTCGGCAGCTGTTCAGCTCCCTGTGCTCACGCAGGAGGAACTTGCGGAGCTAATCGTGCCCCAGCCAGTTTATGCGCTGACACAGGATAACCTGTCGGATCTCAGGTTCATGCGGAGTGATCGTGTGACACCCGTGCCCTTCTTGCTCGAGCACGTGACAAAGAAGCGGTGCGTTATTTCGCGGGAGACAGTATCGCTTCACCTTCTCGGAGCCGCTGAACTTGAAGGGGAGCGGTTGCAGGTCGTACTTTCAAGGGGAGAGAATGAAGACGCAGCTCTTTTTGCGAAAAATCCATTAAAAGGGGTTGTCATTCATACGCCCTTGCGTGATTTTGAGCGTGCGATCAAGGTGGAGGTTTCCTCAGATAACCGCACGTGGCAGACCATTGTGGAGGCTGCGCGCATCTTTGACGTGACGGCGTTTGCTGATTTCAGGGAGACAGAGATTAAACTGCCTGACGTCACCCAGCGTTATGTGCGCTTAACCGTGGACCAGATGTTTTCTCAGCAGATGCGACTGACGGAGACGGTAAAGACGTCGGCGGATGCAAAGGGCACTCTTAATACGATCGAACGTCAATTTGTGGAGGCGAAACGGCCCTTCCGGATTGAACGTGTCACAGGCTGGGTTCAGAGGGAAACATGGGTCCAGGATGCACGGCCCCTTGTTTCACGGGATTTCAGCTTACTTGAAGATCCGCGCGATAGTGAGTTACAACGCCGTTTTCCTAAGGCATCCGTGATCTGCTTTGAAGCCGGAAGGGCTCCTCTCGAGCGTATCACGATCAAGTCAGCCGGACGTATGTTTCGTGTCGAGTGCCAACTTCTTGTTGAGCGCGAAGAGGTCCAGCCAGGTGAGAACCGCTGGTTACGACTCGCTGCCGCCTCGTTGCACCGGCTGGCCTTTCGCGGTTTCCTGAAAGAAGAGCTTCAGGTCACCTTCTCTGAAAACCGTGCCCAAAGATATTGTCTTGTCATCCCTGAGCAGGCAGAGGTTAAAGATTTAGCACTCGCCTCTTGTGAAGGACCTGACTACCGGGCGGTCTTTCCGTGTGGTGTTGGCGATTCGCTCATGCTTGTTTGTAACAGTCCCGAAATGAAAGGGACTGCAGGGTATAACGCCGACCAAGTCCGGGCTTTGCTCAACAGGGGGATTGCCCCAGTGAAGGCTACGCTGGGACCGCTCGTGCAAGATGGCAAAGGGCCTAAAAAAGGACCCAAAATAAATATGCAGTGGGTTCTCTCCGCTGCTGTCGTTCTCGTCGCAGTCGTCCTGGGTGGCGCTGTGGTGCTTGCACTCAAGCGCATGCCGACAGAAGAGGCAAAATAGGTAGCAGCCGCCCACCGACCTGGTGTCGGTGGAGGCAAACGTTTAGAGGGGGTACATCACCTCACTAACTTTCTTCACCACTGGCACAAGGCCAGTGGGATCGTATCTACTAAAAATGGTACAGTTTATTGCCTCTTTATCCCGTTTTGTCACCTGTTTTGTCACCTATCATAGTTTTTGACGCACCTCCTCACATGCCTCATAATAGAGCGTATATTTGTTTGGAGGAATTGAAAATGAAATTAAGCGTGATTGGAAAGTGCGTGAACGTTTTAACACGTGTGGCTCTCGTGTGTGGGAGTCTTTTTTTTGTGCTGACTCACTGTCGGGCTGGGAAGCTCCGCTGGACGGATGGTTGATGCAATTGTCTTGTAATTACGATATTATGTGGTGAGAGAAGGAGTGAGATAGGGTGAGTATCAATTCTAAAGTGTGGCAGTTATTATTTGTTTTAGTGGGTTCTCTACTTGTTGTCGTAGCTCTCCAGGCGGCACCGTATAATGGACAGCCGTTTGCTTATCAACAACCGGATGGCGAGGAAATCACGATTTATGTCTGGGGTGATGAATTTCTTGCCTATGGTGAGATGGAAGATGGTTATATTGTCACGAAGGATTCGAAGTCGGGTTTTTTCTGCTATGCGAAAATTAAGCCGGATGGGTCGGATGTTATTTCTACGGGTGTGCGCGTCGGCCGAGCCAAGCCCGCGGGTCTCAACCCCAAATTGCGTTTACAACCGGCGGTGGCCAATGCAAAGCACAAGCAACGCCGCGACCTTCTGGGCTTCGATGAACGCGGTCGTATGTTGCCTTATGAAGAACTGAAAGATACTCTCATCCAGCGTGCGGCCTCAGCAGAGACGACGAACACGGTTGTTGGTAGTCCGATTGTATTCGCGCCTCCGGCGCTTCCAACGATACAGAAAAGGGTGTCGTTGGTTCTGTTGGCGTCGTTTCCAGATCGTCCAGGGGACGTCACGAAAACCCAGGCGGAAATCGATGATTTCTGCAATGCAACAGGCTATACGAATGGACTGAATGCAGCCTCGATTCGTGGTTACTTCCTTAAGCAGTCCAACAATCGGTTTAATTACAGTAGCATTGTGACGGCCTGGTTTACGGCTGCGAATCCGAGATCATACTATACAGATTACAGGGCTGGTATCACTAGTTTGGGCCCACAAGCGCGTGAACTTATTACAGAAGGACTTCAGGCACTCAAGAACGATGGGTTTGACTTTAAGCTCTGCGACGGTGATAGTGATGGAGACCTTGACGGTATTAACATTTTTTATGCGGGCAGTGTGGTCAATGCTTGGGCTGATGACTTTGGCCTTTGGCCCCATTCCAGTAGTGGAACTTGGACACCTTTATCGGGGAGTGGCCTAACGTCAACTTCCTGCAAATATCAGATTACGGCAATCGGCTCAGGCCTTGTCATTGGTACATGGTGTCACGAAAACGGCCACATGATCTGCAATTTACCAGACTTGTATGCTTACAACGGTGATGTTGGCGGCGCCGCTAACTTCGGGAATTACTCCCTGATGTCTGGTGGTAACTATGGAGGGAATCCTCAAGGTAGCCATCCCACCAGTATCGATTCGTATCTGAAAATGCATGCCGGCTGGATGGACATTGTTGAACTTGACAGTTCGAGTCACCAGCGGTGTGTGGTACAAGTAGATGGCAACCGAATCTATCGCTACAAGAATCCGGCTCTGGCGAAAGAATATTTCACCGTCGAGGTCCGGGACAATACGGGCTACGAAGGGTCCTATGGAGGATCTACTGTGAGCGTTAACCCAGGTACCGGTCTCGTGGTCTACCACAACAAGGAAAACGGCAGTAGCACCTATTCAACAATTCTGACTCCCGACAACCCGAATTGTAATTATACCACGCCCTACGAAGCGATGGTCGTGGAGGCGAATCCTCCGACAACAAAGACTCCATGGTACGATGACCCCACCCCGGACAGCAACGATGGGTTCCCATACAGCGGCAAGAATTATCTCTCGGATACCACGCACCCTAATCTCAAATTTTGGGTTGCGCAGCCGACGAGTAGCGGTGGCGGTCGGAATACCGCTTCGGCCTGCATTATTACGAATATCAGTGCTAATGGCGCGGTGATGACTTTTGAGATCGGGGCAGGAGCCCTGTCCGGTACAGCAAGTGTCGGGCTGAGCCGCAGCACCATGAAATCCATGTGTGACTATGGAGGGACGGCTGAGTCGCAGACGTTTGCAATCTGTAATGCCCAGGGAGGTACGCTCAACTATAATGTCTCTGATGACGTGGCTTGGCTTTCCTGTAATGTGGCCAGCGGTTCGGCGACGACCGAAGCCGATCTGGTTACCGTGTCTTTTCTGACCGCCTCACTTGCCCCTGGAACATATAACGGAACGATAACGGTCAACGACGGCGGGGCTGACTCCAAAACTATCGCAGTTTCATTGACGGTCGCATCACAGCCAGTCTTGGCGGCGAGCACCAATTTGTTGTCGGTAATCGGCGTAGCGCGCTCTTTAGTCCCGAATCTTGCCTTTGAATTGACTAATCCAGGTGGCAGTACCTGTTCGTACATTCTCAGCAAGACGGCTTCCTGGCTCACTCTGAGTCGTAGTTCAGGGACAGTTCTGGATGAAGTTGACTTTGTGACCGTGGGACTGAATGCCAAGGCTCTGGTCGCCGGCACTTACAACGACACGATCACCATCACCTCGCCGGAGGCTTCAAATTCTCCCCTAGCTATACCCGTTCAACTCACCCTGACCAACGTGAATATGCTGGTCACAACACCCACCAACGGCAGCCGCTTCTTTCCAAACGATTCCATGGATATCAAGTGGGTGAGCAGTCTTGGAGGAAATGTTTCGATTCAACTCCTGAATGGGGGTGTCCTCGACACCCAGATTACGGCGACCACGACGAATGATGCGAGCTATACCTGGACGGTTCCCGTTGGCAAGAACGGCACAAATTATTCAATACGCGTGACAACTCTGAATGCGACTCCGAACTATTCCGATGACAACGACGGGAGCTTTCGTATTTCGCAACCCGTTATGAGTCTCTCGACGACGAATATCACCGCCAACGGAATTGCGGGTTCCATGGGGCCGCAGGTATCTCTGTCGATCAGTAACACCCTGGGCGGCGTGATGAGCTACTTCCTTGGGAAAACCCAAAGCTGGCTAACCCTCTCTTCTACAAATGGAACGGTGGGTGGAGAGACGGATACGATCACGGTTAATCTTGATGCTGCCGCGCTACCTTCGGGAACGTACACCGACACGATCACCATCACCTCTCCGGAGGCATCCAATTCTCCCCGGACGATCCCCGTGACGTTTTCTGTGAATGGATCTGATATCGTCGTCACCTCGCCCAATGGCGGCGAAACGTTGACTGCCGGAACTCTGACTAACATCATCTGGCTCAGTAGTATCGGAGGGAATGTTTCGATCGTATTACTCAAGGGCGGTTTCTTAGACACGCTGATTACTTCTTCTACAGCGAATGATGGGAGTTATAGCTGGACTGTACCCTCCAACAAGTCAGGCTCTGATTTCAAGGTCCAGATAACGAGTTTAGATGCTAACCCGGGGGTTGCGGATGAGAGTAATGGAACGTTTTCGCTGCAACCACCCCCTTTGCTGAATGTGAATTTTGAAACTTCAAGGAGTCTGCCGACGGGGTGGACACAGTCCGGAAGTCCCACCTGGAAAGTGCAGACGGGAGGTCAAACCGGCGCCAGTCATCCGAGCGCATCCCACAGCGGGACCAACAACATGACCCTTTATGCTACATCCACGGCAGACAATAAGGTGAGACTCTTTACCCCAGTGTTTGATTCTCAAGGGTACACGAATCTGACGCTTAAGTTCTGGCATGTGCAGGAGTTGTGGTCCGTTGATCAGGATACCCTAACGGTTTTTTATAGTACCAATGGAGGGGGAAGCTGGACTGCGATTGCCGGTTATTCAAACAATATCGCATCGTGGACGGAAAAGGTGATCACGTTGCCCAGTTCATCCACGAACTCCTGTATCGCATTTGAAGGTAATGCCAAGTATGGATATGGTGTCTGTATCGATGATGTCAGTGTGACAGGCGCAAGCGCCGCGTCCCTGATCACTGTTGCCAAGAGCGGGGGATCCATCGATGTCGTCGAGGGCGGCGCCACCGACACCTACACGGTGGGGCTTTCAACAGCACCGACAGCCAATGTATCGATCGCAGTCACCCCAGATGCGCAGGTTTCGGTCAATACGACCAACCTGACCTTCACGACGGGAAACTGGGCTACGCCGCAAACCGTGACGGTGACGGCTGTTAATGACACTGCCCACGAGATGAATCACTTCGGCACGATCACGCATTCTGTGGCAAGCGCAGATCCCTCTTACAATGCTGTTTCTGTGGATAGTGTGCTCGCGAGCATCACGGACAATGATAATAGCGCGCCAGTGGTTAACGCAGGGCCTGACCAGACTGTTTTGATGACTGGCAGTGTGTGGTCGCCCGCCTCTCTTTCGCCCTTGGCCTGGTACGATGCAAGCGATACCAATACTATAACACAGAGCGCAGGCGTGGTCAGCCAGTGGAGTGACAAGAGCGGAAGGTCCAACCATCTTTCTCAAGCGACGTCCACCGCTCGTCCTGTGACGACCAATGGGCTGATCAATGGTATGACCGCGATTGCCTTTGATGGGACCGATGATACATTGAGAACCGCAACCAATCCATTCGGTGCCACGATCAACAACGCGTTCGTGATGGCGGTGTTCAATGTCGGAGCGCTTGGCTCATCAACGGCATTCTCGCTCAGTGCCTCCGGCGCGAATCGCTGGCAGAGTCATGCTCCCTGGAATGACGGGACGGTCTATTTTGATTGCGGCGGTTCGGCTATTCCGTATCGGCTTCAATATGCGTCGGGGTGGGCCGCGAGTCGGGTTGTCCTGATGGGATATTACTGCTCGGTGTCCGACAATGTTCAGGAGATCTGGGAGGGTGGAACCCAGAAGGCCAGTGACACGAGCGGGCACGCGGTAGCCACGTCCGGAGCACTGGCGTTTGGAAGCGACGGGGGTTCGACATATGACAGTGTCAAGTTCGGCGAGGCCATCATCATTAATGGTACGGTCACTTCAACGAATCGGCAGTCTCTGGAGGGGTATCTTGCCAACAAGTGGGGACTGACTAACACGTTGCCGGCTATTCATCCATACAAAACTCAAGCGCCCAGCACAGTATCGGCGACAACCAATCTAGACGGGACGGTCACAGATCCGGACGGTGATCCCGTGACCACGCTTTGGACTGTGGTCAGCGGGCCTGGGCTGGTTGTTTTTACTGATGATACTGCTATTGACACAACCGTTAATTTCACAATTGAAGGTGTGTATACGCTACGTCTTACCGCCTCCGATGGTGTGCTTCAGACGAGTGACGATGTGCTGATTAACGTGACGACAAATATTTCACAGTCTACCATGAGTGCTCCGACAGGTCTGAGTGCAAGTGCCCTTGCGACGAATCAGATCAAGCTGGCTTGGGCGGATAACAGCACCAATGAAACGGGCTTCGCAATCCAGCGTTCCGTGACCAGTGGTTCAGGCTTCTCCGCCATTGGCACAGCTGCTGCCAACGCCACAAACTACACGGACAATACGGTGAGTGCCGCAACGACCTACTACTACCGCGTGGCCGCCACCAACGCTACGACAAACAGTGTATACTCAGGCGAGGCATCGGCCACGACGCCGAAGTTGCCAGCCACGGTGACGCTGTGGAGCCTCTCACAGACCTACAACGGTACGGCGCGAGCGGCAACCTATACGACCTCGCCCACAGGCCTCACGGTCACGGTCACCTATAATGGTGTCGCCATCGCGCCGACCAATGCGGGCAGTTATGCAGTAACCGGCACCGTGGTCAACGCAACTTACGCGGGTAGCACCAATGGTACGCTGGCCGTTGCCAAGGCGACACTGACAGTCGCAAACTGGTCGACGGCTTCGAATATTTATCTTGGGCAAGCCCTGTCGAATGCGACGCTCATTGGCGGCAGCGCCTCTGTGCTTGGGAATTTCAGCTATGTCTCCCCGACAAATGTGCCGCCCGCCGGCATTTACGAAGCTACCGTGGCTTTTATTCCGAGTGACAGTGTCAACTATGTGAGTGTCACGGGTTCCGTGCAAATCGTGGTCACGGATATCTATAAGGTGCCCTTCTTTGAGACCTTCGAAGCTCGCCAGCGCACGAACCTTAATGGTCAATATGGCTGGGTCGCTGATGGAACCGTAGTTCAAACGAATAAAGCCTTTGGCAGTAGCACCAATGCAGCTCAGATCGTGGGTGATGGGGGTTACCTCAAACACACCTTTAACGACGGAAGGACTAAGGTCTGGACCGACATGCGCGTGCAGGTGGTTCAGAGTCCGGAGAGGCCGACCCCTGAAGTGGATTCAACTGTGGCGATCTATGTCTGGACCAACTCAATCGTCTGGGCCTTCGACGGGACTAATGCGGTCTCCACGGGTATTCCAGTGGTGCAAGGTACAAATGTGTGGAATCGCTTCACCACATTCAGTGACTATGCGACGAAGAAGTATATTCTCTACGTGAATGACGTGCGCGCGGGCAAGTATAGTTTCTACAATGTCGCGGTCACGAATTTCACGGAGATCAAAGTCTCCGGCGAAGCCACCTTCGTGGATAATGTTGGCGTGACCCCAAACCAGCCTGCGATGAAGTATATGCCGAGCCTCATTCTCTTGCAGTAGCAGTAGGGGAAAGTTGGCAGTAGCAGTTGGCAGTCAGCAGTTTGGAGAAAGTCATAGCAGGAAGTTTTAAAATGTCTACTGCCTACTGCCGACTGGTACTGCCCACTGTATTTATTCTGCTCGCCGGGCGGCATAAAAAGCGATCAGTCCGGCTAAAATATAACCGATCCAGATGAGGTGGAGCAGGGGGCCGAGGCCTGTGTAGTCGGAGATCGGCGCCAGGCACCAGAGCGTCATCGCGGCGATGCCCCAGCTGCCACCGCTGGCCAAGCCCATGCGCTGTCCAAAGCGCAGGGAGGAGATGCTGTAGCGCGCCAGGGTGATGCAGAGTGGAAAACCGGTGTAGACAATAAATCCCGTAAAGGCCAAAAAGGCGACAGCCCATTTGCTGTGCGGCGCCCAGAGCAGATAGATTAACGTCATGGGCGCCCCAATAAGGGTCGCACTGATCAAAATCCGCAGATGCCCAATGCGCGGTGCAAGTACGCCCCATGTCACGGCACCTACCATTCCACCCAAGCCATAAAGCGTGAAGGAGAGTCCGCTGAAGGAGAGCGAGTAGCCAACCTCCTTTTGCAAATAGGCGGGCAGGAGGGCTGCCTGTATTTGTGAACAGATGGCCAGAATGGAGGCAACAACTAAAACAGGAATAAAGGGTAACCTTGGTATCGTGTCCGTCGTTTTTGGGGCTTCTAGAATCATCTCGGCTTCAATTGGAAGGCGTATCTTGCACAGATAGAGCGGAATTACCGAAAGGGGCGCCAAACCATAGAGATAAATAAGGCTACCCATGCCGAAGGTATCCACAAGGGAGGAGGAGAGGAGTGCGCCTCCAGCGAAACCAAAAAAGCCGGCAACCATAAAGATCGCGGTTGAGAGTGAGGAGGGGATGAGCTTGAGTCCATGTACGGCCCGGAGTCCTTCTGGATGGACTGTGGCAACGCCCAAGCCAGCAACGATTGCGAGTGCTGACATGCAGACCACACTGACGGTTCCGGTCAGTGGGAGTTGCGTCATGAAAACCGAGGTCCCTGCCAGCAACACACCACCGATAATCAAGATTGGCGAGGTCAGTTTGGCATGTAAATGACCAATCGGTATTTGGAAAATATTTGAGGAGAAAGCGAGAATCGATGAGGCGAAAATTAAGAGCGAGAGCCCGACGTGGTACTGGTCGCAGAGGGGAACCAGGACAGGCGCAATAATACCAACAAAGGTGTCGGCAACAGCATGGGCGAGTGTCAGCGAGGCCAGTTGGAACCATTCCTTACGAAGAGGCGCGGTCATCATGCGTTAATGCTGGCCTCCAGGCAGGACGGTGTTATGCGGGTTATCGAGTAAAGAGGGATAATCCAGCGTGTAGTGGAGTCCGCGACTCTCATGGCGCCGCATCGCGCTGCGGATGATCAGTTCTCCGACAAGTGCGAGGTTGCGCAGTTCAAGGGTGTCGGGCGTGACCAGGTAATCAAAGTAATACTCCCGGATCTCATGGCGCAAGTTACGGATCCGATTGCGGGCGCGCATCAGTCGCTTATTCGTACGGACAATGCCGACGTAGTCCCACATACAGGTACGGACCTCCATCCAGTTATGCGCCACCATGACGGCCTCATCGCTTGCGACGGCTGTGCCATACTCCCAGGGGGGTATCGAGAGATTGTCAGGAATCTTAGGTGGATCATTCACAATTCGTTCTGCAGCGTCATACGCGCCGACGACAGCTTCGAGCAGGGAGTTGCTGGCGAGACGGTTGGCTCCATGCAGACCTGTGCAGGCCGTTTCCCCGACTGCATAGAGGCCAGGCAGGGATGTGATACCATCGAGCGTGGCCTGAATGCCTCCGCAGCAGTAGTGGGCTGAGGGGACGATCGGAATCAGGTCCTTCGCCATATCAATGCCGAACTTGGCGCAGGTGTCATAAATTTTTGGAAAGCGCTCTTTGAGGTACTCCGGTGTTTTGTGGCGGATGTCGAGACAGCAGTAGGGGGCACCCGTGCGCTTGATCTCGGAGTCAATGGCCCGCGCAACAATGTCACGGGGTGCGAGCGAGCCGCGCGGATCATACTTCTTCATGAAGGGCCGGCCTTCGGGGTCCACGAGTTCAGCTCCTTCGCCCCGGACCGCCTCGCTGATGAGGAAACGTTTGGCTTGCGGATGATAGAGGCAGGTGGGATGGAACTGAACAAACTCCATATTGGCGATCCGCGCACCTGCGCGCCAGGCGAGCGCGACGCCATCACCCGTTGCAATATCCGGGTTGCAGGTGTAGAGGTAGGCCTTTCCGCAACCGCCGGTAGCCAGCAAAGTGACAGGCGCCTGGACCGCATAGATCTCGCCAGTTAATTGATTCAGTACGTAAGCTCCGCAACAACGATTCTCGGGGTCGGTCTGCTTCAGCCAGCGTGTGGTGATGAGGTCAATCACCATGGTGTGCTCAAGGGTCTGGATATTGGGATGGGAGAGCACTTTTGCAACCAGGGCTGATTCGATACGCTGGCCCGTAATATCTCCCGCGTGGAGGACACGGCGCTGCGAGTGGCCGCCCTCGCGTCCGAGATCAAACTCCTGGGAGCCGTCGGCCTTGCGATGAAATTCGACCCCGAGCTGGATCAACTCTTGAATACGTGCAGGCCCTTTTGAGACTACGTCGCGGACGACCTTTTCATCGCACAGACCTGCGCCGGCAATGAGGGTATCCTTGATGTGTTGATCAAAACTGTCTGCCCCATCCATGACACAGGCGATGCCACCCTGGGCCTGATTCGTGTTGCAATCATTCAGGCGCTTCTTGGTGACCAGCAGCACGCGCCCATGGTCGGCCAGATGCAGAGCACTCATGAGCCCTGCAATGCCACTGCCGACAATAAAAAAATCAGCACGCTCTATTCTGTTGCTCATGAAGGGTCCATTGGTTAGTGTTCGGGTTTTGCGTCGCGGGAAATAAGGCGGGCGACCGCCTCCTTGACAGAGAGACCTTCGTAACACATGGCATAAACGAGTTCGGTGATCGGCATGGAGACGTTGTGGTGCTTAGCGAGCGCATGAATCACCTTAGCATTCCAGACGCCCTCCGCGACCATAGTCATGCTGGCGAGGATGTCGCTGATCTTCTCGCCCTTGCCGAGGCGTTCGCCGACCGTGTGGTTGCGGCTGTGCTGGCTCGTGCAGGTCACGATGAGATCGCCCACGCCGCTGAGTCCTGAGAGCGTCTCCGATTTTGCACCCATGGCGATGCCGAAGCGTGTGATCTCAGCCAGTCCGCGCGTGATCAAGGCCGCGCGCGTGTTGTCCCCGAAACCGAGTCCATCCGAGGCGCCGACTGCAATGGCGATCACGTTTTTGACCGCGCCGCCGATCTCCACGCCGACAGGGTCGGTGGAGGTATAGACGCGGAAGAAGGGGGCTGTAAATATTTTTTGGATCTGTTGCGCGCGTGCTTCATCCTCACAGGCCGCCACCACCGCTGTCGGAATGTTACGCGCGACTTCCTCTGCATGACTTGGACCTGAGAGGACCACGACGTGAGGAATCTGAAGGATCTCCTGCGCCAGCTCGCTCATGCGACAGTGACTGGCTTCGCAGAGGCCCTTGGTCAAGCTGACGACCGGAAGGGTGGGGGTGATGAGCCCAACGAAACGCTTGCAGACATCCGCGAAAAACTTGGAGGGCATGGCGAGGACGACGAGCTCCGCATCCTTGACAGCTGCCTGCGGATCAGAGGTCCAGGTCAACGCGGTAGGCAATTTGACGCCTTTGAGATAACGGCTGTTCTCCCCTGTTTTTCGGATCTCTTGAAGGTAATCTTCAAAAGGACCCCAGAGCGTCAGGGTGTGTCCGTTGCTGTTGAGCAGGAGGGCGATGGCTGTACCCCAGCCTCCGTCGCCGATGACTGTAATCTTCATGCGTCTCCTTTTTTTCGAAATTCAAAGCGGCTTTCCGTTCCTGCGCGGAGGCGTGAGATATTCGAGCGATGTTTCCAGATTGCCAAGAGGGCTAAACAGGTCAGAACCGCAGGGAACCAGAGTCCATAGTCCTTAAGATGCAACGGCCATACAATAACGGCGAGGGTGACCGCCGCCGCGATCGAGGCCACAGAGACATAGCGGGAGGTCACGAAGACGATGATCCAGACGCCCAACGCAATGGCCATGCTCAGAGGCGAGAGGCCGATCAGCATTCCTGCGCTGGTCGCAATACCCTTGCCGCCTTTAAAACCGAGAAAACAGGTCCAATTGTGTCCGACAATGGTCAGGGCGCCGCAAAAAACAGGCAGGATGTCCTTGGCAAGGCCTGTCAACAGGCCCGGGGCGAGCTTGTCCGCCAGAAGGGGCAAGAGCGCCGCGCCACAACATCCTTTGAGGAAGTCGAGTGCAAAGGTCATGACGCCGAGCTTTTTACTGATGGAGCGGAAGACGTTTGTAGCTCCAATATTGCCACTGCCGACCGTCCGAATGTCAATGCCCTTTGTCTTTGCAATAAGAAACCCAAAGGGGATTGAGCCGAGAAGATAAGCCGTGATACCAGAAAGAATGTAGAGTACAGTGATGTTCATAGTTAAGATGAAGGTTGAAATGTTGAATAATGGATGTATTAGGTTGAGAGCACACGGATCATGAGTGTGACATCTCCATTCGGCTCCCCTTTCGCGAGGAGTGTCTTCTTTTCATGCCGGGTACGCCCTGCGACGCGACGGGTAACCGCCTGCAGAATGGAGCGTGCCGTCACGAGGCGAATGGTCAGGGACTCTTCGCTGTTCTCGGGAAAATCTGCTGCATCCAATTCGACAAGTCCTTCGACCAATCGTGTAGGTCCTGGATATTTTTCAATGTCTTTAGCGAGATAATCAATTGGGGCTGCCACCAACTTTCCGAAGGGTGGATAGAGAGGTGCGAGAACGTCGGCTCCGAAGCCCAGCGCGGCGCCACTGAAGGCCCGGAGGAATTTTTCGAGTTCCTCATCATCCAGGACTTCGGTCAAGGTGATCCGCAGGGCAAACTTGCCCTCCACGTTCTCCTTGAAGAGGATGCGGTTGCCCCAGTGAATGTTCTCAAAGTCAGCCTCGCCCTTTTGGAGTTGGCAGGGCTGGGAGGTTGCCTTCTGGGCGATGCCGACGCGGGGCCAGATCAGCTCCGCGGAGAGCAGATGGGAGGTCGTGTCCAGTAAGCCAGCCCCTGTCATGGGGACATGGATGGTCTGAAGCGTGATTTCAAGTGTCCGTTTTGTCAGTGCCATACGTGAGTTCTCTCAAAAAAATGAAGCTTTAAGTATACTCGGAAACGAGCCTAAAACAAAGGCGTTTTTTAGGACACTTTGTCATTTCCGATTCGTTGACTCTCGTCTGCGATCCCCCCGGCCTTGTGCCGGGGGTGAAGAAAGTTGGGAGGAGGGTATCGTTTTCCAAGCACAACGTTTGCCTCCACCGACGCAAGGTCGGTGGGCGGCCAGAGGTCAATAATCAGAAATGTATCAATTCTTGTATTGACCTATACCAATAAGTATGAGATTATTTTGCAAATTGCTAAGGGTCAAGGGTCACGTAGTGGGGTTCTATGAGTCACATTCAAAAAGTCCTGGATTGGGTCTATCCACGGGTTTGCCCCGGGTGTCAGTCGCCAGCTGACCGGGAAGATCGTTATTGGTGCTGGGAGTGC
>CAIZQW010000325.1 GCA_903935195.1 uncultured bacterium
CGCCAGATTTGGTGGGGTCATCGCATTCCCGTCTTTACGTGCGAAACCTGCGAACTCGAGTGGGCTGCAAAGTCCGTGCCGACTGTCTGTCCCAAGTGTAACGCGACGAATATCAAACAGGATGAGGATGTACTCGACACCTGGTTCTCCTCGTGGCTCTGGCCCTTCAGCACCTTGGGTTGGCCACACGAGAACAAGGATCTTAAGTTCTACTATCCGACCCATGACCTTGCGACTGCGCCGGAAATTATTTTCTTCTGGGTGGCACGCATGATCATGGCAGGCTGCAAGTTCATGGGCGACATCCCCTTCAGCAACGTCTATATCCATGGCACGGTGCGCGATGATAAGGGTCGCAAGATGAGTAAGAGTTTGGGCAATTCCATTGACCCGCTCGACATCATCTCCACCTACAGCGCGGACTCCCTGCGCTTCAGTCTGATGCTCATTACCTCCACTGGTATGGACGTCTATGTGAACATGGAGAAGTTCGAGATCGGTCGTAACTTCGGTACTAAGATCTGGAATGCCGCTCGCTTCATGCAGATGCAGCGTGAAAAGGTCGCGGAAGCGACCGCAGGGGCGACTTATAAGTCGTCCGCCTTATCTGGCCAAGACCTTGTACTGGATCCCAAGCTCCTGCGCGATGATGACCGTCATCTTCTCGACTCCCTCTCTCAGACTATTTCCGAGATGACCGAGCATCTGGAAAAATTCCGTCTGCAGGATGGTGCCCTTGCGATTTACAACTTCATTTGGAGTAATTTCTGCGACTGGTATCTCGAATATGCGAAGCTGGATCTCTATGGCACAGACGAAGTGCGTCGCCTGCAGGTGCTGGCGGTCATGGACGATGTCTTCTCCAAAGCGCTCAAACTGTTGCACCCCTACATGCCCTTCATCACGGAAGAGCTCTGGCACGAGATGGGCTACGGCAAACCAGAAGAGACCATTATGCGCGCCTCGTGGCCCACGGCCTACTCGGAAGAGCAACGTAAGGCATGGGGACTTAGCGCAGAGACCACCGCGTTTGTGAACGAGAAGCGCGAATTGGTCACCGCCGGACGCGCCCTGCGTGCAGAGTCCAACGTGGCTCCTTCGAAGTTTGTAAAGTTTATCGTGCAGACCGTGGATGAGGCGACAGCCCAACGTCTGATCGCAGATAACGACAGCCTCAAGCAGCAGCTGCGCTCAGACGTTTTAGAGGTCGCATTTGGTAGCGGCGAAAAGGCGATGCCGGGAACACTGTGTAAGCTCGGGATGATCTATTTGCCTCTGGATGGGCTTGTGGATGTCAAGGCTGAGGCCGCCCGCGTCAAGGCAGAGCTCGAAAAGAATCAAGGCTTTCTGAAGGGTGTGAGTGCCAAGCTCTCGAACGAGGGCTTTGTTGCCAAGGCACCTCCGGAGGTGATCGAGAATCAGCGCGCCAAACAGAAGGAGCTGACCGAGACGATCGAACGGCTCGAGAAGTTATACAAGACTTTCAGTGCCTAAGTATCAAAAGAGGAATGATGGAATACTGGAATATTGGAAGAAATCGCTTTTTGGAGGGACGAGCGTCTGCTCGTCCTAGGCACGCAGACGCGTGCCCCTCCCAGAACCGGAAATTCGCCTCCGCCCACCATTCCAACATTCCCATATTCCAACATTCCAATTATAAGCAAGGAGTAACCCGATGAGTGATATTTGTCCCTGTGGTAGCGGCTTGAATTTTGATGCCTGCTGCGAACCCTTTCTGATGGAGAAGGCGCTGCCCAAGACGGCTGTGCAGTTGATGCGCTCGCGTTACTGCGCGTATGCCATGGGCGTGATTGATTATTTGTATAAGACCTCCGGACCGCGCGTGCGCAAGGAGTTCGATGCTGAGAACAGCCGCAAGTGGGCTGAATCCGCAACCTGGAAAGGCATGGAGATTGTCAAGGCCGAAGCAGGCTCTGAGGCAGACACGACCGGCATTGTTGAGTTCATTGCGCATTATGCCGTGAAGGAGAATGATTTCGACCACCATGAGCTCGCCACGTTTGAAAAGATCGACAACAGGTGGTTCTTTATGGATGGACAGCTTTTTGGTTCGGACCCCATCCGTCGCGACACGCCAAAAATCGGTCGCAACGATCCCTGTTCGTGTGGCAGTGGAAAGAAGTTTAAAAAGTGCTGTGGCTAAGCAAAGGATGAGTCATGGACGTTAAAGCCTTTATTTTTGATTTGGATGGAACACTGATTGACTCCGAGATGCTCTGGGTTGCTTCGATGGTCGCCTATCTTGCTGATCATGGCTGTATCACCTCGCGTCAGGAGATGATGAAGGTGGTGGTGGGCCACTCGTGGTTTGATATCTATCGCAAAGTAATCGCGCTCGCACCTGTGTTGGCAGCCGTCACGATTCAAGAGATGGCCCTACAGTTGCGGCGTTACTATGTGAAGCAGTGCGAGGATTCAGGAAGCATTCTCATTCCCACCTCGGTATCCTTGCTGAAAGCGCTTGCTAAGGACTACCCCGTGATTATTGTATCGGGCTCGCCGCATAACGATGTGGAAAATGCTGTTCGTCTCATGGAGGCTGAGGCAAATGTGAAGTTCGTCCTTGGTGCAGAGGATTATCCTCATGGCAAACCCGCGCCAGATGGGTTCCTGCTGGGAGCAAAGAAGCTCGGCGTTGCCCCTCAGCACTGTGTCGTGTTTGAAGATTCAACTGCAGGTGTCCGCTCAGCAAAGGCTGCAGGTATGTACTGCGTCGCGTTGTCCCGTCCGACAGAGCACCCGCAGGATATCTCCCCCGCCGACTGGATCCTCGAAGACCTCTCAGACTTCTCCGTCGAAAAGCTGATTACGCGTGGATTCAAAAAATAACGCAATAAGGCAATGCTGACATGATGAATAAAGTTGTATTACCGTTAGGTGTATATGGCGCGAATTGCGTGATTCTCTGGAAGGATCCGCAGCAAGCCTGGCTCTTTGATCCAGGATATGATGCGGGGACGATCCTTGCGGCACTGAAGAAGGAGGATCTGAAGCTCGGTGTCATCGTCCTCACGCATGCGCACTTTGACCATATCTCCGCCGTCAACACTGTTCTGGCAGATCAGCCCGCGCCAGTCTATCTCCATGCGGCAGATGTCCCGATGGCTTTTTCTCCGATGAACCAGATGCCACCTTACGCCAGCACCAAAAAACCCGCCTCCCTTGACATCACGAAGGGCGATGGCGATACGCTGACCTGTGGCGGATTGACCGGCACCTTCCTCCATACCCCGGGCCATACTCCCGGTAGCTGGTGTATTCGCTTTGAGGCGGAGAATCTGATGGTGACCGGCGACACGCTCTTTGCAGGCTCGATCGGACGCACCGATTTTCCGGGTGGCAGCATGGATCAGATGGAAGCCTCCCTGGCAAGGCTGAAACAGTTGCCAGACGTGACCCGCATCATCTGCGGCCATGGCCTTGAATCCACCCTCGGACAGGAAAAGAAGACAAACCCGTATTTGTAAATTGCAAAGGAATATTGGAATGTTGGAATATTGGAATAGTGTAAGAAGGCAAGACTGGGAGGGACGAGCGTCTGCTCGTCCTAGGCGCGCAGGCGCGTGCCCCTCCCAAAGCCGATATTCCCCACTATTCCACCCTTCCGTCATTCCATTATTCCATCATTCCGCTTCTCTGTAAGTATTCAGCGAAAGGACGTACTATTATGGCAATCGATCTCA
>CAIZQW010000326.1 GCA_903935195.1 uncultured bacterium
CCCAGGCCGGGCAGACGTGCAAGCGCGTGAATCAGTGTGTTAACTGCAGGAACCACATCAGCCTCCGAGCATTCCACCCATCTCGCCATTCTGCATCATTTTTTGCATGGCTTCTTGGGTCTGCTTCTTGACATTCTTGAGTGCGGCATTCACCACGGTATTCAACATGGTTTCAAAACGGTCCTTCTTGCCAGCCTTCACCTCGACCAATGCCTCATCAGTGATCTTCAATGAGAGAACGGTAAAATCGCCACGAACGATACAGGTGATACCGCCGTTGCTATACTCGCAGGTAATCGCCTCAATCTCCGCTTGAATTTTCTTTGCATCCTTACGCATCTGCATCGCCTGCTTCACTTGATCAAACATGCCCATAAAGTTACTCCTTATTTTCTGTTGCTTTTCGTGTGTTCGATTGAAAACGTATATATTAAATTAATGTGCCCACTTCCTCAAGCTTCATTATTGCTCAGACAGGCAGTTTTACGACGAATTATTGCTGAATGTTTGGACACCTCATCGCTTCAAGGAAGACATCCGCGTTATCACTGGCGTTATCAGTGAAGGTGGTGGGCGGCAAAAGCATGGCAGGGAAAAAGCGAAAACCCAACCTGCTATTGCAGATTGGGCGTTTGCCCGGCTTCGCTTACGCTATGCCGCGGCATTTTTCAGTCCTGGGACTAAAAAATGGTGGAGGCGGGGAGAATCGAACTCCCGTCCGAAACAGTGTAGCCTTAGTTTCTACGCGCGTGTTCTGCCATTAAGTCTCGTCTACAGGAATGCCGACAGACAGGCTCACCTATAGACCAGCGTCCACGATTCGTCAAGCACGGGCGTCCGGTCACACGACCCCCGGCAGGATCTGCTAGTCAACGCGTCCCCGCTCAGCAGATATCGGCGGTTCAGCGTCGGGCTTAAATTAAGCCGCGAGAGCGAAGTTATCGTTCGCAGTTATTGTTTTGATTGATGTTTTACGAGGCCAACAATCATCCTCGGCGCGCCACTAAGTTTCCACGTGTCCCGTCGAAACCAGTCGCCCCCTTAAAAGGAGAACACCAGTATCTCGCAGTTGGTCCGGAATGTAAAGAGCAAAATCCCAGAGATCAGAGGTCGACGTCAAGTCGAAATACGGAGTGTGGAAACTGCCGCGGCGTCTTGTCCACCGTAGCCATATTCGCGAAGGTGGAAGCGTAAGCGAAGCCAACAAGTCCCCAACACTCCACCATTCCATATCTCAACATTCCAGTTTGAAGTTATAGGCAGGACATTTAAATTATTATTGATGTATTTGGTTGAGCTCTAAGGTGGTGTCATGTTTTACCATGCGGCATCAGATTCTGAATTGTAAACCTAGTTTCGTAGATACGGTCAGACACCGACCATCTGTTTGAACGCATGTCATGTGCATGGCGTGACGCCTTTCTTGAGTATGATATTACCGTATTTGGCCAACTCTCCAGTCATGACCACCACATAAGCTTCTTCAGCCCGTTTGTAAAAATCAAAACGCTCGATACGTGTAATAGCAGGAACCTTCTTCAGTTTCTTGCGAATGGCTTCTTTGTAGGCCTTCTCCACCTCAGGGTCGAGCTGGTCGCCTTCCACGGCCGCCATCATGACCAGCGGCGGCGCGTAGCTGTCCAGCTCGAACAGCGGGATTATCCCGTCGAGCAACTGCGGAATCTTCAGACCGTCCGCACGCAGCACACGCTTGCCGAACGTGTGCCCGGGAAAATGGGCGTCCGCCAATATGATCTCGTCGCCATGCCCCATCTCTGCGAGGATCTTGAGCAAATCTGGCGTGATAACTGGTGATATTCCTTTTAACATGACTTTCTTCCTTTCAGCTCCTCATCGAAACAGACCGCGACCTTGCCGCAGTTGCCACCGGCCATCAGCGCATAAGCTTCAGAAGCTGTCTCAAGCGGGAAGCGGTGCGTGATGAGCTTGTCCGGATGGATGTTCCAACGAACCAGTCGTTCGACGAGTTCTTCCATACGCCAGATGTTGGTGACCCATGACCCATAGATCGTCTTCTGGTCGTGGATGATGTCCGGGCTCGGGTTGAATTTCACGGTGCCGCCTTCGCCGATGAACACGATTTTGCCCCATTTGCGTGTGGCCTGGATCGCGGTCAAGCGCCCTTTATCGTTGGCCGAGCACTCGACTGCACGTTCCACGCCCATGCCGCCAGTCAATGCGCGGATCTGCGCAACAGTATCCGGCCCCGCTTTTATCACATGGTCGGCGAGCTTGAGTTTTTTCGCAATCTTCATGCGTGCTTCGCTGACGTCGGTGCCGATAGTGAGGGTTGCGCCCATTGCCTTGGCAAGTTGGAGTGCGGCAAGTCCGACAGGCCCGAGGCCCGTGACAAGCACCGCATCGTTGCCACAGATGCCGATCTTCTCAAGCCCCTCGTAGACCGTGCCGAAGCCGCAAGCGACTTGTGCGCCGTCTGCGTAGGTCAGGGAGTCGGGCAACAAGACGAGATCTTTTTCCTCTACAAGAATGTAAGGGGCCATACCGCCGTTGCGCTGCCAGCCGTAGGCCTTGCGGTACTTCTCACTGGTACAGGAGATCATGTAGCCGCGCCGGCAGTCGTTGCAGAGCCCGCAGCCGGAGATGTGGTACACCAACACGCGGTCGCCTTCCTTGAAGCGCCGCATGCTAGGTCCGCACTTGATGATTTGCCCTGCGGGTTCATGGCCTGCGATCATGCCCTTCTGATAGCCCTCGGGACCTTTGCCCAGATGCTCGTGGTAGATGCAGCGGATGTCCGAGCCACAGATGGTGCAGACCTTGGTCTTCAGCAAGACCTCGCCGTGCCCCGGTTCGGGGATGTTATACATCTTGAACTCCACCGTGCTGTCGCCCGGCAGATACGCGCCCGTCATCGTTTTTGGTATTTTGCTCATGGTGTCTCCTATTGCTTGATCACGCCGTCTAGATCCCACAGGTCTTCCCACGTCTGGTCTTTCCGCCACAAGAAGACTTGTCCTTTAATCAATCGGCATTTTTTGTCAATACCCGAAATAGCTTTCATTTCATCGGTTGTGAGCTCTGCGCGCATGCCGGCTTTGAGATTACTGAAAAGTTGCTCGCGTTTCACGGCGAAAGGAATGACAATTTCACCACGCTGCACAGCCCACATAAGGCAGACGACAGCCGGATGCACGCTGAGACGGCTCGCAATTTTAAGAATAACGGGGTCTGTGGTGTCGCAGGTGTCCTCTGGTGTACGGTCCCGTTCCGGACGCGACGGTGAGCCAATCGGTGAGAAGCCAACAGGCTGGATCTTGTTTGCGACCATAAAGTCAACCAGTTCGGGTTGTTGGAAGTGCGGATGGATCTCCATCTCGTTCACAACGGGTTTGATCGTGCAGGCACGTAACAGCAACTTCATTTTCGGGATGGTCATATTCGACGTGCCAAGGTTACGGATCAGCCCCTCCTTAAACAACACTTCCATCTGAGCCCACGTCTTCATGTACGCATCGTGCAAGTAGGGTTTGGCATCGGGATTGTGATAATCCCCCGAGCAACCCTTGGGGTGAAAATTCGGGAAGGGCCAGTGTACAAGGTAGAGGTCGAGATAGTCGAGGCCGAGATCCTTCAGCGACTTTTTGCACGACACGATCACATTCCCGGCGCCGTGCATATCGTTCCAGACTTTGGAAGTGATCCACAATTCTTCGCGTTTCACGCCGTTCAGCATGACCTGTTTTAAAGAGGAGCCGACCTGAACTTCATTGCCGTAGACAGAAGCGCAATCGAAATGACGGTAGCCAAGCGTTGCGGCTTCAACAACAGCGGAGGCAACCGTGTCAGGACTATATTTGTCAGAGCCAAAGGTTCCCATTCCAACTACGGGGATCTGCGCCCCATTGGCGAGCGTGAGCCGAGGAACACAGCCTACGTCATATCCAGATTCTAAAGTTGCTTTCATAGATAAGATTACTTTAACTTAAGTTTTTCAAAATTAACATAGACATTATTGGTCAATTAATGGATATTATTGACTTATGAAAAGCACCTCTTTTATCTCAAAACAAGTTTTTTCAGGCGAATACTTCTTTTTAAATCTCACGCCACCCTTAGGAACGCACGGCGTTGTCGTGTGTGGCGGGCTGGAAAAGTGTGCGCCGAATTATCATGTTGCTCGGAATCGTTTTAAATATCATTCCCTTGAATATGTGGTCGGGGGTGAGGGAGAATTGACGATCCACGACGAAACATATCCGCTTCATGCGGGCGCAATGTTTGGATATGGTCCGGCCACGCGGCATGTCATTTCCACGAATCCGCTGAATCCGCTGATCAAATATTTTGTCGATTTTGTCGGCCCACGTTTTACGCAGCTTTTAAAAACGCATCCACTCGCATTGCACAAACCTTATTATTTTTCCACACATGTGCGTCATTTGTTCGAAACCATTCATAAAAATGGACGAGACAATAATCCGCAAGTTCATAAGATTTGCGCCTGTCTTCTGGAGTTGCTTATTCTACAGACAGCGGATGCCGCTTTACTTTTGAAAGATGCTGAATCACCTGCACATCAGACTTTTCAGCAAATCAGAGATACCATTGAACAAAAATTTCTGTCCTTTCGTGTGTTGCTGGATATTGCCACGCATTGCCATATAGATGCTTCGTATATCTGCCGATTGTTTAAGCGCTATAGTAAGGAATCCCCTTATGAAATGCTGGTGCGTCTTAAAATGCGACATGCCGCCGACTTATTGAACAACGGTCATACGCTGATCAAAGATGTGGCGGCGATAGTCGGCTTTCAGGATCCTTATCACTTCTCGCGCGTTTTCAAATCCGTCTATGGTGTCTCCCCGAAAGCATTTATCCAGTCCGATCACCGATAAACTAGAGTCCGTCCGACAGAAAAAGATGCTTATTTGGGCATCACTTCGCAGACTTGCCATCTACTGAGTGCAAGAGCTTTCGTCGGATCCGTTCCTCTTCGCGTGTGCGACATTCAGGTTTTTCCCAGCCAGCCGAGAGAATCGCCTCCAGCTCCGGGGATAGCTTTCGGTAGTCCGAGGGCGACATGGGGGCGATCTTTTTGAAACTGGCGGCGAGATACTGGGTGGACTACGTCCATACGCACAGCAGAATGAAGACCTTTCTGCACTCCTGTGGTTCGATCTACCGGCTCCTGCCTGATCTCATTGACGCGGGCTATGACATTATCAACCCCGTGCAGACCAACTGCGTCGAGATGAACCCTGCCAGGCTGAAGCGCGAATTCGGCGCGTCTATCACCTTCTGGGGCGGCGGGTGCGACACGAATCAGTAACGTCACTGGCCGCCGTCTCGTCCACCGTTTTGTCCATTGTAGCTTTAGCGAAGGTAAGCGACCCCTAAACCCTGTCTTTCCGCCGACAGATCACGCTGAACTGTATGGCCTGTTGGCTGTTGGCGGGGATAACCGCATATCGCACCGGACGGCTCGCCTCAGCATCACCCTCCTGTCCTTTCGGCAGTATTTATTACTCTGAAACGAACCATTTTCAGGTTGAGGCGAGCGGGCAAAAGTTGCAAAAAGTGCAATGAGTTTTGCAAAAAGTACAATTGTCAAACGCATAGAGGCATGCTAACATTTTACTCAAATAGAACTTATCGAAAGGACAGATGCAATGACAATGTTAGCAGCAATCATGGCTCCGTTGGACTGGGTGGTAATTATTGGATATTTCTGTTTGTTGGGCGCTGTGGTCGTTTTCACACGTCGCAAACAGGATACCTCACAAGACTTTTTCTTGGGCGGCCGCTCAGTGGGCTGGCTTGCGATTGGCGCCTCCATCTTTGCCGCAAACATCGGCTCTGAACATGTCGTCGGGCTAGCAGGTTCAGGTGCCCGTGCTGGTTTAAGTCAGGCGCATTGGGAATTCCATGCGTGGGTTCTTGTGCTGATGGCGTGGGTTTTTCTTCCATTCTATTATAAATCTGGCGTACAGACCATGCCTGAATTCCTTGAGCGACGCTTTGGTTCAAAAGCGCGGTGGATTCTCTCACTGGTCTCGCTTGCTGCGTATGTGTTGACGAAAATTTCAGTGACCGTATTTGCTGGTGCGCTGTTTTTTGAAGTCATGCTTCCTGAATTGTCGTTTACGATTGCCGGGTATACGATCAGTTCTTTCTGGGTTGGCGCCTTCACGACGGTGACTCTCGCAGGCATCTACGCCTCGTTTGGCGGACTCTTGGCGGTAGTTTATACAGACTTGGTGCAGACAGGTATTATTTTGGCAGGTTCGCTCTCTGTGACCTATTTTTCTCTGAGTAAGCTTGCTGAAAAGGCAGGGGGAACATCCCTTGCAAGTGGCTGGACGTTGCTCAAGACGACCATCAAGGCAAAGCCTGAGGTGGTTGATGCTTGGTCGCTCTGGCATCCGCTCGCTCATCCGTCCTTCCCTTGGTTGGGGGTTGTCGTGGCTTCCATCACCATCGGTGTCTGGTATTGGTGTACCGACCAGTTTATTGTCCAACGTATGCTCTCCGCGCGAAACCTGACACAGTCACGGCGTGGCGCATTATGGGGCGGTTTCTTGAAGCTGACTCCGGTCTTCATCTTCCTTGTTCCGGGTATGCTCGGGTATGCATTGCATCAACATGGCATCATCTCTATTCCGCTTGATAAAGACGGACTTATGGAGAGCGATAAAGTTTTCCCGACACTGGTCATTTCGCTTATGCCTGTCGGGTTTCGTGGACTTGTTGTCGCTGGCCTTGTGGCGGCGCTGATGAGTTCGTTGGCGAGTTTGTTCAACTCGGTCGCAACCTTGTTTACCTGTGACGTCTATAAGAAATTGAACCCGGGGGTTTCGGAGCGGATGCTGGTGCACATTGGCAGGGTGACAACCGTTGTAATGACAGGACTTGGTCTCGTCTGGGTGCCGATTATGAAGATGGTTGCTAGCGGTGGTTTGTATCAGTATATCCAGGCGGTTCAGAGCTTTCTGGCGCCGCCCATCGTGGCCGTCTTCTTGGCTGGACTTTTCTGGAAGCGTGCCAACTTGCGCGGTGCCGTATGGGGGTTGGGGCTGGGCTTTATCCTCGGCATGCTCAAGTTGGTCATCAATGCGCTGTTCCGTACAGGCTCTCCTGATTCCCTTATGTTTAAGATTGCCAACTTTCAGGATTTCTATTTCTCTGGCATTCTCTTGATCATCAGTTGCCTGATTGTGGCCGTTGCCTCGCTCTCGGCGCCTGCCCCGGACGAGAAAGCTATTAACGGACTCTGCTTCAGTACGCTGGATGAAACTTATCGCAAGGAGAACCGTGAAAGCTGGAACTGGGTTGATGTTGTGGCCTCGCTGGTTGTTCTCGGTCTTGTTCTCTCAGCGTATATCTATTTCTGGACGTGGTTGAGCTAGTCCTCAAGGAGCTTTTAACATGGCAAAATATGCGATTGGCTTAGATTATGGAACAAATTCCTGTCGCTCCCTGATTGTGAATCTGGAGAGTGGCTCGGAAGTGGCGATGCATGTCTTTAATTATCCGTCTGGTGAGATGGGCGTCTTGGTGGATCCGAAAGACCCCAATGTGGCGCGTCAGCATCCGCAGGATTATTTAAAAGGACTGGAGACGATTCTTGCGGAGGTGGTCAAGAAAGCTTCTGCGGCGGACAAGGATTTTTCTTCCGACAAGGTGGTCGGTATCGGCATTGACACGACGGGGTCAACCCCGTTGCCGGTGACACAGGAGGGCATCCCATTGGCCTTCCTTCCGGAGTTCAAGGAGAATCTGGCGGCCATGACCTGGCTGTGGAAGGATCACACCTCGTATGCTGAAGCAGCCGAGATTACGGAAAAGGCAAAAGCGCTTCGTCCGCAGTACCTCGCAAAGTGCGGCGGCACCTATTCATCTGAATGGTTCTGGTCAAAGGTCCTTCATTGCAAACGCAGTGCACCGGATGTTTTCAATGCAGCCTTTAGCTGGGTCGAGATTTGCGACTGGCTGCCAGCTGTCCTCTCAGGGAATGTGGATCCGCTCAAATTGTTGCGTGGCGTCTGCGCTGCGGGACATAAGGCGTTTTATTCCGAGGTTTGGGGCGGCTTACCGGACAAGGAGTTCCTGGCGGCTGTTGATTCTGCTCTTGCAGATTTACGCGACCGTCTCTATGTCAAAGCCTATACGGCTGAGCAGAAGGCGGGAGAACTCTCTGCCGAGTGGGCTGCTAAAACAGGGCTCAAGCAGGGAACGGCCATTGCTGTTGGAGCTTTTGACTGCCACATGGGCGCTGTGGGCGCTGGCGTCCGAGAGGGGACACTCGCCAAGATTCTCGGCACCAGCACCTGTGATGTGATGGTTGCTCCGACGTCAAAGCCACTTACGGACATTCCAGGCGTGTGCGGTATTGTGGATGGATCGGTGATGGCCAACCATTTCGGCATTGAGGCCGGACAATCTGCCGTCGGTGACATCTTCCTCTGGTTCACAAACAATCTGGTTCCTGAATCTTATGGAAAAGGTCCGGCAGCCTTCGCGAAGCTCGATGAGCTGGCAGGGGCCATGAAGCCTGGCGCAACAGGGTTGCTGGCTTTAGATTGGAACAATGGGAATCGCACGGTCTTGACGGATGTGCGCTTGTCAGGTCTCTTACTGGGGCAGACGCTCCACACCAAGCCGCATGAAATCTATCGTGCGCTCGTTGAGGCGACCGCCTTTGGCGCGTTGACGATTATCAATCGCGTGCGTCAGTATGGCGTCAGGGTGGACGAGGTGATCAACTGCGGCGGCTTGGCGGTGAAGAGTCCCTTTCTCATGCAGATCTATGCGGACATTTTAAATATGCCGATGAAGGTGGCTGCCTCGGATCAGACCTGCGCCATGGGCGCGGCCTTCTTCGGAGCAGTTGCAGGAGGAGCCTTCAACAATGCGCTTGAAGCGCAAAAGCTTTCAAAGGTGGGTGACCGCGTCTATTTGCCAAACCCAGAGCATGTTGCGATCTACAAGAAGCTCTTTGCCCTCTATACGCAGGTCCATGACGGGTTCGGGACTGCGGCCTGGAGCGGAAGTATGTTCAATGTCATGAAGGAGTTGATCGCGCTGCGTGAAGCGACGCGCTGAAAAGGAGTGAAAGATGCTTGAAGCATTGAAAAGGCGTGTGTGTGAAGCGAATCTCGAACTTGTTCGACAAGGGTTGGTGACGCTGACCTGGGGGAATGTGAGCGGTATTGACCGCGCCTCTGGCCTAGTTGTGATCAAGCCCAGCGGTGTTTCGTACGACGCGTTAACCGCTGATATTTTGACGGTGGTTGATTTGGACGGGAAGGTCGTGGAGGGCGCGTACGCACCCTCCACAGATACACCTACGCATCTCTGTTTCTATCGCGCCTTCCCGAATATTGGGGGTGCGGTTCATACGCACAGTACGTACGCCACTGCATTTGCGCAAGCATCTCGGGAAATACCCTGCTTGGGCACAACCCATGCCGACCACTTTTTTGGAAGCGTGCCTGTGGCGCGTATGCCCACAGAGGAAGAGATCGCGCACGATTACGAGACGCATATCGGAAACATCATTGTCGCGCGGTTTAAAGAGCTCGATCCTGAGTCGATGCCCGGGGTCTTGGCGGCAGGTCATGGACCTTTTACCTGGGGACCGACGCCGATGAAGGCTGTTGAAAATGCCGTTGCACTGGAAGCCGTTGCGCAGATGGCTGCGATAACCTTTTCATTGAATCCAGTATGTGCGCCCTTGCCGCAGGCGCTATTGGATAAACATTACGCTCGCAAACATGGCCCTGGGGCCTATTACGGTCAGAAATGAGTGTTACTGACTTTCAGATCTCAAAACAATTGACAAAAACGAAAGGAATCACAAAATGAATCTCATCAACATGCCGAAGATTAAGCTCGGTGTCGTCGGCGTATCGCGGGACTGCTTCCCTTCTTCACTGACGCAAAAGCGTCTCGCCGCATTGACAGCGGAACTGAAAAAGCAAAAGATCGATTTTGCTGTCGCCTCAACGATTATTGAAAATGAAGCCGATGCGATGGCCGCCTGCGATGAACTCGTCGAGGCAGGCTGTAATGCGTCGGTTGTCTATCTTGGCAACTTCGGTCCTGAAGCCCCGACCACCATCTTTCTGGAACAATTCCCAGGGCCTGGTATGGCCTGTGCCGCTGCCGAAGAGGGCAAAGCGGTCTTGGCCAGCGAGCGCGGCGATGCACTGTGCGGGATGCTGAACTGCTCGTACAACATTGGCTTGCGCCGGTTGAACGTATATATCCCCGAGTATCCGGTTGGACTTCCGAAAGAACTGGCTCCTCTGATTGCTGAGTTTGCAAAGATCGCGCGTGTCGTGGTTGGTTTGAACAATCTGAAGCTCTTCGGCTTCGGTCCGCGTCCGCATGACTTCATGGCATGTAACGCACCCATTCAGCCGCTCTATGATCTGGGCGTGAATGTGATGGAGAATTCAGAGCTCGATCTTCTCGTTGCTTATAAGAAGGCTGGCGAGGACAAGGCCGCGATTAAGGCGATTGCCGCTGACATGGCTAAAGAGCTCAAGGGCGCGTGCAAGTGGAATGACCTCTTGCCGAAGCTCGCGCAGTATGAAGTGGCGTTGACCAAGTTTTATGAAGACAATCTGGGCGCGTCGTCGTTCGGTGTCTTCGCGAACAAGTGCTGGCCTGCCTTTGAAAGCGAATTCGGCTTTGTGCCGTGTTTTGTGAACAGCCGGTTGGCAGGGCGTGGAATTCCTGTCGCTTGCGAAGTCGATCTCTATGGCGCGGTTTCCGAGTACATGCTCCAGTGCGCCTCAGGCCTGCCGGCCACGTTGCTGGATATCAACAACTCCGTGCCGGCTGACATCCTCAAGGGCGCGAAGCTGAAAGGCGTGCCTGCCAAGGATCTCTTCATGGGCTTCCACTGCGGCAACACCTGCAGCAGTTGCATGAAGAACTGCTCGCTCAAGTATCAGCTCATCATGCACCGCCTGATGGAGCCGGGTAAAGAGCCCGACATCACACGCGGTACGCTTGAAGGACAGATCAAGCCGGGCGAGACCACGATGTTCCGTTTGCAGAGCAGTGCGGATGCGAAGATCGTCAGCTATGTCGCAGAAGGCGAGTTTCTCGATATCAATCCGTGTTCCTTCGGTGGCATTGGTGTTGTGGGTATCAAGGACTTCGCACGCTTCTACCGTCATGTGCTGATCGGCAAGCGTTTCCCGCATCATGGCGGTTTTGGCTTCGCGAAGTCCGGCAAGGTGCTCTTCGAGGCGCTCAAGCTTTTGGGTGTCGAGGATGTCAACACGCCTTTGCCCGAGGGCGTTCGCTATCCCGACGAGAATCCGTTTGGTTAAAAATTTGGAAGAACCCTTCATGCATTTAAGTGAGGCTCTTGTTTGGTGTTGCTCCCGCAGTATGGAGGCTTCGTCGAGTCACTGAATAGCTCGTTACTGGAATGGAAAGGGAGAAAACATGAAGGCTTGTGTATGCATGGTTCTCGTGGCGAATGTGCTTATGGGTGCTGTCTTGCACGCCTCGGGAAGCGAAACAGGGGCGACGATCACAGTTCATGCTGAGGGTGTCCGCTTCCGGTTGGCGGAAGAGGTTATTGGCGCCAATATGGAGGACCTGCAATATCAGACGTTTGGCGGATTCGACAGTCAGTTGATTCATGGAGAGAGTTTCTTTGAGCCTTCGCCTACGGAACTGGCGCAGACCAGCGGGCGCATTGACGGGTTCACGACGGTCAGGGGAACGTGGGACTTGATCCCGGATGGATCCGTGCAGGTGACCATCGCCGATAAGCATCAGGGGGCGCGGTTGACGTCGGACGCGCCCGCACCGTCCAACACCGTCGAGGTGGCCGCAGAATTCCTGTTTGCCTCCGATGCGGAGCGGCCCGCAGGCTTGATTCTCCATGTGGATGGAAATCATGCGGACAATGCGTGCGACTGGTACTCTGGTTATACGATCTCCTTGCAGCCGCAATCACAGGATGTGGTCCTCTCGAGTGCCTACCGGGCCAGTGCTCGCGTGGAACGGGGGCGTGCGGCGGTCAAGATCGAGCGAGGCGCCTGGATCCCGGTGGTCGTCGGCGTCAGCGGTGGCAAGGTCCGCGTTTGTGTGAATGGAGCAGAGGTTCTGGTTGTGGACGAGGCCAAGCCGTTGCCCGTGGGACGGTATGGCATTATGTCGCGGGGCGATGTGAAATGCCGAAATCTCTCGCTGGCGAATGGTCAGGGGAAGCGTCAGGTTATCCCGTTTCAAACGGGTAGCTTGCTCCGGCAGCCGGGGGAGGCGATCAGCTTGCGTTGGGCTGCGGTCCGGACAGGTGATGCCCAGGGGGCATTTGAATTGGTGAACCCTGGAAATGGCACATGGTTCCCGAATTGCCGCAGCCAGAAAATCACCTACCGGGGCGGCAAGGGTGAGCTCGGCATAGACAATGCGGGTTTGGAGCGATGGGGCATCAACCTCTGCAGGGGGAAGACGTACGAGGGGTTCCTGCGGGTGCGGACGACCGGACCTACAGAATTCTGCGTGTCACTGCGCAGCGCAGACGGGAAACGGATCTATGCCAGCCGGACGCTCAAGACGGCGGGAGGCGATGGATTCGAAAAGGTGGCATTTACTCTGAAACCGAACACGAAGGATGCCGATGGACGGTTTGCTGTGACCTTGACACAACCCGGGGAACTCACGCTGGGCTATGCCTTCTTGCAGCCCGGGGAATGGGGCCGCTTCAAGGGATTGCCGATCCGCAAGGATCTTGCGGAGGCCCTCGTGGAACAGGGAATAAAGTTGCTTCGGTTGAACGGCGCGATGATCGAGGTCCGAGGTTACCGTTGGAAGACTCTTCAAGGGGATCGTGATACGCGCCCGCCCTACGACGGGTTCTATGATCGGTATTGCAGCGGGGGTTATGGACCGATCGAACACCTGAACTTCTGCGAGGCCGCCGGTTTTAAGCCTGTTGTTGCGTTGAACCTCGAGGAGACGCCGGAGACCGTTGCGGATTTTATTGCTTACTGCAACGCGCCGACCAACACGCCGGCGGGTTGGCGAAGAGCTTTGGCCGGGCATCCCCGTCCCTATCAATTGAAACACTACCAGGTGGGCAATGAATCCCGCCTGGATGCCGGCTACGTGGAGAAGTTCAAGCAGGTGGCGGAAGCGGTGTGGAAGGTGGATCCGGACATTACCTTGATCCCGGTGGGCCACGGTTATCCGTTCACGGGGGCTGAGCCGCTTGAGGAGTTGCGTGCCAAGTTGACCAACGAATTGGCGCTGGCCCGTTTTGTGGCCTCGCGGGGCAGGAAACTCCTTTGGGATCATCATCTGTTTTACATGAGTGACACCCCAGCCGAAAGCTATCAAGGGGCATTACCGGGTGTGGCTGTATTCGCCCGAGCCTTGACGACGCTGGATCCCTCGGTGGGACCGGTGAAGGTGGGTGTTTTCGAGTTCAATGCGGCCCGCTTCCATTTCAACCGGGGATTAGCGCATGCGGTCGAGCTGAACCAGGCCAACCGAATGGGTGATGTCGTCGTTGCCGGGGCTATGCCCAATGTGTCCCAGCCTTGGAATGTCTATCAGGGTGAATGGAACTCCGTGCTGTGGACGCAGGGAAATATCTACTACACGCAGGACAAGGTCTGGTTCCAGGCGGCGTACTACGTACAACAGATGATCGCTCGCGACTGGGCGCCGGATGTGGTTGCGTGCGATGTCAGCGCCAAGGATAGAGGCCTAGATGTGCTGGCCGCGAAAACAACGGATGGGCGGAAGCTGGTCCTGCGGGTTGTCAACCTGTCAAAGGAAGATACCGCAGCCTCCCTGAAGCTGAGCGGTTTTGTCCCTCGCAGGACCTATGCGAGAGCCACAACCCTGGCGCATGATGATCTGCTGGGCTACAATTCGCTGGAGTGCCCCGAGGCTTTCAAGCCTGTGCAGTCGACGTGGAAGCATCGCGGCAACCCTGCTCAATACGTGTTTCCGGGAAATTCGTTCACGGTGCTGGTGTTGGAGTAGTATCCACAGGTAAACAACCGGGCTGTCGTGGAAACCGCTACTGATGCTAAGACCTGACAGCTGTTAATCGATCATATACAAAATAAGGAGATAGGGATCATGATGAACAAAGCAAGGTTTTGGCTGATGATGTCCTCGATGGTCATGGGTGTGGCAGGGGTTGAATGCATTGCCAGAGGCGCCGAGGCGGACAAGGAGAACGTGAAGCTGTGGTACCAGCAGCCGGCGAAGGTCTGGGTGGAGGCCCTGCCAATTGGCAACGGTCGCCTCGGCGCGATGGTGTTCGGGGGCGTTGAGAAGGAGCACCTGCAGTTCAACGAAGACACCCTGTGGGCCGGCAAACCCCATGAATACCAGCACGAGGGCGCGGTGAAGCACCTGCCTGAGATCCGCAGGTTGCTGGCGGAGGGCAAGCAACGGGAGGCGCAGGACTTGGCCGGCCGGGAGTTCATGAGCCAGCCGCTCAATCAGCAGAAATATCAGCCGTTCGGCGATATCTTCATCGAGTCCGCGGGCGTGGAGAATGCCACGAACTACCGGCGTGAGCTTGATCTCAACACGGCCGTGGTCAGTGTGAGCTACCGCGTGGGCGCGGTGGAGCATTGCCGAGAGACGTTCGCGAGTTATCCAGACCAGGTGTTGGTCTGGCGGGAGACGGCAAGCAAGCGGGGCTCGGTGAGCTTCAAGGTTTCCCTGACGTCGCCTCACCAGAATGTCAGCATCGCCGCCAAGGGCGACACAGTGGTGTTGAGCCGGACGGGCGATGAGAAGTGGAAACGGGAGAATCTCGCCTTCGAGGCGCGGCTGCGGGTGGTAGCCGATGGTGGTAAGGTGACGGTGGGGGATGGAATGATCACGGTGGAGGGTGCCGATAGCGTGATGCTGCTACTGGCAGGTGCGACCAGTTTCGTGAACTACCGGGATATCAGTGGGGACCCTGCGGCGCGGTGCGCGGCTGCGCTGGCGACGGTGAAGGGGAAGAGCTACAAGAGTTTGCTGAAGGGACATTTGAAGGACTACCAAGCCTTGTTCAGCCGGGTATCGCTGGACCTGGGGGTGACGGACGCCAGCCGGCTGGCGACTGACGAGCGTCTGAAGAAGAACTTGGAAAGACCGGATCCCGACCTGGCCGCACTGCTTTTCCAGTATGGTCGGTATCTTCTGATTTCGTGTTCGCGGCCCGGTGGGCAGCCTGCCAATCTGCAGGGCCTGTGGAATGACCAGATGAACCCGCCGTGGGAAAGCAAATGGACATGCAACATCAACCTCGAAATGAATTACTGGCCGGCCGAGGTGACCAATCTATCAGAATGTCACGAGCCGTTGTTTGATCTGATCAGCGACCTGATGGTCAGCGGTGCCAAGACGGCCAAGGCGCAATATGGGGCTCGGGGCTGGGTACTACACCACAATACCGACCTCTGGCGGGGAACCGCACCGATCGATCTTTCCTTCATCGGCATCTGGCCGACGGGCGGGGCCTGGCTTTGCCAGCATCTGTGGGAACATTACCTGTTCACCGGCGACAAGGAGTTTCTATCCAAGCGCGGCTATCCGGCGATGAAGGAGGCGGCGATTTTCTTCGAGGACTATCTTGTGAAGGATCCCAAGACCGGCTGGCTGATCAGCACCCCTTCGACCTCGCCCGAGATCGGCGGGTTGGTGCAAGGGCCGGCGATGGATCACCAGCTCATCCGGACGTTGTTCAGGAATACGGCGGAGGCGGCCGGCGTGCTGGGGGTGGACAATGAATTCGCGACGCAACTGCGCGGGATGAGCGCGCAGATCGCGCCGAACCGCATCGGCAAGCATGGCCAGCTGCAGGAGTGGAGCCTTGAGGACCGCGATAACCCCAATGAAAAGCACCGCCATGTGTCGCACCTGTGGGCGTTGTATCCCGGATATGAGATTACGCCTGCGACGCCAGACCTGTTCCAGGCTGCGAAACAGTCGCTGATCTTCCGCGGCGATGACGGGGTCGGTTGGTCGCTGGCCTGGAAAATCAACTTCTGGGCTCGCTTGCTGGACGGTGATCATGCCCACCAGTTGGTCCGGAAACAGTTGAATCCGGTGACCAGCACGGAAATCCGTTATGATGGCGGCGGCGGATCCTATCCGAACCTACTGGATGCCTGTCCGCCTTTTCAGATCGACGGGAACTTCGGCTATACTGCGGGCATCGCCGAGATGCTGATCCAATCACACACGGGAGATATCGTGCTTTTGCCGGCCTTGCCGAAGGCGTGGCCGGACGGAAAGGTCACCGGCTTGCGCGCACGGGGTGGGTTCACGGTGGATATCGAGTGGCGCGGGGGTGTGCTGACGGAATCAACCATTCATTCCGACAATGGGGGCACTTGCAAGGTCCAATGGGGCGGGAAAGTGATTGAACTGAAGACAAAGCCCGGAAAAAGCTACCGCCTGAAAAAAGAGTTCAGGGATCATGTTGCCGCGTAGGACAGGAAAAAGAAAAAGATGAGTGCGCCAAGCAAAGCGTGTGATTTGCAGTCGGTTAAAGTCCGACACAGGGAAAGCCAAGCCAGCACCCTGTTGCCGAATGTGCAGTCGGGGAGGCAACGAACCGTTTAAAGCCACAGGAAGGGAGTTGCCAGACGGTAACGCAAGTGAAGGGCATCATGGCTGGGAAGAGCCTGTCTATTGGCTTCGCGGTTACGGGGATCTGGGTTATGCTTTAAAACAAGCGGAGTCGGGCGCCCGGAGGACTTCGTGCTCACGCCCTTCTGCCGGCTTTTTGAAAAGCGCTACAACATCTACTGGAAACTGCTCTAGCGCATTTTCTTAAAAAGTGCAGCCGTTTTTTCACAGAGCCCACAGAGCGCAGAAGCGATTTGTTTAGCCGGATAAATGGAGGTGCGAGATAGAAAAACATCCGATTGACGAATGATGCGCAGCGAATCATGAAGAGGGTGAGAGACGGGGACTTTTCGAGTTGCTAAAAGTGCAATACAAGTTGCTAAAAGTACAATTGCCATTTCGAAGCAAAAAGAATAAGCTAATCTGGTGAAAAACAGCATGGGTCATCGCCTGTGGTTGCGGGTGGAGTGCTCTATCTGCGTCACGGAACAGGGGTGGTAGCCTTTGATATTCGTGCAAAGTAAACGTGAATGCGTGCGCGGCCTACGGTCGCGGACAGGAGAAAATACCATGAAAAAATCAGTAATAGCAATAGCCGCTACCAGTGTGTTGGCAGTGTGTGTGACCGGTTGTATGTGTTGTAAGAAAGGAGAAGGCATGAATGGGAAAGAAGCTTCGGTTGTGGTTAAACCCTTTGGCAAGACCAAGGATGGTCAACTTGTTCATCAATACACGCTGACAGGAGCTGGCGGCGTGGTCATGGATGTTATTGATTACGGAGGCAAGATCGTTCGGCTGTATACGCCTGACCGCACCGGAAAAGCCATAGATATCACGGCAGGCTTCAATGATATGGCCGGCTATGAGACCTTCGACCCCTATTTTGGTTCGTTGATTGGCCGCTACGGCAACCGCATTGCCAACGGCAAGTTCACGCTAGACAGCAAGACCTATACCCTGCCCACGAACAATGAGCCAGGCGGCATACCCTGTTCGCTCCACGGTGGCAAAAAGGGATTTGATGCGGTTGTCTGGCATGTCGAGCCATTGGCCGAGGGTGAGACCGTCGGCTTAAAACTCTCGATGACCAGCCCAGATGGTGATCAGGGGTATCCTGGTACACTGAAGGTAGACGTCACCTATTGGTTGACGCCTGGCAATGTATGGCGTATTGAATATCAGGCCACTACGGACAAGGCTACGCCGATCAACCTCACTCAGCATGTGTACTTCAACTTTAAAGGTGAAGCCAGCGGCGACATCCTTGATCATGAGTTGACCCTCTTTGCCGACAAGATGACGCCTGTTGACAAGGGGCTCATTCCTACGGGGAAACTGGCCTCTGTCAAAGGGACTCCCTTTGATTTCACCACCCCGCACGTGATCGGCGAACGTATCAACACCAAGAACGAACAACTTGAATTCGGTGGCGGTTACGACCATAACTGGGTCCTTGACAATCCGAATGGTAAGCTGGCGAAGGCTGCGGCACTCTTTGAAAAGACCACAGGCCGCACTATGGAAGTCTGGACGACCGAGCCAGCGATTCAGTTCTACTGCGGTAATTTCATGACCGACAAGGTGCCCAGCAAGACAAAGGGCAAGAACCTTTGTTATCGTGGCGGCCTTGCGTTGGAGACGCAGCATTCACCAGACTCTCCAAATCAGCCCAACTTTCCGTCAACGATTCTGCGCCCAGGCGCAGTGTATAAGACCACGACAGAATATCGGTTTGGGGTGAAGGAATAAAGAGTTATTTTAACGCTCAGTATACAGGCGCGATGAAGCAGATTCTCAACTATTTGCCCGAAGCAAACGGGTCGGCAAGGGTATATCAAATACAAGGTTCGTAGAATGAGGATTAGTGCATGTGCGGAATAGTTGGATATGTGGGAACACGTCCCGTCGTTGATATTTTAATCAATGGTCTTCGCCGGCTGGAGTATCGGGGTTATGACTCTGCTGGCGTTGCTTTCTGTACCCCTACAGGTTTGCGCATTGTCAAAGAGGTGGGGAAGGTCGCGCTACTTGAGAAGAAGCTCAGCGTGGTGACGACGGAGGCTGAACAGGCTTCGGTTCATCTCGGCATCGCGCATACGCGCTGGGCGACCCATGGACTCCCGACCGAGGTCAACGCTCATCCCCATATGAGTCGCTCCGGGGAGCTTGCGCTGGTGCATAACGGCATTATTGAAAATTATGCCTCAATCCGAAAACAGTTGGAGTCGCATAGGACGGTCTTCTGTTCACAGACCGATACGGAGGCGCTGGCCCATCTCATCGGCGCCTACTATCAGGGCGACCTGTTGGCCGCAGTCTCCCAGGCGTTGAAAAAGGTCGAGGGCACGTACGGGATAGCGGTGATCTCCTCGAAGCATCCCCAGGAGATGGTCGTCGCCCGTAAAGGGAGTCCGCTCGTGATCGGCGTTGGAGACCAAGAGACGATCGTGGCGAGCGATGTCTCGGCGATTGTCTCGCATACGCGACAGGTCATTTATCTCCAGGATGGAGATATCGCGCTCCTCACAGCTGAGGGACCGCAGATTTTCACGCTCGACAATGCCTCGGTCCATCGTCCGGTGGCACGTGTGGAGTGGGAGATCGGCGCTGCCGAGAAGGGCGGCTATGAACACTTTATGCTCAAGGAGATTTTTGAGCAGCCGCAAGCCCTTAAGAATGCGATTCGGGGACGGTTGGATCTCTCGCTGGGAACGGCGATCCTCTCGGGTCTGAATTTGACCTCGCGTGAGTTGGCCGCGATCCAGCGCCTGATCATTGTGGCGTGCGGTACATCCCTCCATGCCGGGATGGTCGGCAAGTATCTCTTCGAAGGGTTGGCCAGCCTGCCGACAGATCCGGAGCAGGCTGCCGAGTTCCGGTATTGCAATCCGATCCTCGGTCCGAATGAACTGGTGGTGGCCCTGAGTCAGTCCGGCGAGACGGCGGATACGCTGGCGGCTGTGCGTGAGGGCATCCAGAAAGGTGCACTTGTAGCCGGGCTTTGTAATGTCGTCGGCTCGACGATTGCCCGAGAAGCGGGGAGGGGGATCTATCTCCATGCCGGACCTGAAATCGGTGTGGCGTCCACCAAGGCTTTTACCGCGCAGGTGACGGTGTTGCTGATGTTGGCGTTGAAGCTGGGACGTTGCCGGAGACTGTCGCGTGAGGAGGGGGGGCGTCTCTGTGAGGAGATTACCGCGATCCCCTCGCTCATCGAAACGGTTCTCAAGCAGGCGCCCGCCATCGAGAAGATCGCCGCCAAATATGCCGCTGTCACGAATGCCTTCTTTATCGGGCGGGGCATTCTCTATCCAACCGCGTTGGAGGGGGCTCTCAAATTGAAGGAGATCAGTTACATCCATGCCGAGGGTTATCAGGCCGCTGAACTGAAGCATGGGCCGATCGCCCTGCTGGATGAGCATTTCCCCGTGATCGCGCTCCTGAACGACATCCCAGGCAAGGAGAAGACCTTGGGAAATGTGCAGGAGTGTCGTGCGCGTAAAGCGCCAGTTGTCGGGATTGTGACCGAGGGGGATCATGAGGCTGAGCAGGTGTGCGATGATGTCATCCGGGTCCCTCGAACCAGTCAGTATACGGCTCCTGTTGTAACCGCCGTAGCGCTGCAGTTATTTGCCTATTATGTTGCGCGTGCACGGGGCTGCGAAATTGATCAGCCTCGTAATTTGGCGAAAAGCGTGACGGTCGAGTAAGGAATGATGGAAAGTAAACATGGCAAAATTATTTGGAACCGATGGTATTCGTGGACAGGCAAACCGTTATCCTGTCAATGCGGAGTTGGCGCTGAAGCTGGGAAAGGCGTTGGGAAAGCAACTCAAGGCGCACGGGAATGATAGCACGCGTGTGGTCATCGGCAAGGATACGCGACTCTCGGGCTATCTCTTGGAGACGGCGATCACCAGCGGCCTGGTCTCAGCAGGGTGTGATGTCTATCTTGTCGGGCCAGTTCCCACTCCTGCTGTTGCGCACTTGACCAAGTCCCTCGCAGCGGATGCGGGAATTATGCTGACGGCCTCTCACAATCCGTATGATGATAACGGCATTAAGCTCTTCTGTCCCAAGGGCTATAAGTTGGCGGATGAAGACGAGGAGGCGCTGACCCATCTCATCATGAATACAGATCTGAGCACGGATGATATCCGCAGTGACCAGCTCGGCAAGGCGTTCCGGCTTGAGGATGCACGCGGACGCTATATTGAATTCACCAAGAATACGATTAACAACATGAAGCTCAGTGGCACGAAGATCGTCCTCGATTGTGCCAATGGTGCGGCGTATAATTTGGCGCCGTGGATTTTCCGTGAACTTGGCGCTACGGTCATCAAGACGGGCGTATCGCCGGACGGTTTGAATATCAACGAGAAGTGCGGGGCGATGCATCCGGAGGTCATCTCCGGCATGGTCAAGGAGTCCGGGGCTGATATAGGCATTGCCTTGGACGGGGACGCGGACCGTGTCATCTTCTCAGATGAGAAGGGTTCGATTATTGATGGTGATCGGATTCTTGCTGCCTGCGCCATCGCCTTTAAAAAGCGCGGACTCTTGGCCAAGGACACCTTGGTGGTCACCAGCATGAGCAATCTGGGACTCCACGATACGATGCGCAAGCACGGGATCAAGGTCGAGGTGACCGATGTGGGCGACCGTTATGTGATTGATGCGATGCGCAAGAACGGCTTTAACTTGGGTGGCGAGAAATCAGGCCACCTGATCTTCCATGAGTATGCGACAACAGGCGATGGAATCTTGAGCGCCTTGCAGGTGTTGCGTATTTTACGTGAGGAAGGGGTGGGCCTCGCTCAATTTGCGGATTGCATGGAGGAGTATCCGCAGACACTGGTGAGTCTCAAAGTTAAAGAGAAAAAGCCACTGGAGACGACGAAGCGTTTGTCGGAGGTCATCCGTGCCTGCGAGGCTGATCTCGAAGGACGTGGTCGCGTGATTGTCCGTTATTCAGGGACAGAGCCGAAGATCCGTCTGCTCGTTGAAGCGAATGAACAGAAACTGGTGGATGGCTGGATTGGCAAATTGAAAGAAGCGGTTGCTGAGGATCTGGGGTATGCTTTAAAACAAGCGGAGTCGGTCGCCCGGAGGACTTCGTGCTCACGCCCTTCTGCCGGCTTTTTGAAAAGCGCCACAACATCTACTGGAAACTGCTCTAGCGCATTTTCTTAAAAAGTGTAGCCGTTTTTTTTACAGAACCCCCAGAGAGCAGAGGAGCTTTATTTAGCCGAAAAATGGGTGTGCGAGATAGAAAAACATCCGATTGACGACTGAAGCGTAGCGAATCATGAAGAGGGTGAGAGATGGGGACTTTTCGAGTTGCGAAAAGTGCAATACAAGTTGCAAAAAGTACAATTGCCATTTCGAACCAAAATGAATATGCTAATCATGTGAGCACGAGATGTGTAATGTGGTGTCCACAGCATGGATACTTAGGGTAGGAGGAGAAAGTATGAATTCGAAAGGGATGAGTCAAGTGGCGTTTGGAATCTTGCTGGCCGGAGCGCTGGCGTTTCCGGTGCGGTCGGAGCCGATCACGTACGGTTTCGACGATGGCACGCTACAGGGCTGGACCACGGTGTCGAGTGACCCCGGGAACAGTCCGGATCCGGAGCGCTACAGCAGTGGCATTCCAAGCGGACAGGATGGCGGCGGCCAAGGGGGGACGACGTATGGCGTCGTGGGGACGCCCTGGGGCGGGCGTGACAATGCGCACAAGCCGCTTTGGGTCCGATCGCCTCAATTCAAAATCGACCAATCCGGTGACGTGGCCCTGCGCGACGTTGCCACCGGCGACTTTGTCCTCACGGGGCAGCGGATCACGTCAGCCGGAGGTGCAAACTGGATACAGATTGCCTGGGATGTCAGCGCCTATCGTAACAACGGCAAGCATTACACGCTCGAACTGTTCGACTACCACAGCGGCAACGGTTACTCACAG
This sequence comes from uncultured bacterium, assembly GCA_903935195.1. Lineage (GTDB taxonomy): Bacteria > Verrucomicrobiota > Kiritimatiellia > RFP12 > UBA1067 > CAIZQW01. The sequence continues at coordinate 22,562 of CAIZQW010000326.1, forward strand.
CTCGCGATGGACAGCGTCTCGATTCCAGGCACGCTGGTCTCTGACTTGCCGAAGGGGACGATCATTCGTCTCTATTGATCGTGTGCAGGCGGTGAGAGGGCTGGTCTACAAACAGGCCAGTCCCTCTTTTGTCAGTGAATAAAGCGAAAAGTATAGCGGGTGACCAATCACCTAGAAGGTGGGCAGATGGAACAGATGAAAAAGAGGCGTTTAATCGTGTTGAAGTATGGGATATGTATTCTCTTGGGCGTTGTTGCGCTGGAGTCGTCGGCAACGGTTGTGGAGCGGGTGGAGGTCTCTGCCTCCAATCCCTTCTACACGGGCAACCGTGCTCCGTTGCAGCCCTCGCCTTTTGTCAAGCTGCCCCTGGGTTCCATCACGCCTCAGGGGTGGCTCAGGCGTCAATTGGAATTAGATGCGTCAGGTATGTGCGGAAACTTGCCGAAGGTTTCCGAGTTTGTCAAGCCGGGCTGCGCCTGGGCCAGTCCCGCAGGTGAAGGGCACCATGGCTGGGAAGAGCCGGTCTATTGGCTTCGCGGTTACGGGGATCTGGGCTATGTGCTGAATGACCGCGCGATCATTGCGGAAACGCGCATCTGGATCGAGGCCATGATCGCCAGCCGTCAGCCCGACGGTTATTTCGGCCCCAAGGAACTCCGGACCCGCGAGAAGGGCAAGCCCGAGTGCTGGCCGCATTTCTTGGCTGTAAACGCGTTGAGGTCGTATTATGAATTCACAGGCGACGCACGCGTGATCGACTTGCTGACCGGTTATTTCAAGTGGGTGGCTGCGTTGCAGAACGAAGATTTCAATCGCTCGGGTCTGGATAACATCCGCGCAGTGGAACAGCTTGCAAATGTTTACTGGCTGTATAATCGCACCGGGGACGCTCAGCTACTGGAGCTGGCCCGGCGCATCCACGCCAACACGGCCAACTGGCTGGAACGCCGTCCCACCGGGCACAATGTTGATTTTGCGATGTCGTTCAGGGAACCAGCCGAGTATTGGCAACTCTCCGGCGAGGCGAAACACCGTGCAGCCACCCGCGCAAGGTATGACGAAGTGATGGCGGAGTTCGGACAGTTCCCCGGCGGCGGTTTCGCCGGCGATGAAAATATCAGCGGCGCAATTGATCCGCGCCAGGGACTCGAGACCTGCGGCTTTGCGGAGTTCATGCACAGCTTCCAGATCCTCACGCGCATCGAGGGCGAACCGCTCTGGGCCGACCGGTGTGAAGAGATCGCCTTCAACTCGTTCCCCGCAGCGCTGACGCCCGATCATAAGGGGCTCCACTATGTGACCTGCGCCAACATGGTGAGCAATGATTTCCGAAACCGCCGCAACACCTTCTGCAATGGCTGGGTCAAGACAGGATACAGTCCGACTGCGGACTATCGTTGCTGTCAGCATAATTATGGGATCGGCTGGTCGTTCTACGCCGAGGAGCTGTGGCTGGCCACGGCGGATAGGGGGTTGTGCGCGTCCCTGTATGCGGCGTCCAGCGTGAAAGCAAAGGTGGGCGACGGCACCGAGGTCGAGATCAGCGAGGAGACGGATTATCCCTTCAGTGAAACAATCACGTTTAAACTGGCGATGGCTAAGAGCGTTAAATTCCCCTTGTATCTGCGCTTGCCGAAGTGGTGTGAAAATCCGACGGCGACAATCAACAATAAGGCAGTGACGGGCGAGGTCAAGCCCCTGTCGTATCTGGTGCTCAACCGGCTGTGGAAGAATGGAGACACGGTGACCTTGACCCTACCCATGCGTATCCAGACCCGGACTTGGAAGAAGAACAAGGACTCGATGTCCGTATGCTATGGTCCCCTCTGGTTCTCGCTCAAGATCGGCGAGGAATGGAAACAGGTGGACCGCGGAATCCCGGGCTGGCCCGGCTGGGAAGTCTATCCGACGACACCGTGGAACTACGGCTTGGTCAGCGACGGAGAACCGCTTGAAAAAGCCTTCACGCTGATCCGGAAGAAAGGCCCCGTCTCTGCTGAGCCCTTCACGCATGAGACGGTTCCCGTTGAACTGCAGGCCAAGGCCCGGCGCATACCGGAGTGGACCCTCGGTTCGGAAAAATGGATTGAGCCTCTCCAGATGAGCCCTGCGTTCACGAAAGAACCAGTGGAGACCGTCACGCTCATCCCGATGGCTGCTGCGCGTCTGCGCATCTGTTCCTTCCCGACGGTCAGCAGCGAGGCCTCCGCGACGCCCTGGTCCGCTTTTAAAGCACCGCTGGCCGCGGCGTTCAAGCCAAGCTCCTCCTTTGTCTGCGATCAACTGGAGGCGGTCAACGATGGCGCGGAGCCCTCCCATTCCGCTGACGGCAGCTTGGCGCGCCTGACCTGGTGGAATCACCAAGGAACTCCGGAATGGGTGCAATACACGTTCGACAAGCCGCGGGCGGTCTCTGCGGTATCGGTCTACTGGTTCGATGATGCCAGCCGGAAAGGCGGGTGCCGCGTGCCGGTATCCTGGACGCTGAAATACCTGAAAGAGGGGCAGTGGCACCCTGTGGTGTTGGATAACGGTCAGTGGAAGGCGCTGGAAGGCGAGCAGCATTACGGTGTGAAGAGAGATGAATACAACACCGTGCGGTTTCAGAAGGTGACGACCGAGGCACTCCGGATTGAGGTCCAGTTGCAGGAAAAGGCCTCCGGCGGTGTGCTGGAATGGAAGGTTTCGGAATAACAGTGTCAGTCTGGCAAGGGAAAAGGAGCAATATGGTCAAGGGACGGATCAATCGGTTGGGCGTGCTTGCAGGGCTTGTTCTGGGGATGGGGACAACAGACCTCTCGCGCGGGACAGAAGCAGAGGGTTTTGTCTATTCATCCTTCACCGGCGATGGCGAGGATGGACTCCATCTGCTCACGAGTCTCGACGGTGTCACCTGGCATCACGTTTCAGGCTATCGCAGCGTGTTTAAACAGACCGAGGGACTGATGCGCGATCCCTCCATCTGCCGGGGCGTGGATGGCAAGTACCATCTGGTCTGGACGACCGGCTGGTGGAACGATACCCTGGGCATCTCCCATTCCGACAATCTGAAGGACTGGGAGCCCAGCCGCATCCTCTCTGTGTGGGCGGACTATCGCGGTCCGGGAACCGAGGAGAGTGATGGCCGGAGCTGGCCGGCTGACCTGTCCAAGGCCGCGCCCCGCAACCCCAAGGTCCGCAACTGCTGGGCCCCGGAGATCTTCTGCGACGAGCAGACAAAAGAGTATGTCATCTTTTGGGCGACCACCATTGACGATGCGAGCGTCTTTCCGAAGACGTGGGATGCGAAACGCTGGGAGCGCATGAACCAGCGTATTTACTTTATCACCACCAAAGATTTCAAGACCTACACGCCGCGCAGGTTCTTCTACGCGCCGGCGGACCGCATGGTGATCGATGCCATGATCCGCAGGATCGGCCCCGGCGACTACCGGATGATCATCAAGGACGAGATGGCGCAGACGCTGCATGTTTGTTCGTCTACGACCCGCCTCGATACGTGGGCCAGCCTGCCGACGAACTTCTGGAGCCGCATGTCGTCACCCGCGTTCACCGGTGCCGGGATACAGCCGGACAATACGCCCGCCGAGGGGCCGAGCCTGGTGCAGGCGGGCTCAGAATGGCTGATCTACTGTGACTACTGGTCAAAGGGCCGCAATGGACTTTTTTCCACCCGCGATTTTGTCACCATGACTCGGCTCAACGAGGAGTTCCATGCGCCAAACTGGGTGCGGCATGGCACGGTCTTCAAGGTTCCGATGGCCGTTCTTAAGGCGCTCAGCCCCGATCATGCCCCGGTGTATATGCGAGCCATGGGCGTTGAGAACGTCACTGTGAATTCGGGCCGGCTGAAGGGGCGCGTGACATACGCCTCTGGCGCAGGCAACCCCGTCGTGACTGTCTATTGGGGGCCGGTCAACAGGGACAGGGATAAGGCTGCATGGCGGAACCGCATCGAGATCGGCCCCATACCCGTCGGCAGGGATTTCGAGGTCCCGCTCACCGGCCTGGTTCACAATACCCCGTACTACTACACCTTCTGCGGTAGCAACAGCAACGGCACGGGCTGGTCTTCCGTGGCGACCTTCCAGACGCTGACGGCAGTTGACGTTTCCACGGCGGACGCGACGGAGATCGGCTTGTTCTCGGCGCGGCTCAATGGCAGTGTCAATCCCTGCAACGCGGACGCCTCGAGGTGGTTTGAATACGGGCCGGTCACGAACGTCAGCCATGCGACAGCCAAGGGCAGGGCAGGTAGCACCAATCATTTCGTTGCCTTCAACGAGACCATCACCCAGCTGGAACCCGACACGGTCTATACGTTCCGTGGCATGGCGGAAAATGCCGCGGGGTGGAGTGCCACAGGCACGAACGGGACGTTCCGGACGAGGGCGTTGGTTGCGACATTGGAGGCCGTAAAACTCGGGGTTTCGTCAGCGACCCTCAACGGCGAAGTCAATCCGAACAGCCTCGGCAGCTATGTCTGGTTCGAGCATGGAAAGACGACGAACTATGGGGCCAGAACACCCTCCGGCTCCATGGGGAGCGGCAACGCCTCCCTGCCCTTTAGCCGAGAGCTGGTAGGCTTGACACCGAACACCTTGTACCACTGCCGTGCCATGTCCAGCAATGTCACAGGGGTGGTGAAAGCGGGCGCCGACACGCTATTCCAGACCTTGCCCTCCGCAACGATGCTCACCTACGATTTCGACGACGGCACGTTACAGGGCTGGACCACCGTCTCTGCAGATCCCGGGACAGTGAAGGACGGCCAACGCTATGTCGCCACAGACTGGGACAAGACGCACAAGGGGCCGAAGGCTGTTTTCTGCTCCAATTTCGGTGCCCGCGACAACGCGCACCAGACGCTCTGGATCCGGTCGCCGGCCTTTCTCGTCAACCAGCCGGGCGACCTGACGCTCTGGCTGTTGGGCGGGGCGGGGCGAGGGGAATGGCCCGGACGCACGGGGATCCTGCCGACTCATGAATCCCAGATCCCGCTCACCGGACAGTCCACCCTCGATGGTGTGATGGGCGTGGCCCTGCGCGATGTGGCCACCCGGGAATTTGTCCTGACGGGACAGCGCACGACATCTGCCGGAGGTGCGAACTGGACGCAGATTGTCTGGGATGTGAAGCCATTCCTGAACAATGGACGGACCTACACAGTCGAACTCTTCGACTACCACAGTGGTAATGGCTATTCGCAACTGGCGCTGGACACGGTCACCATTCCGGGTAAGCTGGCGCCTTCTTCCCGGAAGCCGGAATAAGAAGGCCGAAGGGTGTGAACCCTAAGACCGTGTGTAGGAGCTGAATTTTATACAACAGAAGAAATGAGGTAATAATGAAACGAATGATTGTTTTTGGAACGGTGTTTGGGGTATTCGGGATGTGCGCCACGGGTGCACTGGCCCTTGAAAAAGAGAGATCGCTGGTGCTTGATGCGAGGAGCAAGGGCAAGCCTGCAGGCGTGAGCAATGAGACTGCGATCGGCAATCTCGCGGTGGCGGGCCGCCTTTCGGTTGATCTCCATGCCGAATTCATGGCCTCCCGCAGCTATGGCACGGAGGCGGTCCTTAACTGGTACAACTGCGGCTATTCAGGGGGAGGGGGCGAGGGCCGAGCCTCGATGACCGGGGGTGCCTTCGGCGATTTCGGTTTTCAGGTGCCGTATACGGAGCGCGAGAAGCGCTACCCGCATGCTGTGACCGTGGACAAGGTACGGGCGCTCTATTTTGACGGCGACGATTTCCTGAAGGGGAACTTCGCCGTTGAATCGAAGATCGCTGGTGCCCGCCCGCTGGCGCTCGAAGTCTGGTTCCGTTGCGCGAGTGACCCGCAGGGCGCGGTGCTGCTGGGGTGGCAAGCGCGGAATGGGGTGGAGACCTCAGGCGCACTTGCCTTGCCGTCGGAGATCAAGGGATCGTCGAAGTGGCGGCATCTGGTGGTGAATTGCACGGCAGATAAGGAGGACTGGTATCTGGACGGAAGCCGGATCTCCGGTGGAAAGCGCACCATGCTCATCCAGCCAGGGCATGTCATGGTCCTGGGCGGTGCCTCGGCGAAGCAACCGTCATTCAAGGGCGATCTGGCCGCGGTCCGGTTGCACGATGAGGCGATGACGGGCGAGGAGATCGCGCACAACTGTGCCGGCGGGGTGATGCTGGGGACAGAGCTGCACAACTGGTGGAGGATGGAGCCGGACAAGTGGCATGTCGTGGAGTCCGCCCATTTCCGCCATGCCGTTGACAAGGAGGAGATGAAGAAGTGGGATGCGCGCTGGCTCAAGGAGTTCCCAGAGCGGACTCCAGGTATGTTCAGAATGGCGGAACTGTGTTATCACCTCTATTCTGAGCGTCTGGCTATGCGGTCGTCAGTGGTGAGCCGGAGAGCTGAAATGCGCGGTGACGGCATCAAATATAAAACGCCGATACAGCCCTCCCATGGCAGTTGGATGGGAGTGGACGACGATTTTGGCTGGTCTTGCCAGGGGGCCGGCTCCATCAATCCGCATGAGCTGGTTCATGGCTGGCAGGCCCAGACTGGCGGCATGGCCGGCAATTACTGGGAGGCCCATGCGAATTTTCCGCAGACGTACGGAGGCATCTATCAGACTTCGCCTGTCGGCAGCGTGTGGACAAGCCATCTCTATCCGGCCAACGGCCGCACCTATTATGGGGAGCGTTCCATGTTTGAGCACCTGGCGCAGACCCCCGAATACGGCCCGATGTTCATTTCCAAGCTCTGGTATGACGGACCAGCCATGGTTGGCGAGAATCCGCTGCCCTGGATTGCATTCAACCGGGTCAATCCCCTTCCGGAGCGCACGCTGGCGGATGAGTGGACCCGTATGGCGATGCGCAATATCACGTGGGACTATGTCACGTTCGAGGAGGCGAGGGACGGGCTTAACGGTAACACGCCCTACGGCAATGACGGGGTTGTCAGCAAGGAAAACATTTACCGCAAGGAGTGGAGCCAGCCGAATGACCGGCACATGCGGCATGGGCGCGCGATCCTTGAGTCCATCAGCTATGAACCTGGCTGGTGGCGTGTGCCAAAGTCCCAGGCGCCCCAGCAACTGGGATACAACATCTGTCCGTTGAAAATCAAGCAAGGGAAAGTTTCGGCGACGCTGGCGGGCTATCTCGATGAGGCCCGTGGTGGCAACTGGCGAGCCGGTTTCGTCGGGGTGGACAGCACGGGCAAGCCTGTCTATGGCGAGGTTTTTGGTCCGGGCAAGACGCAGGCGTTCGAGGTCTCAGGTGACGTCAAGGAGCTTTACCTGGTGGTCTGTGCCACGCCCTCGAAACTGATGGATATGGGCAGTGGCGATTTCAACGCGCCCGACCAGGAACCGTTCCCCTACAAGGTGAAACTGCAGGGTTGTGAACCCATGGCCGTGCTGCCTCCCGCCAAGCCGGATGTGCCGGGCAAGGCTCACGTCAATGGCGGCGGTTTCGTCGCGGAGACAGCGAAGGTCGAGGCGACTGCATATGTGGGGCCAAACGCACGCGTGCTGGACCGGGCCGTGGTCAGTGGCAAGGCGAGGATCGCGGACTACGCCATCATCTGCAGCGAGGCCAAGGTCATGGATGAAGCCATTGTTTCCGGCAATGCGAGGATCGCGGGCAGTGCGACCGTGGCGGGCAACGCCAAGGTCTGTGATTATGCGGTGATCCTCAACCAGACCAAGGTGTCTGGTCATGCGCAGGTCCGGGAACATGCCACGATCGACACCCAGAAGGAGTGCACGGATCATGTGACGGTCAAGGGGTGCGCCTATGTCTATGGTGGTCGGCAAAGCGGAACTGCCATGATCGACGGGTTCTACGCAAAGGGGCAGGACATCACGCGTGGCAAGTGGTTTACGTGGAGCTGGGGTGGCGGCAAGAATCCGGGCGAAATCGATAAGGATTTCGGCGGGCTCTATGCGGCCTATGAATTTGATACCCCTCATGGCTGGATGGCCAGCGATTCCTTCGGCGCAACCTGGGGCTATCTGGTCAATGGAGCCAAGGTCGAGATCATGAAGGGCAGGATGAAATACAAGCCAGAGGCGATCTTGGAGACACTTGCTTCCCAAGAAAATATTGGTGAAAATTATTGTCAGAGTCTGCGTGGGTATCTGTTTCCCCCGGTGACAGGAGACTACACGTTCTCAATTGAGGCGGATGACATGGGCGAGTTCTGGCTGGGCAAGGCCGGGTCCACGAACGTGGACCAGAAAACCAGCTTCTTCTCCATTGCAAGCCCTTCGAAAACGTCAGCGGTGGTTCATTTGGAGAAAGGCAAGGTCTATCCCTTTACAGCCCTCCATGCGGAAAGCCACGGAGGAGATTATATTTCAGTATTCTGGGTCAAGCCAGGGAGCGCCAAGAAGGAGATTATCGAGGGGACTGCGCTTTCGGTCACGCCGGATGGCCGTTATCCAGGGGTTTGCCAGCGTCTCTGGAAAGGTGTTTCTAATTTGACGGAACTTGTGAAGCGTCCAGATTATCCTGAAGGCAATCCTCTTATGGAGGAGGGAGTGTTGTCCTTAAACGGCAAGGACCAGTTCGTTGAATTGCAAAGGAACATTGCCAACATGCGTGATGTGTCGATCAAAGCGCGCGTGATGTGGCTGGGTGGCCGGGATGAACGGATTTTTGAGTTCTCAAACAA
>CAIZQW010000327.1 GCA_903935195.1 uncultured bacterium
AAAGTTAGGCGCTGGCGACGTGCCCTTCATCTATAGCATGCCCAGCTCAACGCTGGCTCCGAAGATCACCAAGCCGGAAGGGATCAAGGGCCGGAGCGTTGCGGTGGAAATCAATAAAAACGATATGACCGCATTGATTGAAAAGGTGCTTGGCGAGGTTGGCAAGTAGAGCAAAGTAGCGACCCGGTTTCCGCCTTCGTCCGTCAGTTGACGGACTACGGCGCGACAAGACAACGGGTCGCATGAAAGTACAATAGTATGATGACGAGACAGAAAACATATGGAGTAATACTGGCGTCGTTGATGTGTCTTGGGACAATGACAGCGGTCGCGCAGCAGGCGCAGCCGACTGCGTTGACCGAAGCCGGACAGAAACTCGAAGCGGGCTACGCCCCCCTTATCCCGATGCCCAAATCGATCGCGCTTGGTCAAGGAAGCATGACACTTGGCTCACGGGTGGTGGCAGCAACGCCTGAACTTCGCCCACTTGCAAGAGTAGTCGTGAAAGAAATCCTGCTGTTGACCGGCAGGGAGCTGTCAGTGGCGGAGGGGGGGAGCATCCAGCCCGGTGACGTGCGGCTGGAGATAACGCCCGGGCCGAAAGGTGCCTCGCGCAAAGGTCTGAATGAGGATCAGTCTTACGTGCTGGAAATTAGCGACATGGCACGGGTGCGCGGCGGGAGTTATGTCGCCGTAGCCTACGGAACTGTGACCTTGCTTCAGTTGCTTGCGAGGGAAATCGAACCGACGACTTTGCCCAGATGCATCGTGAAGGATGAACCCGCCTCCGCCTATCGGGGGTTGTTGGTGGATGTTGCGCGCAAACCACATTCCATCGCGACGCTCGAGAGCTGTATCAAGTTGTGCAGGTGGTACAAGATCCGGTATCTGCAACTGCATCTGGCCGACGACCAAAGTTTCACGTTCCCCTCGACGGCCTTCCCAAAGCTGGCCACCAAGGGCTTTGCTTATACGCTTGATGAGTTGCGCGGGTTGGAACAATTCGCCACAGAACGCGGCGTTGTGATTGTGCCGGAGTTAGATGTGCCGGGTCATTCCGGAGCCATTGTCAATACCATGCCGGAATTGTTCTCGGTACAGGGCGGCGCCCGTAGCGGCTGGTCTGTGACGCTGAACTTCGCGAAAGAGGACGCGTGTCGTGCAATCGAAACCATCATTGGAGAGATGCTGGACGTATTCAGAGCCACGCCCTTCTTCCATATCGGCGCCGACGAATCCGAGTTCAAAGGATTCGATGAAGACCCCTTCTTCCAGGAGGCGTATTTAAAACACGGCCTCACCAACAAGCCGATGACATCGCGCCTGAATCGCACTCTGGCGGATCGTCCGAAGATGTGGATCAAGCCGGAGACACATCCCATGGCCTATGAACTCTTCCTTCGTTTTGTCGGCCGACTGAACGAGACGGTGAAGCGACACGGTCGGCAAGCCCTGATTTGGGAAGGCTTTAGTCCGGCCGGCGCCACCAAGGTTCCGACGGATATGATCGTCATGCCCTACCACATGCGCAACTATCCGCCGCACTGGCTGGTGGAGGACGGGTATTCCCTGATCAATTGTTGCGGCAATCCTCTCTACGTGGTGAAACCTCCGTACCCGGCAGTGGAGGCGATTTACGCCTGGAATGTTCTCCGCTTCGACGAGGCCACCTCAGCATGGAAGACGCCTATCGTGTTCCCGCCATCCGCCCCAATACTGGGCGCGCAGATGTGCTCGTGGGAACAAACCGAGGACAAGGAATTGCCCTCACTGCGCCAACGGCTCGCCGCCATGTCCGAACGACTATGGAATCCTGGTTTCAACAAAGGATTTGACGAGTTTTCAACTCGATTGGACCGGACCGACAAGAAGTTCACGACTCTGTTGGATAATGAGGCACTAAAAGCCCCAGTACCCGTGCGTACGGGGAACGCGGGGAAATGAGACCAACCATTTTCTAGAGGTGACGTCCGGAGGGCCGCGCCTCAGGAATGACGTTGGCATCAGTAGAGGAAAGTAGCGACAAGACGACGGTTTTTAAGAAAGGACAGAAAGATGATGAAAAGACAGAATGCAGGTGGAATGATGGTGACACGAGTTCTTATAATGGCAATGACAATGGCAATGACAGCGGGTGCGCAGCAGGCGCAGCCGACTGCGTTGACCGAAGCCGGACAGAAACTCGAAGCGGGCTACGCCGCTCAGATTCAGTCGTTGAAGGCTGATATCGAAAAGGCGTTACCACAAATTAGCGAGCAGAATAAGACGGCCTTCATCGAGGCGTGCACGGCCGCGAAAGCCGCTCCGGATAAGGCGCAGGAGAAGACAGCGCCAGCCGCAGCCGCGCTGAACCTGTCGCCATTACTCGCGGACAGCAAGCTGGATCCGAAACTTGTTAAATTCGTCGTCCTGAATAGCGCGACACCCAGGGGGCTGGCCGAGTTCGCCCAGCAGGGCAAGGAACAGGCTGCACTGGTTGAGAAGCTGCTGGCCGATACCGAACTGATGAAGCAGATGCTCGTGGCCGATGGTGCCAAGGAGAACCAATATGGCCGGGCGATGGAGATTTATACCGCCATTCAGAAGGCCAGCACGAAAGCCAAGGACGGGGTCTTGCAGCAACTGGCACTGGCGACTGCCTTGGAACATGCGGTGCCGGTCAAACAAGACAATCCTGTTGCCAAGGCCGGCAACCCGGCAACCGTTGATCCGATCAAGCGCTACCTTGCCTACGAGAAAGCCTTTTTAGACGGCGCGCTGGATCCAGCCTTCAAGGATCTG
>CAIZQW010000328.1 GCA_903935195.1 uncultured bacterium
AGCATCATCTCGCCGGAGAGGATGAGGGAGCCGGGGTTGACCTTGTCAAGGTTAGCATACTTGGGTGCCGTGCCATGGGTCGCCTCAAAGCAGGCGATACCCGTTGTGTAATTGATATTGCCACCCGGCGCGATGCCGATACCACCCACGCAGGCTGCCAAGGCATCCGAGACATAGTCGCCATTGAGGTTCAGTGTTGCGATTACATCGTAGTCCGCCGGACGGGTCAGGATCTGCTGGAGGAAGGCATCAGCGATGCAGTCCTTGACAATGATTTCACGTCCGGTCTTGGGATTCTTGAAGGTGCACCAAGGTCCTTTATCAATCAATGTCGCGCCATACTCTTCGCGGGCGAGTTCGTAACCCCAGTCACGGAAGGCGCCTTCCGTAAACTTCATGATGTTTCCTTTGTGGACGAGGGTGAGGCTCTTGCGATCATTGGCGATCACATATTCCATTGCAGCACGGATCAGACGTTTCGAGCCTTCGCTGGAAACGGGCTTGATGCCGATGGAGGAGGTTTCAGGGAAGCGGATTTTTTTGACCCCCATCTCGTTTTGAAGAAAGGCAATCACCTTTTTCGCTTGGTCAGTCTGACTGAACCACTCGATGCCCGCATAGATATCCTCTGTATTTTCACGGAAGATCACCATGTCCGTCAATTCCGGCTTTTTGACAGGGGAGGGGACACCTTTAAACCAGCGGACCGGACGCAGGCAGACATAGAGGTCGAGTTCCTGACGCATGGCCACATTGATGGAACGGATACCGCCGCCAACTGGTGTGGTCAGCGGCCCCTTGATGGAGACGACATAGTTACGACAGGCATCAAGGGTCTCCTTGGGGAGCCAGGTATTGGGACCATAGACATCATTCGCCTTCTCGCCTGCATAGACCTCCATCCACGAAATCTTCCGTTTGTCACCATAAGCTGCTTTGACAGCGGCATTCCAGACGATCATGGCGGCCTTTGTGATATCCGCACCAATGCCATCGCCTTCGATAAACGGGATGATCGGCTGGTGAGGGACATTCAGGACATTGTTTGCGCCCATCGTGATCGCGGTTCCAAAATCAGGGGTTTTGATCTTTTCGTAGCTCATAGTGAAATTTTCCTTCTTATAAAAGGTTTTAGTTTAGCGTTTTCGTGATCGTAAAACAAGTGGTGGTTCTCTCCTCAGTAAATTTTATATCACGGTTTGAATTGACAATTCCCCCCTAGAAGAGGCATGATATTGACTATCTTTTTCGGATTCGAACGGGATAATTGAGGGGAATGTTCCCTTCCTATAACTTGGGAGTACAATATGTCACGCATTCATAATTTTAGTGCAGGACCTGCGGTGTTACCACTCGAGGCTCTTCAGGAGGCTCAGGCCGATTTAGTGGATTACAAGGGCTCGGGCATGTCGATCATGGAGATGTCCCACCGCGGTAAAGAGTACGATGCCATTCATAATGAGGCCATTGCCAATGTTAAAGAGCTGATGGGGCTGAGCGATGATTACGCGGTTCTCTTTATTCAGGGTGGAGCTAGCCTACAATTTGCCATGCTCCCAATGAACTTTTTAGGGCAAGGACAGACGGCTGACTATATCAATGCAGGTTCGTGGGGAACCGCCGCGATCAAGCAGGCACGCATGATTGGCAATGTGAATATCGCAGCCGAATGTCACAAAGATATTCCAACCCGCATGCCAGAGCTCAAGGAGATGAAGTGGACGCCTGGCGCGGTCTACAGTCACATTACCACCAATGAGACGATTGCGGGCACTCAGCTCAAGGAAATGCCCGTCACGGGTTCGCCCTTGATTGCGGATATGTCCTCAGACATTCTCTCTTGCCCGGTGGATTACAGCAAGTTTGCAATGGTCTATGCAGGCGCGCAGAAAAATCTTGGCCCCTCCGGTTTGGCTCTGGTCGTGATCCGTAAGGACTTTGCAGCAAAGGGCAACATTGCGTTGCCGACCATGCTCAAGTACCAGACCTTTATTGACGAGAATTCCCTTTACAATACACCGCCTTGCTTTGGCATCTACATGCTCTGCCTGACAACGCGTTGGATGAAGAAGATGACACTTCAAAAGCTCTTCAAGCAGAACCGTGATAAGGCTCAGCTGATCTATGATGCCATTGATTCAACGGGCTTCTATCGTGGAACCGCGAAGAAGGAGTTCCGTTCAGACATGAACATCACCTTCCGTCTGCCAACTGAGGAGCTGGAAGAGATCTTTATCAAGCAGGCTTCGGAAGTCGGCATGAAGCAACTCAAGGGACATCGTATGGTCGGCGGCATCCGTGCCTCGGTCTATAACGCCTTCCCTGTCGCAGGTGTCGAAGCCCTCGTCTCCTTCATGAAGGATTTCGAGAAGCGGAATGGTTAAGTAGAAGGCTGATAGGCCTTCATTCACAAACCACACGAAACCTCGTGTGGTTTGTTTTTTCCAAAAGGGACCTCACTATGTTTCAAGGGGATAAGAAGTTTGGGCAATCAATCCTTCATTCTCAGGAGGAGTGGTTGAAGAAGAAGCTGATCCCATGGGTGCCCTCATGGTTGGAGACTAACCATCTGACCTTGCTCTCCATTGTCTGATCCCTCCTCGTGGTCGCCTTCAGTTACCTTGCCCGAACAAATGTCCATTGGCTCTGGGCCGTCTGCGGAATGATCGTCGGCCAACACATTACCGATTTGCTGTTTGGTGCGATCGGACGTTTGCGCAATACAGGTCTTGTGAAGTGGGGGTTCTACATGGACCACTTCCTTGACTTTATGTTTCTGTGTGCCATGCTGATCGGCTATGCCCTGTTGATTCCCCAAGCCTATCGCACGAACGTCTTCTTTATCATGACGATCTTTGCTGGCTTTATGGTCCATTCGTTTCTCTCTTTTGCGGCAACCAACCGCTTTCAGATTGCCTACATGGGCATTGGCCCGACAGAGCTTCGTATCGGCTTTATTCTTGCGTCCCGGAGATGTCCTCTCGCGCGACACCCTGCTCAACGCCGTCTGGGGCGTGGATTATTTTGGCAATACGCGCACCCTCGACCAGCATGTCGCCTTGATCCGCAAAAAACTCGGCACCTCCTCCGAGGCCATCCAGACGGTACATGGCGTCGGTTACAGGCTGACGGATGGCAACATCTAAAGTTGATCGATCTAATTACGACTCCTCTACAATTATTTATAATATGGAAAATAAGAAACATCCGTTCCTTCTACTCGCAAATAAAATCTTAAGGGCTGAAATTGCCGAAGATTGGCTTTGTCCGAATTGTAAGGTTCCCGTGTTTATTAGATTTGAGAACTATATTAAAAGTGGAGAGAATAGAACTGGACTTCAGGTGAGATGTGCGAATTGTCAATGCCAGTTTAATAGTGATGGTGATTCTCCGATCCCCAAATGGTATGCCGATTACAAACAGCCACCTCAGTGACCTCTGGCAGATAAACTAGATTGAATTCTGAAGGCAAAGGTGTCGCTCATCCCAGCTCAGGAGTCGACTATTTACAAATTTGCTTGAGCCTCTTGATTAACATCTTTTTTCTGGCAGACGTATCTGCCTCGTCTGCAAGATGGCCTTCCAAAGATTCAACAAACCGAGGCTCTTTCAAAAGGCTTGCAATCTTGTCGGAGAGAAACTGCTGTAATTCCGGATCGGAGGATTTGATCTCTTCAACAATGGTATCCCGGCCGTTAATCACTGAAACAAAATCCTCCAAGTCGTGACTGCCGAGAAAATCATTTTTGCCACGTCCTTCAAAAGCTTCTATCTTTGATGCCAGAAAGTAGGGTGCGGTCACCACGCGTATGTCTGGAGCGTTTATATCAACAACGATCGCCGTGTTAAGAGCCTTTATAAGCCATTGCGTATTCCATCCTAAGACAGCTCTACTGGGTGGCATTACATCTAAAACAATACCTTTGAAAATCCATCGGCAAATAGGGGCATCTTCAGAAGTATCGTGCTTAAACCCCAGTTGACGTAACTGAGCTTCCAAATTTGAATAACTCTTGCGTGTGGTGGCGCTGACCAGCACATCCACATCCTTTGTCGTTCGTATGGTTGCGGCACCCCTGTCGGTAATCAACACCTCCAATATTGCGCCACCAAGAAAAGCAAAGTCATAGGGTAAGCCTTTAAATTGTTCTGCAATAGTTGCTATATGTTGAAATGAATTAGACATTACTTTTGCTCCTCAGCCAGATGCTTGTCAAGTTGCTGTTCCGCCCAGGCACGCTCCCTCGCTTGTCCCCCTCGCAGAAGATCGCACAAGATCAAAAGCTTGTACAGATCTGGGTCCCTTAAAGATGCTTTTGGCGCCGAGGAATAGATTGGTAGCGTGCCGAGTCCTCTGACCTTTCCAGTTGCCTCCGGCCAGACAGGGGGCGGATCATCGTTTAACGCAAAAGCTGATTGGGCAAAAGACGCCCCCTGGGCGGTAGGTATACCCCTGCATAGACCACCTTTTCGGATTAAAGGGAACACATACTTCAACCCATGAACCAGAAACTCGCGGACCGCTTGACGATTGGGGATTCGGTCGTCTTTGTTCAATAAGCCCACCAATGCCAACCGTCCGACCGCAGCATGAACTTCTGAAGGGCTCATCCCCAGCTCTTCACCAAGCTTCAAATACGAGCACCCTTTTGCGGAGCCCGCAAGCAACTTTAATAAAACCAATATATCCTGTCCTTTTGTCATAGTCATACTGTATTCGCGAATTGCGAATATTGCAAGCAGAAAATTGACCGACGGCGTAATTAGTAAGCAATTATTCGAGTATTTGATTTTTTGAATTCCATCGCCTGCGTGGTTAGATGGGTGGCCGAGACATTTAATGGGCTCAGGTTATTTCAGAAAAATGGGTCTTGAAGCGTAGAGGCAAAAGCAGATATACTCTATGCATGAATATTAACAAGACACTGTTGGTGTTATGTTTCATGACCGGCTCTGTTTTCGCACAGACGGTTGATATGCTGGAGGGGAAGCGTGTGGCGGTGCTAGGGGACAGCATTACGCAGAACGGGGCATACGTCTCGTTCCTCTCCTATTACTTAGAACGGCTTTACCCGCAGAAGAACTTTGATATTTACAGTTTGGGTCTTTCAAGCGAAACCGTTTCAGGACTCAGCGAGCCGGGTCATATCAAGCATGGCTTTGCACGACCCTGCATCTTTGAGCGATTGGACCGTCTGCTGGAAAAGGTCAACCCCGAAGTCCTGATCGCCTGCTATGGCATGAATTGCGGTATCTATCAGCCGCTGGATGTCGAGCGTTTTCAGGCGTTTAAAGACGGCATCACCAATCTGATTCAGCGCAGCCAATCCGCTGGCGTCAAGACGGTGATCCTCATCACGCCGCCGATCTATGATGTCAGGAAGGACGACCCTAAGCC
>CAIZQW010000329.1 GCA_903935195.1 uncultured bacterium
ATGCAAAACAAGATCACTTGGCTTTTCGCCAAAAGGTCCCGGATAAGGACTTTAAATATCCGCCCACGCTGTTATTTTAATTCGTTGGCTCAGGTCGTCTGAATAAGTATGTAGTAGCCGTATATCATCACGTCCGGCCTTTTGGATCACAGAGCTAAGGGCTCGCTCCGCAAGAACGAGTGTATTGCAATCTGAACTGCGATGAGCCAGGAATACGGTACTTAAGCGAGGGCAAAGCAAACGTGCAAGTATATCTGCAGCGTTTTCGTTTGATAAATGACCACGCGGCCCCAATATACGGTCAATATTCTTTTTAGGCCGTTTAGACTGTACGAGCATCTCAGGATCATGATTGGTCTCCAATATCAATACATCACAGTCCGATAGCTTACACTCAACCATGGGAGTCACTATGCCAAGATCAGTTGCAATTCCCACACGGAAACAATCAGTTGAGAGTACGAAACCTACGGTGTCTGCTGCATCATGTTGTACCGAAAATGCCTCTACCTGCAGTTGCCCAATTGAAAATGGGGAACAAGTATCAAAGCTGTTCCATTTGAACACGGTGTTCTTTTCAAACTTTTTATCGATACTTATTGCCGTCCCCTCATTTGCGAAGAGTGGCGTAGCATGTCGTCTCCAAAGCGGGCCTGCACTCTGACAGTGATCCGCATGATTGTGCGTGAAGAGTATGCCGCTGATGGAATCAAGCGGTACGCCCAGCACAGCCAGACGTTTACAGGTTTCACTATAATTCAAGCCGGCGTCAATCAATACTCTTGTGTCACCAAATGACACATAAGTACAGTTTCCTGAACTACCGCTGCCTAACACACAGATTTCCATAATTTAATTCCTCTGTTACGTTTAACCTCTACAACTATATTTATGGTACTTCGGCAACTTCCCACCATTCGTTATCGGATGCACTCGCACCTGGTCGAATGTTGGGTTAAAATTGATTTTTGATTCACGCGATTCTTTTTTGTTTTGCCAAATCGGGCATGAGAAGATTGATCGCTTGGCAAAGAGTCGTTAAACCTTTTTGATCATCGGGGCCATCAATAACGAAGAGCCGGTAATCTGTTATCCCGCCCAATGGCAATTTCTTCTGAATCTCTTTCTCTATCAGCTCTGCCTGAACCTTCTTTTGCGTTTTATCCTTATTAAATGTAGAGCCGTCAAAAATCTGAACAAATAAAACTTTTTCAGCATAGGGGATTACAGTATTCCCGTGAGACTCGTGAATGAAGTGTGTGGCAAGGACAGCCTGCAGAAATTTACCACACGGTTTTGTAGGAAGGAAGCCTGACTCCTCAATCTCAATAATAGCTCGAACCTTTCCTCTCTGCAGAACGAGGAGGTCAACGCAGCAGATGCGGTTAGCAAGACTTTGAAATGCCCCGATGTAAAGAGGCAATTGTTGCTCTCCGCCACACGCTGGCTCCTTAAGCAGCTCGTGGCTCGTTCCTTCAAACAGATGATCCAATGTGTTCGCAACAGCAAGATGAAGTTTATGAAGCATTATTATATTTCCCTTTAAATAGATTGATGTGGTCCTGTTGTATCGTCGGTGCAACTCAGTTAACTTCCCACCATTTGTTATCCGGATGCACGCGCACTCGGTCGAAGGTTTGGGCGAATAATTCTGGTTCTGCGCAGTGTACTGGCACGGTCACTGCAGAGCCGAAGGCGTTACGGAGACGGCGGAGGTCGCTCACGGAGGCGTGACCCGATGTGTGGCATTTGTGGAGTTGGATGTTGCGCTGATCCAGCCAGGCGAGGAACTCTTTGTTCTTTTCGGCGCTGAGATAGCCATCCCACATGGAGTAGACAAAGCAGGCACCTCCAAGGCAGTTTTCATTTTCCAGATCACGGCACATGGCTGGACGGAACAACATTACGGACCGGCTGGCAGCGGCAGCGAGCTCTTCGGGGTAGATGCGAGCGGAATTAAACTTATTAGAGATTGTGAAAGACTTGTCTCGCTTAATACGCTTTCGCTGAGAGTCTGGAAGGAAGACGCTGACCTCTTTCCAAAAGAACTGTGGCACGTTAATATTTTGGGTGGAATCAAGGATGTGGGCTGTATACATGTCGACAATGAAATGCCGGCCTGAACGCTTCGCTGCATTGAAGACGGTGACGATCCGGTCGATATTCTGTCCTGAACAGTTGACCAGCGGCATCCCCTGGGTTTCCTTGAACAGCTTCGCAAGCTCAAGTTCCAGTTCGTGTTCGGTCTGAAACCCCTTTTCTGTGCTCTCCCGCTGCAAGGTGGTCCCTTCCATCAGAAGTACATCAACGTTCGCGGGTGGATTTTTGATTAGCTCATCGAATAGCCTCGATTTCCTCCCATGTCCGCGCAGATCGCCGGTGTAGAAGAGGCGCTTTCCATCGGCTTCTATCAGGACCGCATAAGCGTCATAAGCGGAGTGGTCCACGAGATAGGGCGTGATGGTAAAGGGACCGAGTTTAATCGGCTTGTTGTTTTCCAAATGGGTGACATGCTTGAATGTGCCACCGGACGGTGTGAAGTCCGCCGAGGCTTTGAGGATGCGCTCCGCAGCGGCTCCCATCAAGAAGTGTGTGGATTCGGGCAAGCGATGCGCCAGTCCGTAGTGGTCCTGATGCGGATGGGAGAGGATGACGCCTAAAAGCGAGGCGTCCTCTTCTGCAAATCCCTTCACTGCAGGCATCACGGCCAATTCAGGATCCGGACAGTCGAGCGGTTGGCCGATGTCGAGGACAAGCCGCTTTCCCTGAGATTCAATTTCGATACAGGTGCCCCCGATTTCTTTGGCACCGCGATGAATACAGACCTTCATAGTGATTAAACACCTTTCATAATTCTTTGGAATGCTCAAATGGTCGTAATAAAATACTTTTCCGCAAAGATCGCAAGTTGGGTGAAGGTCGGCGTGCCCTCGCTAGCCCGTGGATACACGGGGGGCACAGCTCGTCCTTCACCCGGTATTCGATTAACAATGATACGCAGGTGCTTGCACGAGATAAGCCCCGGCTGTACTCAGCCGCTTGCGGGGGCTTTCCGTGCAAGCACCTAATAGCGGTCTTCGCGAAAAACATTCTCATTAAGTCGTCGTTCATCAAGTTCCTTAACTTAAAGTAAGATTAACATCACCAACCTCAAGTCATTAACAAACTGTTTATAGAGTACTAACCATTGCTTATCATGTCAATGTTGTTACGATTTTCCGCTATAAAATCGTAACAGAAGTCAGAATACAGAAGTTAGACCGCCGTAGCCGGCAGAGCCCGTGCGAAGCCACGGGAGCAAGCGTATTCGCGATGCGTCAATTCAGAATGGATTCTCTCTGACTTACGCAATACAACGACAAGCGTTTTGTTTTCAACTTCTGACTTCTGAATTCTTCTCTTCCCTCACACCTCATACATACAGCTTGGCTCGTTTTGCTGAAAACAGGACAGGGTGATATCGCCGAGGCCGCATTCCCAAAGCGCCTCAGCCATGCACCGGTATGCATCGTAGGTTGAATTACACTCCTCGCTGATATGCGCGAGGTGCAGGGATTGAAGCAAGACGAACCCTGATCGTCTGATAAACTCTGTGGCGTCCTCATTGGAGAGATGGCCACTTATGCCTGCGATTCTTGCTCGGACGGAAAAGGGACGATTGGAGCTCTTCAGCATAGCAGGATCGTGGTTACTTTCAAGGATCAGCGCATGGCAGTCCGCTAGCGACTCCCGAATGTTGGGCAGGATCTGTCCAAGGTCTGTCGCGATCCCGAGCGTGCGTCCCTGGGAGGTGAGTGTGAAGCCGACAGGATCTGCCGCGTTATGCGGGATCGGGAAGGGGGTGACACTCATCGAGTTGATCGTAAAGGGTGTTGTGCGTTCAAATATCTGCCATTGCAAACCGGCCTTCGGGAAGGCCAACTCGATTCCTTCGGCGGTTCCTTCCGTGGCGTAGAGTTCGATAGAAGGATTGTCGCGCTGAAGGCTGGCCACACCTCGGTAGTGGTCGCTGTGGTCATGGGTGAAGAGGACAGCCTGCAGGGAGTCGAGCGGGATGGAGGCCTTTTCGAGGCGATCCTTCAGGATGCTGAAGGGCAGGCCGGCATCTACGAGGATGCTGGTTTCGCCGTCCGAGACATACATGCAGTTACCTTTGCTGCCGCTTGCTAATGAACAAAATTTCATAACGTGTCTATAATTTCCATGGAATGGTGGAATGTGGGAATGGTGGAATGATGGGGAAAGACCAATAGCGCCTCTGGGAGGGACGGCGGCCTCGCAGTCCGGCGGTCGATCCGACCGCCCTCCCAATAGATGCTTCTTCCAATATTCCAGTATTCCATCCTTCCATTATTCCTTCTAAAAGTTACTGTGCCGCCAGCCTCTCGCCGTCAATCCAGGTCTGCAGGTACGCGCTCCAAAACAGATTGAGCGGAAACAGGAGTTCGCTCTTCGATCCGGGAGATTTTATAGAGGTGGGTTCAGGTCTGTTGAGGCGTACGACAAGATCATTGAAACAGTGCGGGGCTTCGCCGTCTGTGAAGTTTGTTTTCTCGGTATTGTAGAGATCGTTGTAGAGACGTTGCCACTTGGCAAGCCCAGTCAGCCTGTAGGTCTCCGTGTCATCCAGATCAATACTCATCAAGTCCAACTGGTGCCGATTCGCTTCACTGCAATGGTCGTGAGCGATCTTGAGGCTTTCGCTAATTTGATCGAGCACATGTAAATGCATAAGTGCTACGACTACTAGTCCGGATTGAGTTGCGCGTATAGGTGATTTCATGAGAACGGGCGAGCCATCATCCTGATAGAGGACCGTCTTTAGCGGGGCTTTGCTGATCGCATGGGCGCAGGAGTGCTGTTGGATCTCGAAGTCCATCATTTGCAATGGATTTCTGCTGAGACATCCGAGGAGGTGGTAGACGTTTGCGCGTCCGTAGGTTTGAATCAGATAATCGCGTGCGCGTTCAGCCCCCTTCCCTGAAAAATCATATGCGAGTTCGCCCTTGAACGTACAGTGGGTCTTTTCGCTTGGGTGAAGGTTCAATGGGTTGATAGGGGTGAAGCCGAGGAGAAACATGACAAAGGAGCGTTTAGGGATGTATTGTAAGACGAGCTGGAAGCTCTCCTCGCGTACACACCTGACCATCTCTTCAACGATGAGGATCGTATTGGCTGTCTCTGTCTTACGGATCGCCTCCAGCTCTGCTTCGAGCAGCTCGCGAGCCTCCTGTTGAACAGAGGCACTTGCGGTCGCGAAGCGCTGGTGGAGTGACTGTCTGCACTTCGCTTCCAGATAGGCGTCTGCGCAGGTGAAGGGTTCGGGAATTTTAGCGAGCGGTGTATGTTCGGTCATGGGATATTTCCTTTGTTACTTGATTGCGTACTTGTCTTTGAATTCCTGTATCCAATCGTCGTGGCGTCCTGTCTTTTCGATGGCGCGGACGAGATCTTGTATTGTGAAAGCTCCAACTCGGGTCCATTTGTGTCTGGGCAGGGCTTCTGAGAGTTGTTGGCAGAGTCCGTCGACCAGGTTTCCCTGTTCGTCCCGCTGGACGAATAGGGAATTCCGCTCGTCATAGATCAGGATGTAGACGCCGTCGTTGACCAGTGAGAAGAGGAATGACTGGAAAAAGGAGTAATAGTTGGCGAAGGGGCAGGTGTCTCCGTCGATGCGGGTCGCCTCGCTCATCGCCCACTGCTCCATCCGCGTCCAGAGGGTGTTCCCGGACCTGGTGAGCGCACATTCCGTGAGCTTACCAAACGAGCAGGGGTTCTTGCCGTCGCAGGAGCCGTCCTGTATGTGGGGGCACCCGCTAAAACCGGACTGCGTGAATATGACGTCCGCAAAGATCCCGTTGCCATTGCCTGTGATGGCAAAGTCGAGGCAAGCCGGGACGCCCTCCAGCTCATTGAAGACTTTTCGGTCATGGGCTTCAAAGTAGGCGTAGAGTTCGTTCCAATACCCTCCCCAGCCGCCAACCGCTTGGAAGGCCGCCTTGATGGGTGCGAGATCCTTGCGGACTACAAGGGGACCCAGGAGGTTGAAGGCCATGGCGTGGTTACTGAGTCCGTGATGGAGAGTCCCCTCGAAGCGGCTCGCCACGCCGGGAAGGCGGCGTTTCCACGTTGAGGCGGTAATACTGATTAACCTGGCCACTTCGGGGAGGATGATATTGTGATGCCAGAGGTTTGGTTCGCTGATAGAGTAGTCCATATCCTTGCGAACAGGATAGCCATGCTTTTTGAACCACTTTGCGGCTGCCGCCTGCAAATCCGCCTCAAACGCCTTGAAGGCTGTTTCGGGTGTTGTGTTTTGCTCCAGACCCTTGATCGATAGTATTGTACTTTTCATGTTAATATATACTCTGGCGAGGTAAAAAACTAAAGCGATTCGGGGAACTATTTTCAAAAATCTTTAAAATCGCCAAAAAACGCATCAAAAATGGCACTTTTTGAGGACGCATTCGATTGAAGATTATCGATATATTGGAGAAGTTTGAGGCGACGAGTGACCGTGTCTATCCCTGGGTAGGGAGGCGAGCGAGCAGAAAACATCAATTTTTTAGATTGCGGTAGTATTAAAGAAATGGAAGAATGAAGAAGTTCATTAGTTCGTTCATTCGTGCGATAGTGAATGAATGTTAGTAGGAGGTGGCTATGCGGACAAACTATGTGATGATTGATTATGAGAATGTGCAGCCGGAGAGTTTGGCGGCGTTACAGCATGAGCATTTCAAGGTGATGCTTTTTGTTGGCGCGAATCAGGGTAGCATTCCGTTTGCGATTGTTGATGCGATGCAGGGGTTGTGTGGCAGGGCTGAATATATCAAGATCGCAGGGCATGGCAAGAATGCGCTGGATTTTCATATTGCCTACTACATCGGACTGATCGCAGCGAAAGATCCTACAGCCTTTTTCCATATCATCTCGCAGGACACGGGGTTTGATCCGCTAATCGCCCACCTGAAAACCAAGAAGATTATGGTCATACGCGAACCCGCGATCGGTGAGATCCCGCTGGTCAAGGCGCCACCGCCTGCAACCCCTCAGATGCCGGTTGCTCCTCAGCCGATCGCTCCGGCGCCGGTTCCCAAAAAAGTCCCGGATCAGCGCGTGAATACAGTCTGGGAAAAGGTGCGTCCTCCCAAGGCGACCAAACCGCGCACCATCAAAACCCTGACCAGCCATATTAAAGCCATGTTCCCGAATGCCATTACAGACAGCGAAGTCGCGAACATCATCGTTGAACTGCGTTCACGGAAATTCATCTCAATTACGGATAGCAAGATTACGTATAATGTGTGAGGGGGGAGAAGAGAAGTTCTAAAGTTCTAAAGTTCGAGAGTTCTAAAGTG
>CAIZQW010000330.1 GCA_903935195.1 uncultured bacterium
CTGCGTCCGACACAAGTCCCCGTCGTTTACAAGGCGGTCGGCACGGTGCGCAGCCGCGAGATGGTGGACCTCTTTTCGCGTCTGCCGGCTGCGCGCATCACGGAGATTCGCGTACGGAGCGGGGACAGTGTCAAGAAGGGCGAAGCTCTGGTGCGACTGGAGGATAGCGACTGGCGGGCAGGGGTTGCGGTTGCCGAGGAGAATCTCAAGGGCGCGGAGAGCCGTTTGAAATTGGCGGAGTCAGATTTGAAGCGGTTGTCGCAGATTGTTGAGCAAGGCGGCATCTCGCGCCGCGACTTTGATACCGCGCAAAATGCAGTCACGGTCGCGCGTGCAGATGCCTCCATGTTGCGTCACGCCTTGGATACCGCCAAGATTAATCTGGCGTACACGGAAATTCTGTCCCCCTTCGACGGCATTATCTCGGAGCGCCTGCACGATCCCGGTGATCTGGCCACACCTCAGCAGCCGATTCTCAAGCTCTTCAATCCGGAGCGCCTTCTCATACGCGTGCCTCTGCGTGAAAACTTGGTGCGCACCGTGAAGATCGGAAGTTTTCTGGAGGCGCGGCTGGAGTCGCTTGATCGCAGCCTGCGGGCAGAGGTCCGCGAGGTGATCCCCTCGGTGGATGCCGGGAGCCGAAGTTTCTCGGTGGATGCCTGTCTGATCGGCGACTTGAAGGGCGTAATCCCGGGAATGTTCGCACGGTGCGAGGTGGCGATTGGGAGTGAAGAGGCGCTCATTGTTTCACAGCGCGCGATCAAGCAGATCGGGCAACTTGATTATTTGACAGTCAAGACCCCTACGGGTGCAGTTGACCAATTGGTGACGACCGCGCCATATTTGGCAGGGCAGGTGCGCATCCTTTCGGGCCTGCGTGCAGGCGATCTCTATCAGGAGGTGTCCCCGTGAAGAATAAACTTCCCTTATCTTTTCTTGCGAAGATGGCCGATGTCATTAAGCTGATCGGCCATCCGCAACGGTTGCAGATTTTAGAGCATCTCGATCTGCACGGCGAATGCAGGGTCAGCGACATTGTCGAAGCCGTCGGCGGTCAGCAAGGTGCGATTTCGCAACACCTCAACAAGATGCGCCGTGCTGGCATCATCGAGTGCCAGCGCCATGGCAAGCAGGTCTGCTATAAGATCGCTGCCGCCAATGCCATCACCATTCTCAACTGCCTTCGGAAAAACCACTGCCAAGCGGGCAAGTAGCCGACATGGAAGGGCGCAAGACTATACGCATGAAGGGCTGGGACTTCACAAGTCCCGGTTGGTATTTCATCACGATATGTACGCAGGGTATGAAGTGCCGTTTTGGCGCCATTGTGAATGGGCGGATGATACCGAATGATGCAGGTCGTAAGGCCGCCGAATTCTGGCGTGATATACCCGCGCATTTCCTGCGAGCTGTGGTTGATGAATATGTGGTAATGCCCAACCATGTGCACGGGTTGTTGCAATTGGTTGAGAGGGACACGGCATGCCGTGTCCCTGTGGAACGCCAATTCGAGGCGTTCGGCAAGCCGGTCGCAGGGTCGGTGTCCACCATTATACGGTCATACAAGAGCGCGGTGACACGCGCCCTTGGTGAAAACATCTGGCAAGGTAGGTTTTACGAAGTCCGGGCGCGCGATGATACAGCCCGTGCAAACATTCGGAATTACATTCGTTTCAATCCACAGAATTATGATGTGGTCATGAATGTGGGAGAACCCCGCTATGTGGGCAACAAGGAACTTCTTGAAAGGCCGAAGCTGGGTTTTTTGGCATCGCGTGGCGAGACATCTTCACACGGCAACTTGCCGATCAAAGCAGATGAAGTGATTATCTCTGGCTTTTTGAGCCCCTTGGAGCGCAAGGTTTTTTGGGCTGCCTTGCAACACAAGCGCCCCATGATATGGGTCAAGCCATGGGGCCTGGACTTGAATATGGACACGGCAAGGGACACGGCATGCCGTGTCCATATGGAAAAGGCCATTAGCGAGGGGCGACTACTCGTACTCTCGCCTTTTAGTGACGAGATCGAAGCACCCAGTGTCCGTCGGGCCGCCTGGTGTAACCAATATACGCTCGAACACGCGGATCGCATGGTTATCGGGCATCTCAACCCCGACGGTATGCTCGCCTGTATCCTCGCCGAAGCCGATCCCGACAAAGAGATCATTTATTTATGATCGCAAAGTTAACAATCAGCGGATAGTGGTCGTCGGAAACGTTCTTACTAATGCGGCGGTCAATAATGGCAATTCCTTCTGAGTGCAAGCAAACTAATGCCTGCTGTCATAAGCCCACTGCAGGAGGGCCTGACGCTGGACAGGCCTGCAGGTGAGGTCGCCGGCGTTGCAGTGCTTGTTGAGTTGCGCGAGGTGGCGGCGCATGGCCTTCCACCGTTTGATCTGGCGGGCGTCGTCTTCTGTGCGCCTGCCGAGGTAATAGCGGCAGTACCACTGAAACCAGCCTCTGGGGTCCTGAGGATGAAGCCACCCCTTCTCTTTCCAGTAGGTGAGAGATTTTGAAGCTGCAACCCCGAAGCAGTTGAGGCTGGGGTCAAATTTTTTCGACGAGAGTTTAGCTTTCTTGAACCAGGCGGCAGGGAACTCGTCGTGGCAATCGGTCAGATACTTACCGCCGAAGACGCCGAGAACCAGCATCTCCGGAGGGGAGAGATCAGGGGTGAAGTCCGAATCGAAGTTTTTGCCGACAGGTTGGGTTAGCAGATAACGATAGTTCTTCTGCATCCGATCATTGACAATGATTTCCTGTGGCACAAACATAGGTTTTATCCGACAGAGGGTTCAGAGTTGTTTACTGTCATGTCAGAAGCATCGCAAATTCTTTGCTTTTGAACAATAAAAAAACCGCTTGTCTCGCGGGGTTTTATCCCACAAAACAAGCGGATTTTCAACGGAGGTTATCTCCGGGTTTTACGGAGCTTAGCCAATGGCCTTGCCACCCCGTTCTCCGGTACGGATACGAATCGCCTCTTTGAGATCGAGCACAAAGATCTTTCCGTCGCCGACGCTTCCTGTTTTCGCTCCGCCTTCGACAGCCTCGATGGCTGCATCAACGAAGTCGTCGTTCACGGCGATCTCCAGCTTCACTTTCCGCAGCAGACTGCCTGCTTCGGTGTGGCTGCGGTAGACCTGGGCGATACCCTTCTGCCGGCCACGTCCCATGACATTGGTCACTGTGACCAGGTGAATCTCTTTTTCAGTTAACCGTTCCAGCACCTCGTCCATGCGATCCGGTTGAATAATAGCAATGATGTATTTCATGGATAAATTCCTTTCGCTTGTTTGTACGTTAGTCTAACAATGTGTATCCAGTTTCGCGGTGATCAATCAAGTCGAGACCAATACGTTCCGCTTGTTCGCCGGCTCTCAGTCCGATGATCTTGTCGACAATCTTCAGCAGTACGAAGCTGAGGACGCCGGAGTAGACAATGGTTATGAGTACAGCCTTCAGCTGGATCCACAGCAACACAGGGTTTCCGTAGAAGAGCCCGTTCGCGCCAGCGCTGTTGACCGCGGTTGTGGCAAAGAGGCCCGTTGCAAGTGCGCCCCAGATACCGCCGACGCCATGCACGCCGAAGGCGTCGAGGGCATCATCATAACCGAGACGGGGTTTGACAACCGTCACGAAGAAGTAGCAGATCACGCCTGCGCCAGCTCCGATGGCAATCGCTCCTGCGGGGGTTACGAAGCCTGCGGCCGGGGTGATCGCTACCAAGCCGGCTACCGCACCGGAGATGACGCCCAGCATGGTGATATGCCGGTTGATCATCAAGTCCATGATTGCCCATGCTAAACCGGCTGCAGCTGTTGCCACGTGTGTGGCCAGGAATGCGCTGCCGGCCAATCCATTGGCACCTAAGGCGCTGCCCGCATTAAAACCGAACCAGCCGAACCATAACAGGCCTGCGCCCATGACCGCGAAGGGGAGATTGTGCGGAGGTGACATCTTCTTCGGGAAACCGAGTCGGCGGCCCAGGACAAGTGCTGCGACGAGCGCGGCAATACCGGCATTAATATGTACGACGGTACCACCTGCGAAGTCAAGTGCCCCCATGGTACGTAGGAAACCGCCGACACCCCAGACCCAGTGAGCAACCGGATCATAGACGATCGTGCTCCAGAGCAAGGAGAAGACGACGAAGGCTGCAAACTTCATCCGTTCCGCAAAGGCGCCAATGATCAGGGCGGGTGTGATGATGGCGAACATCATCTGGAACAACATGAAGACCGAGTGAGGAATCGTACCTGCGTAATCCGCATTCGGTTCCGCGCCTACGCCATTCAGCATGCACCAGTCGAGGCTGCCGATAAAGCCCTTGATGTCAGGACCGAAGGAGATGCTATAGCCGAACACCACCCACTGTACCGTAATCAAGCACACCAGGAAGAAGCACTGCATCAGCACGGAAAGTACATTCTTCCTGCGAACCAGTCCGCCGTAAAACAAGGCCAGGCCCGGTATGGACATCAGCAAGACAAGTGCTGTGCTGATTAACATCCAAGCTGTGTCGCCTGAGTTCACGACCGGGGCTGCAGGTGCGGCCGCGGACACCGTGACTGTTGTTGCGGCCGCTGCTGTCGCGGCTGCTACGTCCTGGGCCCATGAGCTTGTTGCGGCTGCCAGCGCGACACCCGCAATAAGTCCGCCCAATCTGAGTCTACTTCTACTTGCGTTCATGACTTTCTTCTCCTGTTTGAAGCGCCTCATGCCAGGCGCAGTTATTGTTCTCGCTACTTAACCTTATTCGTACACTTGCTCTGTATTAAGCATATCCCAGGCCAAGTTTGAAAAAGCGTTAAAAAACAGCGCTTTCAGAGATATTTATCGCAATTTTTAGCACTTTTTCTCTTTAAATGGTAAATATTGTAATGAAAATTGTCCTCTTTTGATGAAAACTGTAAAAGGGGTTCTCTCTAATTTCAACTGGAATGTTGGAATATGGGAATATTGGAATAGTGGGGAAACTGAATGTCGAAGACGGGCGAGGGGCACGCGCCTGCGTGACTGAACGAGCAAAACGCTTGTCCCTCCCCAAAAGCTCTGTGTCAATCTGTGTTCATCTGTGGCCGATCATTGGCGCTCAGGATTTTGGAGATTGACGAGGTGACGGATAACCTCGATAATCCTAAATATGTTATTTAAATGTGTAGTTCCTCACAGAGGCATCCACCTTCGCGGATACGCTTACGGTGGACAGGCAGAGGGTGCAGAGAAAGATGTATCCTGGCGGAAATTGGTTTCCTCTGTGAACTCTGTGGGCTCTGTGAGAATGAAACGGCTACATTTTTTTAAAGAAACGCATTGACTCTACATGTAGAAACA
>CAIZQW010000331.1 GCA_903935195.1 uncultured bacterium
ACAGCTTCGCTTCGGCGAGGAGAAATTATAGGATTTGTTTTTCAAGATGCCGGCGGAGCCATGCCATAAATCTAAAATCACAAATCTAAAATCTAAAATCAACGAAATTATAGACAAGCGCCCCGCCCGGAGTTCCCGGGAATAAACTTAAGAGTAACTTTATCCCGTCCGGCAGTGGCCGGACGCTGAGGCGCAGAGGAGATTTTTGACAGGATGAACAGGATTTATAGGATTTATTTTTCTATTTGCCGGCGGAGCCATGCCGCAAATCTAAAATCACAAATCTAAAATCTAAAATCAACGAAATTATAGACAAGGGGAGTATCGCATGGGTCTCTATTTACATTTCGGCGCAGGAAACATCGGCAGGGCACTGGCGGGGCCTGTTTTCCGCCGTGCGGGATACGAGGTGATTTTTGTCGATGCCGTCCCAGATATCGTGAGCGCGCTTCAGCAACGTCAAACGTATCGCGTCGTTATCAAGGAGTCGCAGGCTGAGGGCGCGGAGCGCTCGTTCGAGGTCGCGCCGGTCGACGGCATCGCTGTCCAGGACGTGGAGGCCATCAAGGCCGCTGTGGCCCGGGCCGAGCTGATCGGCACGGCCGTGGGCGCGGCGCACCTGCCTGCTGTGCTGGCGCTCATGGCTCAGGGGTTGCCATTGCGCGAGGGGCGGCCGGTGTCGCTTCTCCTCTGTGAAAATCTCCACGGCGCAGCAACGCTCGCCCGCGAGCAGCTCGCGCGGCTGCTGCCAACCGGTTTCCCGTTGGCGCAACAGGTCGGGCTGGTGGAGACCAGCATCGGCAAGATGGTTCCGCTGATGCCGCAGGAGGTGCGGCAGCGGGATCCGCTGGAAGTCTGGGGCGAAGCGTATGACACGATCATCGCGGACCGGAACGGCTTTGTCGGAAAGGTTCCCGAAGGGATACCGGGCCTCGAACTCAAGGGCTGTTTTAATGCGTATGTCGAGCGCAAGCTCTATGTACACAATCTCGGTCACGCGGTCTGCGCCTGCCTGGGGTTTCTGAAGGGCTATCGCCTGATCTGCGAGGCGATCGCGGATCCGGAGATTCTCGCGCAGACGCGCGCGGTCATGCAGGAAACAGCCCGGGCGCTCTGCAACAGGTATCCGGGCGAATTTGACGATTCAGGGCAGCGCGCCCATGTCGAGGACCTCCTGCGGCGTTTCGGCAATCGCGCCCTCGGTGACACGGTCTACCGGGTCGGACGCGACCTGCCGCGCAAGCTGGCGCCCGGCGACCGTTTCATCGGCGGCCTGCGACTGGTGCTCGCCGAAGGGGGCGATCCAGCGCCCCTCTATCTGGCGATCGGCGCGGCGCTCTGCTTTGCCGCGACGGACGAAGCCGGTGCGCCGTTCCCGGCGGATGTGCAGTTCCGTGAACGCCTGAAACGTGACGGCGTGAGCGCACTGCTCTGCACACACTGCGGGCTTGACCCCCGGACAGAAGGTTTCTCCGTGGAACAGATCAGTCGGGCGGCTGAAACAGTCGTGCGCAAATAAGAAAGATATTTTGCGCAAGAAAGGCTAGTCAAGAGGGGTGACTTCGGTGTATGGTGATTAACAGAAGATTTGAACGGCTTTTGAAAGGGTCTTAACAGGGAGGGAAAATGGGGATGCAGACCATCTGGCTTGAGGAAAAAGAGACACAGCGGCGGTGCGCACGGAACGAGGCCTTTTGGGAGGGCTGTCTGGAACAGGGACCGCTCCTGTGGGTGACGGCACCCCGTACGCGTGCGGGGCAGGAACCGAAAAAGCCCGCGACAGAGGAGGCGCTCTGGACCGATGTGGCGTACGTGCTCGACAAAGCCGAGTATGACCTGGCGCATACGCACTTCGCCGGGGATGCGCTGCCGGTCTTCCATCCGTGGCTCGGCCCGGATCAGTTCGCTGCTTGGCTCGGCGCTGAGATGGAGGTGAAACCCCTGGAGAACACCTCGTGGGTCAAGCCCTTTGTAAACGATATTTCCGCCGTCCCCTCCATGGGGCTCTCCCCTGACAACCGGTGGTGGCGACTCTATCTTGAGCTGGTCACGGGCGCCGTGGAGCGCGGTAAAAACAAGTGGGCCACGGCTTATCCCGACCTGCATACCGGCATTGACGCCCTCTCTGCGCTCCGCGGACCCGAGAATCTGATGATGGATCTCCTGGAGCAGCCCGAGATTGTTCAACAGGCGTTGACACGGATGACCGAACTGTGGAAGCAGATTGTGGATGAGGTCTCCAGCCGGGTGCTGCCGGCGGGGCAGGGGACCTCCAACTGGACCCTGGGATGGAGTCAAAAGCGTTTCCTCTGCATCGGCCAGAACGACTTCTCGTGCATGATCAGTCCGGCGATGTTTGATGAATTCTGCCTGAGGGATACGCGGGAGTGCATCCAGCATGTGGATCATACGCTCTATCACTTGGACGGACCGGATGCCGTGCGGCATCTGCCGACGATCCTCGGGGTGGAGTCCTTGCCGTGCGTCCAGTGGATTCAAGGCGCGGGCCAGCCTCTGCCGTCCCAGTGGCTGCCGTTGCTCCAGCGCATCCAGGCCGCCGGCAAGAGCGTACAACTTTATTATGCGGGTTCGCATGGTGGCGATGCCGATTTTGCAAAGGAACTGGATGCCTTATGCAACAACTTGGACCGCACCAAATTATTCATCGTAATGGACGCCCGCTCCGTGGAAGAGGCGGAAGCGCTCGTTAAACAGGTTTCATAATAGGAGGTTCAATCATGGATTCATCCCCTGCGGCGCAAGCAGCTCTCCACGTCAACCAACGTTCAGGTTATGTCTATCTGATTTCGCTTGTTGCGGCGGTCGGCGGACTCTTGTTCGGTTTTGACATCGCGGTGATTGCGGGCGCGATCCCCTTCATCACCCGCCACTTCGCGCTGACCCCTGGCCAGTTGGGTGTCGCGGTCAGCACGGTCGCCCTGGGGTGTATGCTCGGCGCAGCCGTCGCCAGTTTCATCAGCGACAGGTTTGGCCGCAAGAAGGTGTTGCTTCTGGCGGCGGTGCTCTTTGTCATCTCCTCTATTCTGACAGCCATCCCGCTGGTGCTCTGGCACTTCGTCTTTGCGCGCTTTTTGAGCGGTGTCGCCATCGGACTGGCCAGTCCGGTCTCGCCGGTCTACATCGCGGAGATCGCTCCGGCGCGGATCCGTGGCCGCTTGGTCACGCTCAACCAGTTGGCGATCACCTTTGGTATGCTGACGGCGTATGCTGTTGACTGGCTGCTGGCCAGCTCGGGTTCCGAGGCCTGGCGCGACGCGCAGGCGTGGCGCTGGATGTTCGCCTCGGGCGCGCTCCCGTCGCTCCTCTTCCTTGTCGCGCTGTTTCTGGTTCCGGAGAGTCCGCGCTGGCTCATTAAAAAAGGGTTGCTGGCTCAAGCCCGAGACATTCTCATACGCGTGGGCGGGACAGAACACGCCGAACGCGAGCTGCGGGAGATTCAGGAGACGGTTGAGCACGAGGATGCATCGCTGGGGCAGTTGTTCCGCCGTCCGCTGCTTGTGCCCATGATGATCGGTATCCTGATCATGGTCTTCTCCCAGGCGACCGGACTCCAGGCCGTCACGCAGTACTGTCCGAAGCTGCTGCTGGAACTGGGTTTCGAGAGCGAAGCGAGCGCCATGCTGGGGATGGTGCTGGTGGGTGTGGTGCTCTTCGGCTCCACCATCTTGACAATGCTGGGGATTGATAAGCTGGGTCGGCGTCCGCTCCTGCTGGCCTCTTCACTCGGGGTCGCCTTCGCACTGCTGATGTTCGCGGTCGAATTCCAGTTTCATCTCTTTCCAAACTGGCTGATCTTGACCGTGGTACTCTGTTCGATCGTCTCCTATGCGATCGGCATCGGGCCCTGTTCCTGGCTGGTCATCTCCGAGATCTTCCCCACGAAGGTGCGCGGACGGGCCTCGGCGATCTGTACCTTCACCAACTGGTTGACCGACTACGTCATCCTGCTGGTCTTCCCTGTAATGCAGGAGTGGTCG
>CAIZQW010000332.1 GCA_903935195.1 uncultured bacterium
CACCGGAACCGGCCTCTTGCAGGTCGCCATCGGCCGTCACAATCCGTTTGACAGTCGAGATCTTGTGCGAAGGGAGGACGTGAATCTTGTCATTGGGCTTGATGATCCCTGAAGCAACTGTACCCGCAAAGCCTCTGAAGTTCAGATGCGGACGAATCACCGTCTGCACTGGGAAGCGGAAGTCGCGCTGATTGAGATCCTGTGAAATATCAACGGTCTCCAACATCTCCAAGAGACTCGGACCCGTATACCAAGGGGTCAACTCCGGAGATTTCACCGTGACATTTGTTCCTTTCAATGCGGAAACAGGCACGAACCGCACATCCGGAATCTTCAGTTTTGTAACAAAGTCGCTGAAGGTTTGGCGGATGGTGAGGAAGGTCTCCTCGTTGTAGCCACCGATATCCATTTTGTTGACCGCCACCAGCAGATGCTTGATACCGAGAAGCGAGGCAATGAAGGCATGCCGTTTCGTTTGCGTCACAACCCCATACCGTGCATCAATCAGAATGATCGCGAGGTTGGCAGTCGAGGCACCTGTCGCCATGTTGCGCGTATATTGCTCATGTCCGGGCGTGTCCGCAATGATGAATTTCCGTTGGGGCGTGGAGAAGTAGCGATACGCCACATCAATGGTAATCCCCTGCTCACGCTCCGCCTTCAATCCATCGAGCAGCAGTGCATAATCAATCTCCCCTGCCCCGGTCGTGCCATTCTTCTCACTGGCATCCGCCAGCGAGCTCAACTGGTCTTCATAGATCAACTTGCTGTCATACAGCAGCCGACCGATGAGGGTAGACTTTCCATCGTCCACCGAGCCGCAAGTAATAAAGCGCAAAAGATCCTTGTTCTCATGCTCATCCAAATAATGTTCAATGCTGTTCATACTGTTCTCCATAAAATAAGTCTGTTTCTAGTGTCAGTAAGTCTGGAAGTGTCAATAAGTGCCAGTAAGTTTAAAATAACGCAATAACGCACTAAGGCACTAACGCAATTCTCAAAAATACCCTTCGCGTTTTTTCTGCTCCATGGAGGAGTCGCCATCGTGGTCAATCACGCGCGTCGAGCGTTCGCTCACGCGCACCTGAAGGGTCTCGGCTACGATCTCCTCAATCGTCGTGGCCGTCGACTCGATCGCACCGGTCAGCGGATAACACCCGAGGGTACGGAAACGTACGGACTTCAAAACTGGCTTTTCGCCAGGATGGAGCCGCATCCGATTATCATCCACCATGATCCACTGTCCGTCGCGCTCGACAACCGGACGCTGCGCTGCGTAATAGAGCGGGACAATCGGGATCTGCTCCAAGCGGACATACTGCCAGATATCCGTCTCGGTCCAATTCGAGAGGGGGAAGACGCGCACACTCTCTTCGGGATTCACACGTGCGTTGTAGATATTCCAGAGTTCAGGCCGCTGATTTTTGGGATCCCATTGCTGATGTTTATCGCGAAATGAGAAGACGCGCTCCTTGGCCCTCGACTTCTCCTCATCACGGCGGGCACCGCCAAAGGCGAGATCATATTTGCCTTTCTTCAGAGCTTGTAGCAGCGCCTGCGTCTTCATGAGATCCGTATACTTGCGACTCCCGTAATCAAAGGGATTGACCCCATCGGCCTTGCCTTGTTCATTTGAATGAACCAGGAGCTCAAGTCCCTGCTCCGCGCAGAAACGATCACGGAAGGCGATCATCTCCTTGAACTTCCAGGTCGAGTCAATGTGCAGGAGTTTAAAGGGGAGCCGTCCGGGATAGAAGGCCTTCTGCGCCAATCGGACGAGTACAGAGGAGTCCTTGCCGATGGAGTAGAGTAAAATCGGATTCTGGGCTTGGCTGACCGCATCACGGAAGATGTGGATACTTTCAGCTTCCAGTTGTTTCAATTGGTTTCGTGTATGATTTGTCATGTATATGCTCCTTAACTATAACTTCAATCTTTTTTCAACTAATTAAACAAATTAAGCTAATTTGAATTCGTTCAATTCGTTTAATTCGTTGATAAAGTTACTTGTTTGTTCCCGGGGATTAACTGCCAACTGCTACTGCCGACTGCCACTGTACCGCCCCGGGCTATGGGCTAGCTTAAACTTCCTACGGGCTTCGCATGCAGCCCGCACTCCTTGTGTTCCGGGTCCTCCCACCACCAGCGGCCTGCGCGCAGGCTTTCGGTCTTCTTAACCGCCCGTGTACAGCATGCGCAACCGATACTGGGATAGCCTTGATCATGTAACGGATGATAGGGAATTTTCCGTGCGGCAATCACGCCCCACACCTGCTCTTCGGTCCATTCGATTAACGGATTGATTTTAACTAAACCATTTAACGTGTCCTGTTCAACTACCTGTGTTCCGAGACGCGTGACCGACTGTTCCCGGCGGAGTCCGCAGATCCAGGCTTTGTAAGGTGACAAGGCCCGCTTCAGGGGTTCCAGTTTACGGATACGGCAGCACTCCTTGCGATTCTCGACACTCTGGTAGAAACTATTGACACCCTTTTGGGCAACCAGATTTTCAACTGCCACATGATCCGGGAAGAAGAGCTGAATCTTGACCCCGTAACGCTTCTCCGTCTCCTCGATCAGCGTATAGGTTTCAGGGAAGAGCCTGCCGGTGTCCAGTGTCACCAGCGGAATGGACCATTTGTTACGGGCGATGATCTCTGTGATGACTTGGTCTTCTGCAGCCAAAGAGGTTGCAAAGACCAAGCCTTCGCCAAATGTCTCCCATGCCCTGCGGAGGACTGTCTCCGGGTCTTTCCCTGCCAAATCTGACTGTAAATTGTCTATGCTCATCCGTCTTTACTCCTTCTCTGAAGGCCTCTTACTTGCCTTTGATGGGAGTAAAGTA
>CAIZQW010000333.1 GCA_903935195.1 uncultured bacterium
GTCGAACTCGCCGGACCCTGGGGCCAGGCAATCAGTCATGGCAGATTGACGAAAGATGAAAGGGGAAAGGTGGGAGGGACGGCGTGTCGCCGTCCGCTGCGGATCCCCCTCACCCCAACCCTCCCCCGCGCCGGGCATGCGCGTCAAGCTAACGGTGAGGAATCGAATCTGGCTGTGGCCATAGACCCTGAAGATTATCAATGAAGTTGGAGCGGAGGCGTTTGTCATAAGAACAGTAGCGGGCGACCGCGTTCACGAGCGAACGAGTCCAAAGGGAGGGACGAATCAGATGGGGCAACAGGAATAGATTTTGACAGACATACCGCATAAATTTCATAAGACTGAGATGACGGTTCGTTTGTCGGCGGATGGCCACAGAAAGCGGAACATAGGCGTGGTGGAAACAAATGCAAATCAGGATTAACCTGGCGGCGAGTAAAATTCGGCACTGGATTGCAGAGACCTGATGAAGTTTGGCAAAACTGAAGTAGGATTTCCAAGTTTTGAAGATATTCTCAATTCTCCAGCGCAAACCATAAAGGGCCAGAATGGCATCGCTATCCATGCGGTCGAACTCGAGGGTGGTGATAAAAATGGACCAGGACATCAATGCCAATAACTCGGCGGAGGGTGCCCGTCCTTTGGTCTCTTTCTTGGCCTTCATGCGTCGAAGATTGGCGAGTTCTTCGGGAACGGGCACGGCCAACAAGCGTAACCGCAAGGATTTGTTTTCTCCCGCCAAGACGGGCATATCCACCCGTCCATGGGCGCGCAATAATTTCAGAAGATCGATTCGAGCCTGGGTGTGAACATCGTACAAGTAGGCATTATGTTTATAGCGGCTGATCGTATCGACCCCTTGGTCCTTGTGGGCGATCATGAGGCTCGGCATGAAATACCCCCGATCCCGCAGCACTAAATCCCCGGGGTGAACGGGAATATCGGGCGCAGCCGCCTGATCGTTTTTGCTGTAGGGATCGATGTTAAACTGAACAAAACGACCGGCACAAAGGTCATAAATGCTTTGAATCCGAGCGTGACAGGTGGTGAGAGTTGCATTTCTGATCCCTGAAAAAGACGCAAAAAGCCGCGACGGGAGTTGGATAATGGTGCTGTCTTGAAGGAGAATGCGCTTGTAAAACGGACACCGCACCCAACCCGTAGGAATCGCTTTGGCGCGGATAACAACTGCCAAAATGGCATGGAAGAAAGCCTGTCCGTTTTCATTCAAGCGCAGCCAACACGCTTGCCGACTGACCGCCACCCCGGTTTCGGCCTGCAGGGTGGCGGCGATATCATTGTGGCTGACTGTGCCTTTGATGGCTTCTGCGCAGTAAGCAACTAGGAAATCCGGCACGACCAGTTTTCCGCCGGACCGTTGAGTGAAGCCCGTTTCTCGGGCGATGCGGGTGATCCGCTCCGCCGACAGCCCACAGGTGCGAAAGACGCCCACTCCGAAACTTCCTCTTTTCATTCTGAACCTCCTTGACACGGGTTCAGGTAAGTATATAGTCTATAGACTATATACACAAGAGTTGGTACGCCGCCCACAAATGGGGTATAAGCAAAGCCTGGAGGACACCATGGGATACAAAGTCAGAATACAGAGAGTGGATCGACCCACGAATCGTTCGTTTTACCTGAATTTCCCCGCGCCGATTGCCGACGCCGTCAATATGCAAAAGGGGGAAGAATTGGAGTGGCTAATCGAGGATCGCAATACGTTTATCATCAAAAGAGTAAAACCGCATAACTCATTCCGCCCCAAAAAGTAATATCGCTTAGCTTGACGCGTATGCCGGCGCGGGGGAGGGTGGGGTGAGGGGGATCTTTTGGGTGATTCCAGCGAATGAGGCGTAACACTCCAAAGCATAGAATGGGGTCTGACCAGAAGACCTTCTCAC
>CAIZQW010000334.1 GCA_903935195.1 uncultured bacterium
CAACAGTTGATTAACCAATAAAGGGAGATTCAAAATGAAGACGATGTTCGCAATGATGATGGTCGCAATGATGGCTGTTTCGGTTTCCTTCGCTGAAGAAGCCGCTGCTAAGGAAAAGAAGGAAGCCCCAAAGTGCAGCTGCACAGCCACCTGCACAGCTGAGAAGAAGGATGCTGCCTGTGTTTGCAAGAAGTGTAAATGTGGCAAGAAGGTCGAAGGCAAAAAGTGCTGCAAGAAGGCCGGCGCTGAAGGCGGCTGCTGCAAGAAGGCAAAGAAGACAGAAGAAGCAGCTAAGTAAGCAAGCTCTTTCAGGGTGCCGCAAGGCCGAACTGAGAAGAACAAAAAAAGCACCGGATTTCTCCGGTGCTTTTTTTATTGGGTGAGAGCAACACGCTTACACGAGTCCTTGATCGATCATGGCTGTCGCGACCTTCATGAAGCCGGCGATGTTGGCGCCCATGACGTAGTTGCCCTTGTGATTGAACTCGGCAGCTGCATCCCAGCACTGCTGGTGGATGGCGCACATGATGCCGTGGAGCTTCTGATCCACTTCCTCACGTGTCCAGCTCAGGCGGATAGAGTTCTGGCTCATTTCGAGGCCGGAGGTGGCCACGCCACCTGCATTGGCTGCCTTGCCAGGACCGTACATCAGCTTCGCCTTGAGGAACTGCTCGACAGCTTCCGGCGTGCTGGGCATGTTTGCGCCTTCGGCGACCAGCTTGCAACCATTCTTGATCAGCGTCTTGGCGTCGTTACCATTGAGTTCGTTCTGCGTGGCGCTTGGGAAGGCACAATCACACTTGACCGCCCAAGGGGTCTTTCCAGCGGTGAACTGGGCCTTCTTGAACTTCTTTGTGTAGTCGCTGATGCGGCCGCGCTTGA
Source organism: uncultured bacterium (assembly GCA_903935195.1). Lineage (GTDB taxonomy): Bacteria > Verrucomicrobiota > Kiritimatiellia > RFP12 > UBA1067 > CAIZQW01. The sequence continues at coordinate 883 of CAIZQW010000334.1, forward strand.
CGTTCTTGAGGTCCATGACAAAGGCCAGCTTCTCAGCTGTAATGCCTTCTGCGTCATAGATAAACCCGCTGGAGTCAGAAAGCGTGACAGCCTTAGCGCCGAGATCGTTAAGCTTCTCAACGGTGTACTGCGCAACGTTTCCGGAACCGGAGACTGTGCAGATCTTGCCAGCGAAGCTTTCCTTACGTGCCTTCAACATCTCATCGGCGAAATAAACGCAACCATATCCTGTTGCTTCAGGACGGATCAACGAACCACCCCAGGTGCGGCCCTTACCGGTCAGCACGCCTGTAAACTCATTGCGCAGGCGCTTGTATTGTCCGAACATAAAGCCGATTTCGCGGCCGCCTACACCAATGTCGCCAGCTGGGACATCTGTGTCGCTGTCCACGTGACGGAAGAGTTCGCTCATGAACGACTGGCAGAAGCGCATGACTTCGTTGTCAGACTTGCCCTTCGGATCAAAGTCGCAGCCACCCTTGCCGCCGCCCATGGGCAGTGTGGTCAGGGCGTTCTTGAAGATCTGTTCGAAGCCGAGGAACTTCAGAATGCTCTGGTTCACGGTTGGGTGGAAACGCAGACCGCCTTTGTAAGGCCCGATTGCGCTGTTGAACTGGACACGGAAACCACGGTTGACCTGGAAGTTGCCCTTGTCATCCTGCCAAGGTACGCGGAAGACGATCATACGCTCTGGTTCCACGATGCGGGATAAGATGTTCTGCTTCTCAAGAATCGGACGAGCCTTGATTACCGGCTCCAGGGATTCTAGCACTTCCTGCACGGCTTGCAAAAATTCAGGTTCATTTGCATTGCGCCTGCGGGTGTTTTCAAGTACGGTCTGTACATAACTCATGTTAAACAACTCCTCTTTCCTAATTATTAGCGAAAAACGCTGTTCTTTAATAATAGCAACTCCTGTGCCATACAAAAAAGTCGGCAGTCAGCAGTTAGTAATGGCAGTTGTTAGGAACCCTGTTCTTAGACGATAGCAGTGTCTTTGCGTCCTTCGATCTCCCGATGGCCGTGCTTCCCGAACTGCCCGTGCTTTCCGAGCTCCCCGTATTATATTCCAGGAAAGGTGATATTTTTTGTAATATAGACATAAGTTTGACAAAAATAGCCGACAAATGTGTAGGCTTGCAAAATTGTCACTCGCTAAAACCCGAATTCAAGCTGGCCTGCGACAACGACTTTCCGGCCTGTGGTAAAGGCGGCATCAGAGGTGTCGTAGACCACGAAACGGACCGAGGGGAAGCGCTGGGCCAGTTCGAAACGGATGTACTCTTCAACGGCCCGTACGTTTGCGGGGTCGTCGTCCGAAAAGCCCACGCTGATCGGCTTATGAACGCCGAGGCGTTCGATGATCTTAAAAAGATGTTCGAGAAAGTCGCGAATGGCAAACTGTTTGCGAGCCTCGGATTGATTGAGATCAGGGACCTTGCCTTCGGCCAGTTGCTCAAACTGTGGGGAGGTGACGGCATGGTATTTATTTAGCGAGAGGTAGTAGTCCAAAATTTGTCTGTCGGTCATGGCGTCGTTGACAAGGGGACCATCAAAGCTGACCACATAACCTCGCAAGTTGCTGATCATGGCAGCTCGCTCTTCAAGGGTGAGGACGCGGTCAATAAAGAGCTCGACTCCTCGCTTCAAGGTTTCGCTGCGGTGGCCACGGGCTGTCACAATGGCGAAGATGCGACCTTCGATCAAGGAGTTTTTAAAGGTATTAAAGCTAGGGGGCGGTGCGGTTTCTCCCTTAAGTAAGGCGTCAATCGCTGTACCAGCATCCTTGAGGAAGGTGCTCTCGTCCGTACTGCCAAAATCCCGAAACTCTCGGAATGCCTTGGACCAGTCGCCCTCTGGCGGACGGTAGTTGACATGGTCATTCCGAATGACGGCAAAAAGTGAGGTGGAGACGAGATGGGGAACCCAAGAGCCGTCCTGAAGCTTTCGCTCCAGATGGATGTGCGTGGGCATGTGCAGGATGTTGTCGTCCCAGTCAAAGATGTAATATTTCAGGTCCCTGTCGGCGACTGAAAGATTAGCGTTTTGTTTCATAGAAAAATAAGGTATTCTTGTTGCCATGCAAAGTCAACCTCCAAAAAAAAGAAATCAGTGTGCGCTGGTCACCGGCGGGGCGATCAGGATCGGTGCGGCCATCTGCGTTTCGCTCGCAAAATCAGGCTGGAATGTGGTCGTCCATGTGAATCAATCCCGTAAACAAGGTGAGGCGCTCTGTGAGACATTGCGGACGTATGGGGTAGAGGCTTGGCTTGTTGTCGCGGACATGGGTCTGCCAGGGGCTGCAACCACCCTCTTTGAGGAGTCGTGCAGGGTTGCCGGTCAGCTGGATGCGATTGTGAATAATGCCGCGCTGTTTTCCCTCAAGACAGAGATGCCAGACCGCGAGCGGGAGCGGCTTTTCAGGGTTAACCTGGATCAACCCCTCGAACTGATTCATCGTTTGCACGACTATCTGAGCGCACGACAAGCCAAAGGAGCCGTGGTTAACCTTTCGGATCAGCGGATCGTCAGAATCTCGCGTGAAGAGGCGACGCCCTACGAACTCTCCAAGATGTTGCTGGCGGACATGACACTGGATGAGGCCCGGGCGTGCGCCCCATTCCTGCGGGTGAATGCGTTGGCTCCGGGTGCGGTGATCTCACCCTCCGAAACGATCAACAAGGAGGCTGCTGGACGCTTCCTGCTCGAACGCCGCCCAACGCTTGCAGAGGTTGCGGAGGGCGTTCGCTGGCTACTCGAGGCTGAGTCGGTCACAGGTCAGACGCTCTATATTGATGGTGGCCAGCACCTGGTATAGGGGTTTGAATAACTGTATCGCATCCGGCGGCTGCCGGACCACAAAGAATAGAAATATTCTTAACTTCTTGAATTTCATTGTGGCTTCGTGGCTTTGTGCGTGAGAAATTGGACAAGTTATAGAAAAGGGATGGAAAAATGATTAATTCCGTTTTTCTGGTGGTGGTCGCTGCATTGGTGCTTGTGCTAGCTTATCGTTTTCTGGGAGCCTTTATGGCGGCCAAAGTGTTAGCACTGGATGCCACCCGCCGAGTGCCCTCTGAAACGCATCAGGACGGACGTGACTATCTGCCGACGAACAAATGGGTGTTGATGGGGCATCATTTCGCGGCGATCGCCGGGGCGGGTCCGCTGATCGGCCCCGTGCTGGCTGCTCAGTTCGGCTGGCTTCCCGGCGCACTCTGGATTTTAATTGGTGCGGTGTTGGCAGGCGCGGTACACGATTCAGTCATCCTGTTGGCCTCTGTACGGCATCAAGGACGCTCCATCGCGGAGATCGCCCGCGAGATCATCGGTCCACGTATGGGCATGGTCACCTCTGTCGCTATCCTGCTTATTTTGGTGATCGCCATGGCGGGGTTGGGCATTCCGGTGGTGAATGCACTAAAGGATTCGCCATGGGGAACCTTCACCGTCGGTTTTACGATCCCAGTCGCCATTTTTATCGGGCTCTACCTGAAGTTCATCCGTCCCGGGAAGATCGTCGAGGCCACAATAATCGGGATGACACTGATCCTTCTAGGTGTCGCAGCCGGCCCTTATGTCAAAGAGATGTCCTGGGCGCACTACCTCTCCTTGGATGAGAAGACGATGTCCGTGGCGCTGGCCGCCTACGGCTTCCTGGCCGCGGCGTTGCCCGTGTGGCTCCTTCTGCTGCCCCGTGACTATCTGAGCACCTATATGAAGCTCGGCGTGATCTTCGCCCTGGCCATTGGCATCCTCATCGTCCATCCGGAAATCAAGATGCCCGCGCTGACATCCTTTACGGGCGGCGGCGGACCGGTCATTCCGGGAAAACTCTTCCCCTTCCTCTTTGTCACGATCGCCTGCGGCGCGCTTTCGGGCTTCCATGCCCTGATCAGTTCCGGCACGACGCCCAAATTGATCAGCAATGAGCGCGACATCCTGCCGATCGGGTACGGCGCCATGTTGCTGGAGGCCTTTGTCGCGATCATGGCGCTCGTGGCCGCAGTCGTGCTGCCGATGCCGGACTATTTTGCGATTAACGCGAAACCCGAGGTTTTTGCAACCCTCGGCATGGTGCCAGAACAGCTCACGGAACTCTCGAAGCTGGCTGGCGAGGACCTTGCGGGACGCCCCGGGGGTGCTGTGACGCTGGCTGCGGGCATGACCTGGATCTTCCACAAGATCCCGTTGCTCGACCGGCTCATGGGATTCTGGTACCACTTTTGTATTATGTTCGAGGCGCTCTTCATCCTCACCACGATCGATGCCGGTACGCGGGTGGGCCGTTATCTGCTTCAGGACTTTGCAGGGCACCTGTGGAAGCCGCTGGGCGATAAAACACGCTGGGTGAACATTGTCCTCTTCTCCGCACTCCTTTCAGGCGCCTGGGGTTGGCTGCTGTATACTGGCGATGTGAAGACCATCTGGCCGCTCTTCGGCGTTGCCAACCAGATGTTGGCCATCATCGCCTTTGGTATTGGTACGGCCTTCCTCATCCGCATTGGCAAGAAGAAGTATCTATGGGTCACGCTGGTGCCCATGGCGTTTGTCCTGACCGTCACGCTGACCGCAGCCGTGCTCAATATTACCGATAACTTCCTGCCAAAGAAAAATTATTTGCTCGTGGTTATTTCCGTGGTTTTGATCGTCTTGGTGGCGATAGTTACCCTTGAGAGCGTTGTCGCCTGGTTCCGGTTGCTCCGGAATCCAGGAACCCCTGAGTACGAGCCTGTAGAGGATGTAATTCCGCCTATAAATGTGCTGGACTAGTTCTGAGCGAATCATCGAAAATGTTGGCTTTCCCTTGAAAATTGGATATTCCTTGTTGGATATTGGATATTCCGTCCAGCTCCGCGGGTGACAGACTTGCATGGGGGTATAAATTTTGTTATCTTTACACTTTTCATTGCCCTTCGCAGAGGAGATAGCGGGAGTTGCCATGTATAAAATCGTTTCTAAGAAGCAGTTGTCGGCTGAGGTTTTTCGAATGGAGCTGGAAGCTCCCCTCATCGCGCGCGAAAGAAAACCCGGACAATTTATCATTTTGCAGATTGATAATGATGTTGGCGAGCGCATCCCTTTAACCATTGCGGATGCAGATCCGGAAAAAGGGACGATCACGATCATTTTCCAGACTGTCGGACGTACGACGCATGTCTTGGCGGATAAGCAGGTTGGGGATAGCGTACCGGCCTTACTCGGTCCGCTCGGCCAGCCCACGCACATCGCGAAGGTCGGTCATGTCGTCTGTGTCGGCGGTGGCATCGGCGTGGCTCCCATGCACCCCATCGCCCAAGCTATGAAGGCTGCCGGCAATAAGGTGACTATCATTATGGGCGCACGTAATAAAAGCCTGCTCGTCATGGAAGAGGAGATGCGCAAAATCGCAGACGAACTGATCATCGTGACCGATGATGGTTCCGCGGGACGCAAGGCGCTGGTCACTGTCCCCCTCAAGGAGCTTTGCGAGCAGACGCCGAAACCGGATATGGCCGTCATCATTGGTCCGCCCATCATGATGAAGTTCGGCGCAGAGACTACGCGGCCTTATGGCGTGCCGACCGTAGTCTCATTGAACACGATCATGATTGATGGCACAGGTATGTGCGGTGGTTGCCGCGTCACGGTCGGTGGCAAGACCAAGTTCGTCTGTGTGGATGGTCCGGAGTTTGATGGGCACCTCGTGGATTTTGACAACATGATGAAACGCCTCCGCGCCTATAAGACCCGCGAAGATGCCGATCACAACGATCACCATTGCAAAATCGGCCTCACCTGATCCGTCCAATCGCCTTATCGTTCAATCGCTCAATCGTTCAGTCGAGAATTTTTATGCACAAGACATCTGAAACCCTCTATAGTGAAGCCGCTGCAACGCTTGCAGCGCTCAAGGACAAGACGCTTACACCCAAGGATCGCATGGCCATTCCTGCGCAGGAGATGCCCACGCAGGATCCGCATGTGCGCTGCCACAACATGACGGAGGTGGCGCTCGGGTACTCGGCTGAACAGGCGCGCGTGGAGTCCATGCGCTGTCTGCAATGTAAGACCGCGCCCTGCATCAGTGGCTGCCCGGTCGGCATCCGTATCCCTGATTTTCTGAAGGCCGCGGCAGAGGGACGCTTTGATGAGGCGGTCGGGATCATCTGCGAGAACAGCCTGTTGCCAGCCGTCTGCGGACGAGTCTGTCCCCAGGAGACGCAGTGCCAGGCACCCTGCACCTTGGGTAAGGCGTTGAAGAATCCCGAATTGTCAGTCTCGATCGGTCGCGTGGAACGCTATGTTGCCGACCTCCAGCGCGAGAGTGGCAAGCAGGAGATGCCAGCAATCAAGCCCGCGACAGGCAAGCGCGTCGCTGTGATTGGTAGCGGACCTGCAAGCGTCACGGTAGCGGCGGATGTCCGCCGTGAAGGCCATGAGGTCGTTATATTTGAAGCGTTCCATAAGCCAGGCGGTGTGCTGGTCTATGGTATTCCGGAGTTCCGTCTGCCCAAGGCTATCGTGCAGAAGGAAATTGATACCCTGACCGCGATGGGCGTCAAGCTGGAGACCAACTTTGTGGTCGGACGCACACGCAAGATTAAGGATTTGATGGAGCAGGACGGCTTTGATGCTGTCTTTGTTGGCACTGGCGCAGGCTTGCCAAAATTCATGAACATCCCTGGCGAAAACCTAGTCGGTGTTTTCTCTGCGAACGAATATCTGACACGCTCGAACTTGATGAAGGCCTATGATTCGGCGCGCGCGCACACGCCGATGTATCAGGCCAAGCGCGTTGCAGTGCTCGGAGGCGGCAATGTTGCGATGGACGCCGCGCGTACCGCCTTGCGCCTCGGCGCGGAAGAGGTCCACCTCATCTACCGTCGTACGGAAAAAGAGATGCCCGCGCGTATTGAAGAGGTTGCGCATGCCAAGGAGGAGGGCGTCCAGTTCCACCTGTTGCAAAACGCAGTTCGTATACTCGGCGATGAGAATGATTGCGTGAAACAGATCGAATGCCTGCGCTATGAATTGGGCGAACCGGATGCCTCCGGCCGTCGCAGTCCGGTTGAGATCAAAGGAAGCGAATTCCTGATGGATATAGACTCGGTGATTGTCGCAATTGGTAATGGGTCAAATCCGCTGATCAGCCAGACAACCTCAGGGCTCACCGTGAACAAGTGGGGCAATATCATTGTTGATGAAACAGGCCTGTCCTCGCTTCCTGGCATCTATGCGGGTGGCGACATTGTCCTGGGTGCGGCAACCGTGATTCTTGCCATGGGCGAAGGACGCCGCGCTGCGGCCTCCATCAACAGCTATCTGGCGAAGTGAGGAAGCGGGGAATAGTGGAATGATGGAATAGTGGAAGAATGGATGAAGACCCTTGCGGAGGGCGGTCGGATCGACCGCCGGACGGCGATCCGCCGTCCCTCCCGAAGCTGGTATTTCTCTTCCTCAACATTCCAACATTCCCATATTCCATTATTCCACTGAAGTTTTAACATGGAGGCAATATGGACTGGAAAAGCGAATTAGGTAGCATTATGGAAGGTAAGGCGCGTGTCACGCGTGCTGAGCAAGAGAACGCTGATTTTGAAGCGTTTCTGGATACAGTTGCTGTGCCTGGATTGACGGAGGTCGCAGAGGAGTTGAGCAAAAAGCATAATCGTGATGCGCAAGTGCGTCGTGCACCTGCCTCGGTCAGCCTCTCTGTTCGCGCGAACGACACGGAGGAGATCAGCTTCCGAGTAGGTAAGCAATATGTGCAGAACGGCATCTTGCCTCGCGCGGAAGTACGCATCAATCGTGGCCAGCGTCTGATGAAGTATGAGAGCATGTTCCGTGCTGATCCGCAAAATTATTCGATCTCAGCGGTGACGAAAGAAGATGTGATCACGACCTTCATCAAGTTCTATCGCATGGGGCTGGATAGCGCAACCTAATGGACTTTTGCGTATTAGCGAGTGGTAGCAAGGGCAACTGCACATATGTGACGGACGGCGAAAGCGCTGTGCTCATTGATATCGGGTTACCCTCAAAAACGATTGTGGCCAGATTGGAAGAGGCCCAGATCGACCCCGCTTCGATACAGGCGATCCTTTTTACACATGACCATATTGACCACTATCGTGGCGCCGATGTCTTCTCAAAAAAATTTCCTGTGCGCTTGATGGCTAATGAAGGGACCGCCTCGGGTATTGACCGTGCCTTTCCCAAGGCAAAGCTGAACTGGGAGATTTTCGAGACAGCCGCCTCCTTTCACATCGGTAACTTGCACATTGAAGCCTTCTCTGTTCCGCACGATGCCTCGGATCCTGTTGGCTTTGTGATCTCGGACAACACAGCTAAGCTTGGTATTGTCACGGACTTGGGGCAACCCACGCCCTTGGTGGTCAACAAGCTCTCGACCTGTGATGCCATTGTGTTGGAGAGCAATCATGACTATGAAATGCTCATGGCATCCAATCGTCCGTGGCCACTCAAGACGCGCATTGCCGGTCGTAGTGGCCATCTCTCGAATGAGCAGGCTACCGAACTGTTGCAGCAAGTGCTCTCAGACCGCTTGCGCCTTCTTCTCCTCGCGCATCTCAGCGAAGAGTGCAACACCCATCATCTCGCACAACATTTGATGCGCGAGACGCTCGCTGCCTGCCGGCGGCCCGATGTGGTCATCGCCTCGCTCCAGCAGAACTCCATCAGCATACGGTATACTCTTTAACGCGTTGCCCTCGGCCCTAAGTCCACCGCCGCCGCTCAGCGTTTGGAGTCCCGCCTTTAGGCGGAAGCTAATCAGATGCGCATAAAAATTCCGCCTGAAGGCGGTACTCCGAACAATTCCATTGCCTACTGTTACCTTCGCGCGGCGAAGCTCTCAAGCGAAGCCGGCTGGCACTTCTCCCAGACTTATTGACACTTACTGACACTTCTCCCTCTTCACGCCACGATAATATAAAGCGAAATGAGTACGAGGACCGCTGCTGAACAGTAGGGGAGCATGCGCTTCACTCGTGTTGAACGCTGGAGTGCGGTGCCAATCCAGCCTGAAAAGAGTCCGACAAGCGTAAACCAGAAAAATCCCTGCAAGGTGAAAAGCAAACCCAGTGTCCCGAGTTGCACCGGGGTTGAGACGCTGGACGTGCGATCCACAAATTGCGGCAGGAAGGCGATGAAGAAGAGCGCGACCTTGGGGTTTAGCAGATTCATGAGTACGCCGCGTTGGAAGGCCGTACGAAACGTGGCAACTTCTGTTTGAGGTGTCAGAATCACAGCTGAACGTATGGTTTTGTATGCGAGGAAGAGGAGATAGCTTGCGCCAAAAATCTTGATCGCAATGAAGAAGCGTGGTTCCGCCAGACAGAGGGCCGAGACCCCGAGTGCGACCGCAAGGGTGTGCACGAAACAGCCACTGCACATGCCCCAGGCTGTAGCCAATGCAATTTTACGTCCCTGCTCCATGCCCTTCGCCAGCACGAAAAGGATATCAGGTCCCGGCGAAAGCGTCAGCAACGCCGCAGCCAACAGAAATTGGAGATAGAGAGTCATGTTCTAATGTATAGTTCCTCACAGAGGCACAGAGAGCACAGAGGAAGATTCATCACGCATCCGGCAACTACCGGATCACAAAGCAATTCAAGAAAAAAGTTTTTTAACTTTGTGCCTTTGTGAGATAACGGTTACTTCACCTTTATTTCCAGCGCTGCTAGTGGCGAGCTCATCTCTGTGCGACAATAACAAACGGATCCTTTTTTCTCTGTGCTCTCTGTGCCTCTGTGAGAAAAAATAAATTTTTTAAGACAATGTCCTAAATAATGGGCGCGGAGGGGGTCGAACCCTCACGCCTTGCGGCATAGGAACCTAAATCCTACGTGTATGCCAATTTCACCACGCGCCCGGAAGAAGGTTTGGATAATAACAGATTGCCGCCTTGACCAGCAAGCTAGAAAATCATCACTCAAACGCCATTCCTAGCCGTCATCTTGAGAGGGGCCATATAAAGCGACCCTGTTTATGGGGTCGTAATGCGGTAGAATCCGGAAAGCGAATTTGTCGCATGCGAGAAGCTATTCGTTAAGGGCGTGGGCGGCGGGTTTGTATAGATCCGATCCCAAGAACCAGCAATTGTCGATGCATTCTCTACGTATTGCGTACGAAGAACCCCTCCCGTCCATTTGATCAACACCTGGTTGGTCTGGCTCGAGATGGCAATAACTTTAAAGACCGACTCTTGGGAGGTGGGATCGGTGTCTGAAAAATATTCTCGCCAGGCGGGCATCCCATCGTGATCGCCATCTGCTTCGGCTGCGGCATCGAAGCCACTTGTCCATCCGTACTGCGCCAGCCAGTATTCCGGCACCTGGTGCGTAGGGGTCAGATTGGGTTGGAAGATCGCGGTCACCTGCCGTGAATGGGTCATGGCGAGGGCGAGGAGATTGCCATTCTGGAAAGAATTCGATAGATCGCCTGTCCACGAGTCGAGATGGTAATAGATGTTGGGAAGGGCAGTCACGGTGGCTTCGGGCACTTGATAATAATAGTTCACAAGCGAACTGGCTGTCCCATTCCCTAGGCATCCTACAGTCAGGGCGCATCCGCGTCTGACCGTGACGGGGATCAGGAAGGTGTCAAGGGTTGGATCGTTGCAATTCACGCGGATCACGTTGACGGCCTCTTGGTTGTAAGGGAGAGTAGTGGGGTCCAGACTCATTGTCACAGGGGTCTGCCACATATCCGGGATCTGTCCGCTAATGCTTGGCGGCTGAATCCATGGAGCACTTGAAGACCCGAATCCAAAGGGTGTAACCCCAGCAATATACCAGCCTTCATCTGTCGAGAAGGAATCGGATCCAAATTCAAAGCGGACAATGACGGTCTGTCCGGCGTATGCCCTCAAGTCTATGAGCCGCGTTTGCCAGCTTTCTCCTTGACCATACAAGCAGGGACGATCAGGCTCGAAAGGCGAGTCCACATTGTCGACGATGCGGTTGGGATATCCTCCGACGGGTTCAATCGGTGTGAAGGAGAGACCGCTGTCAACCGAGACCGAGAGGACCGCGCCATCCCAGCAATGATTGTCTGTGATCGAGGGATCATACTCGAACTTGAGCCACTGGCGGAAGAGGAGTCCGCCATCTGCTTCAACACGGAAGGCGGGGGTATCCAGCCATGCGTGGCAGTTGCTGGGATAGCTCCATATCGCCGGGTCGCCGCAATACCAGACCGCTTCGTTGTTCCATGTGCGGTGGAGTGTTGTGCACCACACATCGTTATCTCCTCCATGTCCCCAGGCGCTGTTTGTTGCGGCGAAGGGGGCAGTTGCTGACGCAACACGGGCGGTCCAGACCAGATCCGGGCCTGCCCGGTTGCCGACCGTGAAGGCGATGTTCGTTGGGACCTCGGAGAGCGAGTACAGCTCCGAGACTTCTGACATGAAGGTAGCCCAAGGGAAATCATAGTCTCCAAGAACCTGATAGGTCGGACTGACGGCGTCGAATTCGCCACCCATATAGTACCCGAGCAAATCGCAGGCCACGACGCGGTAGTAGACACGCTGTGCGCCCCAGTTGGGCGGTGCGAGCTGTGCTGTATACACGTCGTTACTGACCCAGCTCATAGGGGTCCATTGTTCGTTGACCTCATTTTTTTCGCGCCAGACGAGATAGACTTCCTCTACTGTAAAATTGTCTGTGACCTTCGCTGTGACTGTCCAAGGTGAGCGAACAGACTGGATTTGATCCAAGGGGTAGACCGTGATTATTGGAACAGTTGGCACGCTGGTGGGGTTGCGCGGATCAGTGTTGTCCAGCGACTCTGCGAGATTGGTCCACAGGTCACCATCGAGGTCATCGGTCGCTAAGATGTTATTGGAAATACTTCCAAAATAGCGTAACTCGAACCAGTCACTTAAGTTATTTCCGTTTGAATCCTCCCAGAAGGGCAGATAATCTGCTTGAGCAGAATGAGGTTTGTTCATCACAATGTCTGTCAGAGGGTTCGACGCGGTTGAGGTTGCATCTGGCCGACGAATGCCATCCAGTGACCAGCCGCAGAAGGCGTAAGGAGTTGTTCCGATCCAGCCAATCTCAAGAGCAGGCTCAGTAGCTGTGATGGTATTCGGGGTATGCCAGGTGATGTCTGGTTCAAAGAAGGTGTTGCTGTCCATCAGATGGGTCACATTGGTGAGCGCGTATTGGATGCCCCAGTTCCACGAAAGGGTACTGTCCTGATAGAGGGTCAGCCAGACCCGGTTTGACTGTCCTGAAGCCGGCACATCACCCGTGCCTTCCCAGCCTGAAACCGCCCAGCGGATGCCATCACGCCAGTTATAAGGCTCCATAGCCGTCGCTTCGAAAGGAACGCCGGAAACACGGATGTTAATGCCGTACTCAGGTGAGACGGTTCCGAAATCCGCTGGAATGCCGGAGACGGTAAAGGAGACGGGCAGGTCTGTATAGAAATGATACGCTGTCTCAGGTGCTGACAGTGGTGCGAAGAGGTTCGTCTGGGTGCTCTGGACGTGAACGTAGTACCAGACATTCATTGGGCGGAGTTGGGCAGGGATCATTGCGCGATAGGATGCATTACTGGTCCAGTGCGCGCTGGCCAAGGTCCATGTGCCGGTTGCGCTGGCGTCCGTGCCCGTGGTCCAAAAAACACGTGCCTCGTTGTTTGTCAATAGATCAAGCGCCTGTATCTGAAAATCCACGGGTGTAGGTGCTGAAGCCAGGAAAGTCTGGTTGGTCAGAGGATTGTGAATCAGAATAGGAGGCGCCTCAAGTACGCCACGCACATAGACAGCTGCTGGCGCTCCGGCGTAGAGCACCTGTTGGCCGATGACCCGGATCTGCCAGACGCCCTCTTTTGCTGAATTGATGCGGATTGTCTCTACGGTATTCACGGTGTCAGCGCTGGCCTGATTATTGGGATAATAACTTACACCGTCCGGATCCAGGACCAAGAGATCGAGATTGTTGACGAGCGTTTTGGAGGCACCAAGGGTTGCAGGATAATCGACCCAGGTCAAGGCAATATCCAGAGGAGAACTATTTTTCAAGACTGTGACGGTCAGAAGGTTGGTCTGTCCTGTAGTGGGAGAGAGCCGATCGAAAAGCCGGATCATCCGATTCTCCGGATGTACGGTATCTGCGACATTGACTTGTCCCCAGCCTTCAACCGGATTGGGAGAGTTGGCGGGGATTTCGCGTGTGCTGCCAGTTCCATATTGCCCGGGTGTCAGCGAGCGGGCGCCTCCCACGAGCATGGCCTTGATCAACGCTGACGAGGGATTGGTGATGCCCGCGCGTTCGATGGCATACTGACGCATCAGTGCCGCCGTGCCGGCGATCAGAGGTGTCGCCATACTTGTGCCACCATTGAAACAGTAACGGTCAGAGAAAAGCGGATGGAGTCCCCAGTTCGCATAAGGATTGCCGACCGAGGAGCGCGTGGAGACCACATCGGTGCCAGGAGCCACCACATCGGGCTTGATGCGCCCGTCCTGGGTTGGGCCACGACTGGAGAAGGCTGCCATGCCCTGACGATAGGGAGAGGTTGTGGCGCTGTAGGAGATCAGGTCGCTGGCGATAGGCGCTGTCGGATAATCGCTTGGCCATGCCGTTCCCCAGGGTGTGCTGGTTCCCCCACCCGTGCCAGATGGGCGGTCATTCTCTGTTGCGCCGACGGATACACTGTTCTTCGCATTGGCCGGTGAACCGCAGGAACCCTGGTCGATTACGCCATTAGCGGGGGAGGTGTCAGTGCCCGCATTACCCGCCGCAAAGATGGTCAGATGGTCTGGATGGTTCCAGGCAAATTCATCAGCAAAGGCACAATCCGCGTCGTAAGCCCCAGCCGTGTCGCTACCCCAACTATCGGAGTGGATGCGCCCTCCGTAATCGTAGGTCTGCTGAAAGAGTTCGTTCAGATTGAATGGGATGCCGCCCAATGAACCGTTTGAGGACATCACGGATTGATGTGCAAGTTCAGCCGCCCAGGCCATGCCTTTAAATTGTCCGCCACTTGCGGAGCCCGACCCAAAGATTGATCCTGCGGTATGCGTGCCATGCCCATCTGTATCCGAAGCGTCTCCAGTTCGTCCCAGTGCGATTAGCGCTTTGATACGCCCTTGAAAGTCAGGGTGCATGGTTTCCAGCATACCCGTGTCGAGCCCCGTGTCGGCATGGCCGATCACTTGGCCTTTGCCTGTGAGGCCCCATGTATTCCAAGCCGTTTGTGAGTTCAGATGCGAGGTAATGGCCGCTTGATCATTCAGTAATTTTTGAGGTACGCTCTCCTCGATCCAATGGACCTCGCTCAGCATCGTTAGGGGAGGAATTTTTCCCAGCGCGAGGATTGCGCGAAGCGAACCGTGGCGATCGGTTGCAGTGACATCCTCCACTGTTCCCCCTGCGGCGCGGATGCGGGAAGCTATGACTTCGGCATCTTCTGGCGCAAAGGTTTGAAGTGTCACACGGATCTGCGACTCCGGAGGATAAGTTGCGATGAGTGAGCCGAGGAAGGGTTGGAGCTTATCCTCGGGAAAGAACTCCGCTGCTGTGGTTGCTTCGTTGATTCGCGCGACCTTTGAAAGGGCTTCAGGGGTTAATTCGGCAAGAATCGCATTGTTCGGGATGAACCCTCGGACAATCGCTCCCGCTGCTTTCATCAACTCGCGAGAGGTATCAGAGAGGGGCGAAGCGAAGACCACCATGAAGGGCGTGGTGTTTCGGGACGTGGGCTTCTGGCGGCCGGAAGCCACCTCAGGGAAGAATCGTTTATTGGGTGTGATCAGTAACCGGTTCGCGAGCAGCACGTGACGAGGTCTTGGAATCCCTGGATCTTCCCGAAAACGAGGCAAAACGAAGGCTTTGCGAAGTCTCTGAAGCGTCGCATCGGGAAGGAGCCTCTTGCTGGTTCCAGACGATGTCGGAGCAGGGTGAAGGGTAATGGCAGAAGGGGTATTGGATGAAGCCAGTTGAGGGATATGCGTAAGTTTGGGTTTGGGTTGATGAGCGATCTGTTCCAAAAGTGCCACGCCTTTGTCGATTTGCTGGGAATTTTTTTCTGTTGGGCCCCCTGTAAAGTAAGCACAGACAAATATAAGAAATGCTAAACCGACGATTCCTCCGCTGATCAGACTAAACACGCGTGTATTCATAGAGCAATAATTCTAACAGAGTATAAATAAAACTCAGTGAGAAAAATATATCATGTTTGTCGCAAGAAAGACAAATAAAAACAAGGATTTTATCTTGAATAGAAATCGGATTTTTCTTATGGCCAGATTTCAAAGGGAATAAGCTTAGGCAGCATGGCCCTAGAGTCTTATTCCTCTGCTAAGTTTGAGTTTTACAACATGATTAGCCATTAAATAAACTGTTTTCAGCTGGCCAGCTTGTGTGAATACATGATATAATATAAACACAATTTTAGCTTATGTTTGATTGCGGCGCTACAGCAGGAACAGGTTAAGATTTTGGATGGTAAAACAGATGAAAGATAAAATCGATTATCGAGCGTGCGAAGGTTATAAGGTTCGGATTGACGCTTATCGTCCCCTCCCAAAGGAGACGGTTAAGTCATTGCGTGCGTATTATAAGATCGGACTGACCTATTCAAGCAACGCGTTGGAAGGCAATAGCCTTACAGAGTCAGAGACTAAAGTTGTCATCGAAGATGGCCTGACGATCGGTGGCAAGCCGATGAAGGATGTGTATGAAGCCGTTGGTCATGCAAAGGCGTATGATTACATGTGCGACCTGGCCAAGTCAAAGCCGTTGACCCAAGCGGATATTTTAAAGTTGCATGAGTTGTTTTACACGAAGATCGACAAGGAGAATGCAGGGGTCTATCGTAACGTGCGTGTGTTCATCAGCGGGAGCAAGTATCCCACCCCCGGACCTGAAAAGGTAGCGCCGCTTATGAAGGCCTTTGTTGCGTGGTTCAATCAGCATGAGCACAAATTACATCCCGTAGAGTTTGCCGCCCTCGCGCACCAGAAATTTGTCTTTATCCATCCGTTTGTGGATGGTAATGGACGTGTTTCGCGTCTGCTCATGAATTTGGCTTTGTTGAGGGCTGGTTACAATATTTCCGTCATCCCCCCTGTTTTACGTAATGAATATATTTGGACATTGGAAAAGGCGCATACGGATACTGCGCCCTTTATCCAATTCATTCTTGGTAGAGTCGTTGAAACACAGAAGGAGTTGTTGCGGTTGTTTGGCGAAGAACTCTCTTCGGCGTCCCAGCGTGGCGGTGTAAAATGCAAGGATGGCGGTGTAAATGAGAAACCGGGTGGCGGTGTAAAATCCATTAAGACCCGTACGTTGGATGCGATCATAGACCATCCCGGCATCAATGCGCCAACACTGTCGAAACGCCTTGCCATCGGTCTTCGTACAACACAGCGCATCCTGAAAGCTCTGTCGGAAGAAGGTGCAGTAGGCTTCAAAGGTGCCCCCAAAAATGGGGGATATTTTGCGCAGTCCGTGTTTAAATGACGACCGTGTCCCTTCCGTGAAGGTGAGTAGTGAGAAGTGTCAATAAGTCTTAGAAGTGTCAGTAAGTGTCAGCAAGTTGGAAAACATCGGGAAGTCTGTCGGACAGGAATAAACGAAGGAGTAACTTTTGACGAGAGTATGACAAAGTGACAATCCCTGGGACCGCGGACACTCTTGTCCGCCAAAGCGAGTAATTGCGCACCTATCAATTACTATGATAGGAGTTGTTGGCTGGGTTGAGGTTTAAGAATGATTGTGAAGATAAAGGTGGATTGGCGGACAAGAGTGTCCGCGGCCCCAGGATGAAGTGACAGAAAAGTGAACAATGAAAGTGGAAATTAAAAAGTATAAACCAGCGGTGACACGGGAGGTCTTGCTCTTTCTTGCAGGGTCGCTCTGGTTCTCTGTCGGTTGTCTCCTCCTCGCCTTCGCCGGCTTCTGGTTGCTCGCCGCTGAAATGGGTCAGCAAATCATGTGCGGGGGTGCGGGGATACTCATTGCGTTGCCTGTCCATTATTTTGGTTTGGTGAAAGTGGTGGACAAAAATATCGCGCGTCTGATGCCCGGGGATGAAAAAAAGTGTCTCTTCTCTTTTATGCCCTGGAAAAGCTATTTAATCATTCCAGCGATGATTACCCTGGGGCTACTTCTGCGCCATTCAACGATTCCGAAGCCCTGTCTGGCGATTATTTATGTCGGAATGGGGCTGGCGCTCCTCTTGTCGAGCCTGCGCTACCTGCGGTATTTCCTGCTATATAGGCAAGCCCGCTGCCTAGGGCGGCGCAGTGGCAGTTGGCAGTAGCAGTTGGCAGCCGGCTTCGCCAAGGCTACGCCGTGCCAGGGTGAATCCCCGGGAATAAACGAATGAATAACTGTATCGCATCCGGCAGCTGCCGGACCACAAAGAAGAGAAATAATGGAACAGTGGGGTGTTTCAATTCACTTTTGGAGGGACGCGCTCTGTCGCGTCCGGCCACGACGGAGCGTGGCCCTCCAGAAGCTGATATTCGGCTTTCCCATCATTCCAGCATTCCACATGAATTTATAGACAACGGAATTTAACTTGTAAGCGAGAAGGGGAAAGAGGATAATCAAACACAACCTAGGAGGTAGAGTATGCAAAGAAAGATTATGTTTGTGATGGTTCCGCTCGTGGCAGTTGTCTTGGCAGGATGTACGACGGTGACGCGGATCGGTGACTTTACGATTGTCTCGTCCAAAAATATTGACCTGACGCGTGGGGCTGATTTTAAACGCGGAACGAGTCGTGTGAAGGGTGAGGATATGGTTGTCTATAATGGATTCACTGTTCCTGGTACCCCGAACATGAAGACAGCTATTGATCGTGCGATTGAGTGTGTTCCTGGAGCTGTCGCACTCTTGGATGGGGTTATTTCATCAAAAGTGGTTGCGTATCCCTTCTGGTCGCGAAGCGGATATGTCGTGGAAGGGACACCATTGGTTGATCTAGGGCTGCTCAGTAATTCGGTGCCGACTCCGGCGGTTTTTCAGCCGGCTCGGTAGAGTATTTTCTTGAAATGTGCAGCCAGTTTTTTTCTCACAGAGCCCACAGAGCTCACGGAGAAATTCAATTCAAGTATCAATGATTCATCGACAAGAGGTCGGTGGGCGGCACGGCCAGAGCAACAGTTATTCTGAAACAGAAGCCTTCTCTGGCGCAGGAGCCATCAATAGAGGTTCAGTCTTTTCTTCGATGACGCGCATCGGGCCTGAAGAGAGAATGGTGGCTGGCTTTTGGACGGTTGGGCGCTGAGGTTCTGTGGGCACGGCCCTTTTATCTTCAGGTTGTGAAGGAACAGGAAGCGTATACTTTTTCTGATAGAGGGTGTTTGTGCGAACCCCATCTTTCGCATGCCTTTGCTTAAATTCTTGAAGCCTTCCCTCTGCTTCGCGTTCTTTCTTGAGTTGTTCCTCCTTGCGATACTCCCGGTCGAGCATAACGCCAAACTTAGGGGTCTCGGCCAGTTCACTGTTCGACCAACCTTTGGACCAGACGCCGTCCATTTTGGTGCTCTCTAAACGCCGACGTGCATCACTCTGGGCTTCGGCACTTCCTTTGACCACATACGGTGTCATAAAGACCATGAGTTCTTTTGAATCCTGCACGTTTTTCGTATTACCGAAGAGGTAGCGACCAATGAGCGGGATGTCTTTCAGGATAGGGATGCCAGAGTCGTTCACGGTCTGTTCTGTCCTGACAAGCCCGCCCAACATAACGGTTTGCCCACTCCTGATGGAGACATCGGCCTGTAACTTGCTGGTACTGATGGTCGGAAAGTATCCGCCGGATGCGCCTGTTTGGTTGGTGGAAGTACCAACACCCGGAACGAATTGGTCGGCACCAAGGGTTTCAAATTTCTGATCGATGGTTAAGGTTACGTTCCCGTTGGGGCTAATGCGCGGCGTGACCTTGATTGTGACACCAAAATCACGTTGCTCATAATCTGGCACCTCTTGGGTGTATCCCCCATAACCGCCGCCACTGGTACGTACGCCTTTGTAGAGATAGCGCATGTCCGTAGATTCCAAAATAGCCTCCTTGTTATTGACTGTCATCAGCACAGGAGACTGCAAAACCTTTGTACGGTTGTCTTCTTTAGATGCGGTAACAACCATGCTAATATCCAGATTATCGAAGATGACGGTATAGCCTGCACCAGCAGAACCTATACCTGCACCAGCTGCTTTGGCAAGTGCGGCGAGAGGGGGGTCTTTAGCGCCAGCGCCGCCACCACCGTACGCATGCGTACCTTTTCTCACCCAGTCAATGCCTGTCTTGATGGTGTCAGTCAGTGTAACTTGAAGCAGGACTGTTTCGATGATGACCTGTTCGAGTTCGACATCGAGTTCCTTGATGAGTGCCTCAATGATCATCATGTCAGTGGGACTGGCCATGACGATGAGGCCGTTGATACGCTTGTCCGCCAGAATGGTGATGTTTTCCTTGCTGAGTTCACCCACTTTGCCTGTGCCGTCTCGGTCAGCGGTCGTTGTTCGGGGGGTTGGCGTGGGCGCAGGTGTCGGGGCAGGCGTTGCGCTGGTCAAATTCTGGTTGGCTCTCGGGGTAGGGTAGGGGGAGGAACGCTTGTTGCCGGTTGAGGTACTACTTTTTGAACCCGTGGAGCTTTTAGAAGCGGATGCATTGCCGATGAGTTCATTAAGGACATCCGCGATACCCTTTTCGCCATCCTTGCTCCCGGTGCTGTCTGCCGTCGCGTATTGGAGGCGGATGATTTTGACTTGAATGTCTGGGGCTGTTGGGATGTCGAGGACCTCGATGATCTTGTCAAAAAACTGCATGTTCTCGGGACGGGTGACCACGATGAGCTTGTTGGAACGCTCGTCTGCAATGACTTGAACCTTACCTCGGATCATGCCACGATCAGCATCGTTGACCATGGCGGAGAGTGTCTCATTGGGAAGGATCGGTGTGGGCGTAGTGGTCGGTGGTGTGGGGCGAATCAGTCCTGGGGGAAGTGGGCGTCCCAAAAGAGAGGATGTTGTGGGCGAGACGGTTGAGCGCGTGGTACCAGGTCCACCAGTGGTGTTCGCCTTGATCTCCTCTTTCGCCTGTTGTTGCTTCTGTGATTCCGCAACGAGCTCCTCGATGCGCTTTTTGATGTCATCTGCCTTTGCATACTTGATGGTGCGGACCTGAACCTCGTCGGTGATCTCAATCGGTTTGTCAATAAACTTGACGATTTCCAACATTCGATTGATGTTTTCTTGAGTGTCAGTGACCAAAATGGTATTGGTCCGTTCAAAGACTTGGAAGAGTCCATCTGGCTTTTTAAATCCTTCGAGCGCCTTCTGTCCTTCAGTGACGGCGAGAAATTTGAAGGTGATCATTTGGCTGATGGTGCGTCCCATTTCAGGGTGAAGGCCTTCAGGTTCGTCCATGATGGTCTTGATGCCTTCCGTGCGCACCTTGCCTTTTGCAAAGACCTTGAGGAATTTTGTTCCATCGGGTACGAGCACGATGCCATTCATGGCAAGGGTCTTTTCAATCGCTTCCAGATACTCTTCTTTGGTGAGCTCAATCTCTGGCTGGCTCTTAAGCGTGATGGTTGTCTTTGGAGCATCGGGGGCTGGGATAAGCGTGCGACCTGTTGCTTCGGCATAAGCCATGAGGACAATCAAGGAGTCGGCACCATTAAAATTCAAGCGCGTGGAGTTGGTCTTGGTGGAGGAGCTTCCCGTTGGTGTAGCAACGGGAGTTGAAGGGGCATCTGTGGCGACTGAACCTAGGGTCCCTGAACTGGGCGCTGCAGGGGCAAGGGGCGAGGTACGCGCGGGCATCGCCTTGGTTGCCGGAGCTTTTGAAGGTGCACGGGTCAAGCCAGGAGGCAGTGGGTTGGTCTGGCTGTGAGCGACGAGCACGCTCAAGAGGAGGGCGCAGGCTGTTCCAAGGGGGAGGAGGTATGTTTTAAGTGTCATGATCTGTTGTCCTTTTCCAAAAGAGAGGTCTCTGGTTTATTGCTTCACGTCTCCGCGCATATAGGCGCAGTACAGCGTGAAGGATCCTTTCAAAATGCCGGGTTTGTTTGAGGGCCGGATTGTGATTTGACGCATGTCGAGCATGGCGCCCTTCTGATCAAGGTCGTAAAGAAACTTCACGAGCTGTTCAAGAGAGCCTTCCCAGCTACTACAATCAAGGGGCAGTTCATAAACATCGCCGACCTCAATCTCTTTATTGGCTTGGCGATTGGAGATGGTTAATCCTTGCCGGGTTGCTGCTGTGTCCATCATGCTGAGCCAGTAGGTGACGACATCTTTCTCGTACGGGAAAGGAGGCATCATGGAGCGCATGGTTTCATACCGTTGGGTCCATTCGGTTCGGGCCGCGATGAGTGTGCGCTCTTCCTGAAGTTTCTTGGCTTCGCGCTCGTAGTTACGCTTGGCAATGTTCAGGCTGGTCTTCTTCGGGCTGTAGGAGAGTGCGGCAACGCCATAGAGGAGGACCACCCCTAAGATCAGTATGAGATTCTTCTCTTTGAATGAAAGTGCGGTCATTTGTCTTTCTGGCCTCCTTCAAACTTGGCATCAATGTCGAACTTGTGCTTGCCCCTGCTTGCGGAAGGACCCTTCAGTGTGACAACGTTAAAGAGGGGTTTGCCCATATCGGCATCTTGGTAATTCGTAATGATGTCCTTGTAGGTATAAACCATTGAGGGGTCATCGGCATCTCCGGAAATCTTGAAGCCCTCCCCTTTCTTGTAGACAAAGCTCAGCAGGGTGATCCCTTGCGGCAAGGATTCTGAGGCGATACGGAGCATCTCCAGTGAGGAGCGCGTACGATCCCTGTAGGACTCGATCAGTTGTACGCGCGAACGTGTGTGGGACACTTGCTTGTAGGCTTTATCATGAGCCTTCGAGTAGGCCTTCGCGCGATCCATCTTGATTTTGTAGTAAGTTGGCGCCCCAAAGAGGACGCCCATGATCAGGGTCCAGAGGGTCATGGCCACGCCAATTCCCGCGTAGATGCGTTTGGCTATTCTAGCTTCTGTGACGGCTTGACGCCAGAGGGCAGGGGTCAGGTCCATGGTCGCGTTCTCGCGGGTACGCAAGGCAACACCCTCGACCCCTCCATCTTCAAGTGGAGGCTTGTGATAGGTGATTGGCGCATCCAGCAACATGTGAATGGCGTTGTCGCGTTCAGCGTCTGGCAGGTTGTTGGTGACGATGAGTACTTCCGAGGCGACACAGGAACCGGCCTCAAGCTCAGCGCTCAAAAAGGACAAGGTAATCTCTCGGACGAGCGATTCTGTGTCGGGTTGGTGTCCCATCCCGCGGATCAACACAGGGATGCCATGATCCATGATGATCATGTCCCAGCCATCATCGAGATCCATCAAGACCACCCGACGTCCGGGGCGTGTCAGTTGCAAGGGAGCGCAGAGGGTGCGGAACCAGCCGAGTCCAGAAATGTCGGTGCGGGTGACATGGATTTTTTCGAGGCGCAGGGCTGCGCCGATGTCATCAAAGGTGATAGAGGGCATCGCCGCGCAGAGAACCCAGAGATCGGTCTCGGTTTCCGCGAGGACCTCATGACTGATGGTCAGCTCCTCACCCCCGAAGGGCGAGAGTTTGTCCATCTGGAGGGCGACTGCATCGCCGAGCTCTTCCCGCATCTCCACGGGAAACTTCATCACCTGCACCAAGAGCCGAGAGAGGGGGAGCGAGAGGACAATGTTCTTGACGTGTGTAGCAGCATGCGCTTCACGTACTGCGCGTGCGAGTGGCTTGTCAGCCTCGACTACTTCCCCTGTATTAGCAGGCGTTTCCGTGGTAGAGTCCTCTGGAGAAGCCTCCAAGGGCTTTTCGGTAATGGAAAAAACTCCACTCTCGGCCTTGACC